>NZ_PVBL01000015.1:0-155723 GCF_002968555.1 Neorhizobium sp. T6_25
TACGCGTTGTCGAAGATCATCGCTCAATGCTTGCGCCATCACCCACCTCATCGCTGTAGATGTTGAATCAGCTTCGGCTCGCCGCGTCACCTCACAATCGATTCATCGATCACAGGATCTGCTCTAGCTGAGCGGGTAGGCAGGTCACTAAGCCGTAATGAGAAACGTTTGGCAATTGCAGGCTTTTATAAAGAGGGGATAGATAAGCAATTCCGCGACGGGATGGCAAGTGCGCTGAATTTGTTTGAGGATTATGTGAACACAGATTTGGTGCGTGAACAATTTCTTCAAATGTTTGGCAATGATATGCTGTGTTTTTCGTTATCTGAGGAGTTCGGCATACTACCCATGTGGGCTTTCTATGCTGGAAATCATTCCGGAATTGTTATTGAGGTCTCGACAGAAAGTTCTTGGTTCAAGAACAAAGACGACATATCGAAAACAAGACTGCACAAAGTCCATTACATAGACGGAGTTTTTGATGAGATTTTGGATAATCCCCAGGCAGCGTTCGGCTCAAAAACGACTGTCTGGTCTTATGAAAAAGAATGGCGGATGTATTGTGGGCCTAATGATATTGAAAAAACGATTTCAGCTTCACCAGATCCGATTCACTTGATCGGTTTTCCTTCCGATGTCGTGAAGTCCGTCATTGTTGGCTTTCGTGCGAGCGATGATGTGATTGCAGGTGTAAGGAGGGTAGTAAATAAAAACTATCCTCATGCTGGAATCTTTCTAGCCGCTCCAAATAATAAGACCAGCGCCATCGAGATATCACCTATTTGACTTGCCGCATATCGCAACGGTGCCCGACTAAACTTCGGCTTACACCCGCGCACGGGGCTGGGGCTTATCAGCATGGTGGCTGTTTCAAGCTGCTCGCATAGGAACTCTGCATCCGTGATCACTGTGCGCCGCAGAGGGTCCGAGCAATGTCAAGGGAAAGAATGGTGGGCGATGAGAGACTCGAACTCCCGACATCCTCGGTGTAAACGAGGCGCTCTACCAACTGAGCTAATCGCCCGTTCGCGATTGCGGAGCCTTAGGGCCCGCCGCGTCGGTGGCCGTGATCTATGCGGATCGCGGAAAAACCGCAAGGGCTTTCATGATGTTTTTTTGAAAATTTTGGGGAAGAGCCGACTGGACAGGGGCGTATATGGGGCAGGAGAGGGCAAAGCGACGAGACGTCATCCTTTTGTCTTGAAACGCGCTTGACACCCGATCACGAACCTCTTAGTTAGCCGCTCAACCGAGCGATTGAGGTCGCCCGGCCAAGAGGTTTCGACCTCAAGAGAAATGCGCGGGTGTAGCTCAGTTGGTTAGAGTGCCGGCCTGTCACGCCGGAGGTCGCGGGTTCGAGCCCCGTCACTCGCGCCATTCTCTTCTTCGAACAACCCGCTTTTTACGCTTCTTGGGCGTAGGGGGCGAGCCGTCAGTCGGCATTATGCGCGGGTGTAGCTCAGTCGGTTAGAGTGCCGGCCTGTCACGCCGGAGGTCGCGGGTTCGAGCCCCGTCACTCGCGCCATTTACCATCCGAGAGAACGCCCTTCCCAATATGATTTGGCCGTTGCCGGTCCCTGACGATCACGGCCGGAGGCTGTCGGCACGATGCGACCGCTGATAATCGTTTGAACTGCTCCATTTTGGCGCAGGATGCGACATTCAAAAAGCTTGCGCCGGGGCTTCGGCTGCGCTAACCACGGCTTGTTGCAATGCACGTTCGCTTTGCCTGTGCATTGATATTCAGGCGTCGTCTCCCGACGCTTCAGGCAAGCTGGGATCGAATACAATGAGTGAACTCCTCACTTCCTATATCCCGATCGCGATTTTCATCGGCATTTCCCTGGTGATCGGCATCGCGCTTCTGGTTGCGCCGTTCGCCGTCGCCTACAAGGCGCCCGATTCGGAAAAGCTGTCGGCCTACGAATGCGGCTTCAACGCCTTCGACGATGCGCGCATGAAGTTCGACATTCGCTTCTACCTGGTCTCGATCCTCTTCATCATCTTCGACCTCGAAGTGGCCTTCCTTTTCCCGTGGGCGGTATCGTTCGGTGCGATTGGCTGGTTCGGCTTCTGGTCGATGATGGTATTCCTCGCCGTTCTGACGATCGGCTTTATATATGAATGGAAGAAAGGAGCGCTGGAATGGGAGTAGTCGACAACGGCAGCACTCTCGTCGCGCCACAGCCCAAGGGCATTATCGATCCGAATACGGGCAAGCCCATCGGCAGCGACGACGCGTTCTTCGGCGAGATCAACAATGAGCTCGCCGACAAGGGTTTTCTCGTCACCTCCACGGACGAGCTGATCACCTGGGCCCGCACGGGCTCGCTGATGTGGATGACCTTCGGCCTCGCCTGCTGCGCGGTCGAGATGATGCAGCTTTCGATGCCGCGTTATGACGTCGAGCGCTTCGGGTTTGCGCCGCGCGCCTCGCCGCGCCAGTCGGACGTGATGATCGTCGCCGGCACGCTGACCAACAAGATGGCGCCCGCGCTCCGCAAGGTCTACGACCAGATGCCGGAGCCGCGTTACGTCATCTCCATGGGCTCCTGCGCCAATGGCGGCGGTTATTACCACTATTCCTACTCGGTGGTGCGCGGCTGTGACCGCATCGTGCCGATCGATATCTATGTTCCGGGCTGTCCCCCCACAGCGGAGGCACTGCTCTACGGCGTGCTTCTGCTGCAGAAGAAGATCCGACGGACCGGCACGATCGAGCGCTGAGGCCAGAGGCTAAGGGTAATTGGACAAGATCATGAGTGAAGCCCTGAACGAGCTTTCGACCTACATTCGCGAAGCGCGTGCGTCCCTCGTGGCGGATGCGGAAATCGCCTATGGCGAGCTGACGCTGACCGCGACGGCGGAAAACCTGCTGCCGCTGCTGACCTTCCTGCGTGACGACGTGCAGTGCGGGTTCATCAGCTTCATCGACATCTGCGGTGTGGATTATCCGGCGCGCGAAAAGCGCTTCGACGTGGTCTATCACCTTCTGTCGCCCCGCCAGAACCAGCGTATTCGCATCAAGGTCGCGACCGCCGAGGACGAGCCGGTTCCGTCTGCCTGCCCGGTCTACCCGGGCGCCGACTGGTTCGAGCGCGAAGCCTGGGACATGTACGGCATCCTGTTCACCGGCCATCCGGACCTGCGCCGTATCCTGACGGACTACGGTTTCGAAGGCCATCCGCTGCGCAAGGACTTCCCGACTACCGGTTTCGTCGAGGTTCGCTACGACGACAACGCCAAGCGCGTCGTCTACGAACCCGTCGAGCTGCGCCAGGAATTCCGCAGTTTCGATTTCTTGAGTCCGTGGGAAGGGACAGATTACGTCCTGCCCGGGGATGAAAAGGCGAAAGCCTAAGGATCGGCGCAGCCGCGCCGTCCGTCCGCACTTCTTTCCCGCCCGGTGCGTCACTCCGCCCGGCATGGAGTAAGCAGAATGACCGAACATAACGTCCGCAATTTCAACATCAATTTCGGACCGCAGCATCCGGCGGCGCATGGCGTGTTGCGCCTTGTCCTGGAGCTTGATGGCGAAATCGTCGAGCGCGTCGATCCGCATATCGGTCTTTTGCACCGCGGCACCGAAAAGCTGATCGAGACCAAGACCTATCTGCAGGCGATCCCTTATTTCGACCGCCTCGACTACGTCGCGCCGATGAACCAGGAACATGCTTTCGCGCTCGCCGTCGAAAAGCTCCTGGATATCCAGATCCCGATCCGCGGCCAGCTGATCCGCGTGCTCTATTCGGAAATCGGCCGCATCCTTTCGCATCTCCTCAACGTCACCACGCAGGCGATGGACGTCGGCGCGCTGACGCCGCCGCTCTGGGGTTTCGAAGAGCGCGAAAAGCTGATGGTGTTCTACGAGCGCGCCTCGGGCTCGCGCATGCATGCGGCCTATTTCCGTCCGGGCGGCGTCCATCAGGACCTGCCGCCGGAACTGGTCGAGGATATCGGCATCTGGTGCGATGAATTCCCGGCAAAGCTCGACGACATCGACGACCTGCTCACGGGCAACCGCATCTTCAAGCAGCGCAACGTCGATATCGGCGTCGTCAAGCTCGAAGACGCCTGGGCCTGGGGCTTTTCCGGCGTCATGGTCCGCGGTTCGGGCGCCGCCTGGGATCTGCGCCGCTCGCAGCCCTACGAATGCTATTCCGACCTCGAATTCGATATCCCGATCGGCAAGAACGGTGACTGCTACGACCGTTACCTGATCCGCATGATCGAGATGCGCGAGTCGGTGAAGATCATGAAGCAGTGCGTCAACCGTCTGCTCGGCGATGCCAGGACTGGCCCGTTCTCGTCTACGGACGGCAAGGTCGTGCCGCCGAAGCGCGGCGAGATGAAGCGGTCGATGGAAGCGCTGATCCATCACTTCAAGCTCTATACCGAAGGTTACCACGTGCCGGCCGGCGAGGTTTATGCCGCCGTCGAAGCCCCGAAGGGCGAGTTCGGCGTCTTCCTGGTCGCCGACGGCACCAACAAGCCGTACCGCTGCAAGATTCGCGCGCCGGGTTACGCCCACCTCCAGGCGATGGATTTCATCTGTCGGGGTCACCAGCTGGCCGACGTCTCGGCGGTGCTCGGCTCGATCGACATCGTCTTCGGCGAGGTGGACCGCTGATGCTCCGCGCCGTCGTTTTCGCTGCCCTCGTCTCTGCTGCCCCGGTTGCGTTCGCGCAGCAGGCTCAGACGGATGGCGCGATTTCGACGCAAGGCGGCGGATCGAGGTCGATGAAGGATCTCCTGTCCGAAGGATACGAGATCAAGTCCTCCGTTCCCAGTGGAACAAAGTTCATAGTGTTCATGCAGAAAGACAAGTCTGCCTATGCCTGCGAATTCGTGACGCTCACGAGATCGCGGTGTGGATCCATAAACTGATAAGGCGTGGAAAAGAATGTCCGTTCGTCGATTAGCCGAAGACCAGGTGCAGCCGGCAATTTTCGCCTTCAATGACGAGAATTCCGTCTGGGCCGAGGCAACGATCAGGAAATATCCGGCAGGCCGGCAGCAATCGGCTGTCATCCCGCTCCTGATGCGTGCGCAGGAACAGGATGGCTGGGTGACCCGTGCGGCGATCGAGTTCGTCGCAAACAAGCTCGACATGCCCTATATCCGCGTCCTCGAAGTCGCGACCTTCTACACTCAGTTCCAGCTGAAGCCGGTCGGTACCCGCGCCCATATCCAGGTGTGCGGCACCACCCCCTGCATGCTGCGCGGCGCGGAAGACCTGATGAAGGTCTGTCAGCACAAGATCCACCACGATCCGTTCGCGCTGAACGCCGACGGCACTCTGTCGTGGGAAGAGGTCGAATGTCAGGGCGCCTGCGTCAATGCGCCGATGGTCATCATCTTCAAGGATGCCTATGAGGACCTGACGCCGCAGCGCCTGGAAGAGATCATCGACGCTTTCGAAGCAGGCAAGGGCGATGAGATCAAGCCCGGCCCGCAGATCGACCGCATCTTCTCGGCGCCCGAGGGCGGGCCGCAGACGTTGAACGACGAGATCAAGCCGGTCCGCACCAATCTCGACCCACATCCGAGCGCCGAAGAGGCCGCGGCAGCTGCAAGCATTCCTCCGGCCGATGCCGGGCGTCCGAAGGACACCGCGCCGGAGACGGACCCGAAACTGAAAACCCCTGCCACCGCCCCGGCGGCGGCGGCCGCGAATGCCAAGGCCGCGGAGAAGCAGCCGCTCTCGGCGACTGCGAAGAGCAAACCGGCTCCGAAGACGCCCGGCAGTGCCGCGGAAGGCGCACCGCCGGAACCGGGTGCGGTCTCCGGGGACTTGAAGCCGAAGCGCACACGGCGCAAGACCACGAATGAAGGTGAGTCGTGACATTTGAGAATTTGTGTGCGGCCTTTGAAAAAGGCTGCAATATATCGACTGACAACCGGCTTAATCGCGACGGACTTGTGGAATAGATCATGTTGAAAGATCAGGATCGCATCTTTACCAATATCTACGGCCTCAAGGACAAGTCCCTGAAGGGCGCGATGAGCCGCGGCCATTGGGACGGCACCAAGGAGATCATCGAGAAGGGCCGGGACTGGATCATCAACGAGATGAAGGCTTCGGGACTTCGCGGCCGCGGCGGCGCAGGCTTCCCTACCGGTCTCAAGTGGTCCTTCATGCCGAAGGAGAGCGATGGCCGCCCGCATTACCTCGTGGTCAATGCCGACGAATCCGAGCCCGGCACCTGCAAGGACCGCGAAATCATGCGCCACGATCCGCATACGCTGATCGAAGGCTGCGTCATCGCCGGTTTCGCCATGGGCGCCAACACGGCCTACATCTATGTGCGCGGCGAATACATGCGCGAGCGCGAAGCGCTGCAGGCGGCGATCGACGAGTGCTATGACTTCGGCCTGCTCGGCGGCAACAACAAGCTCGGCTGGGATTTCGACATCTACGTCCACCACGGCGCCGGCGCCTATATCTGCGGCGAAGAAACCGCATTGCTCGAAAGCCTGGAAGGCAAGAAGGGCCAGCCGCGCCTGAAGCCGCCGTTCCCGGCCAACATGGGCCTCTACGGCTGCCCGACCACGGTCAACAACGTCGAATCGATCGCGGTTGCCCCGACCATCCTGCGCCGCGGCGCCGGCTGGTTCTCGTCCATGGGCCGTCCGAACAATGTCGGCACCAAGCTGTTCATGCTCTCCGGCCACGTCAACAAGCCGTGCACCGTCGAAGAAGTGATGGGCATCACCTTCCGTGAGCTGGTCGACAAGCATGCCGGCGGCATCCGCGGCGGCTGGGACAATCTGCTCGCGGTTATCCCGGGCGGCGCATCCTGCCCGATCGTGCCGGCCAAGGACATCATGGACTGCCAAATGGATTTCGACGGCCTGCGTGCCGTCGGCTCCTCGTTCGGCACCGCCGGCGCCATCGTCATGGACAAGTCCACGGACGTCATCAAGGCGATCGCCCGCATCTCGGCCTTCTTCAAGCACGAAAGCTGCGGCCAGTGCACGCCGTGCCGCGAAGGCACCGGCTGGATGTGGCGGGTTCTGGAGCGCATGGTCAAGGGCAATGCCCAGAAGCGCGAAATCGACATGCTGTTCCAGGTGACCAAGCAGATCGAAGGTCACACCATCTGCGCGCTCGGCGATGCGGCGGCCTGGCCTGTCCAGGGCCTGATCCGGCATTTCCGTCCGGAGATCGAAGCACGTATCGACCAGTATACCCGAAACGCGGCGGCGCATGGCGCCGTCCTGGAAGCTGCGGAGTAGCCACGTGACGAAGTCGGGCAAAGAGCATGAACGGGAGGCGACGGATCGTCCGGCGCTCGATCCAGCGCGCATGTCCGATTTTTCCGAGGCGATGAAGCTCAATCCGCTGATGGCGAACATGGCGGCCGCAACCGCGATCGGTTTCGGTATTGCCACCCAGATGGCCGGAGTGTTCTTCGGTGCGCTGCAGGGCGCGATGGAAGCGGGCAATCGCCAGAAGGCCGGCGATCCAAATCCGGCCGAGGCGTCGCCGATCGCGGAAACGCCAGCCCCTGAAAAAACGCCAGCGTCTGCGGAAACGCCGGCTGTTGCAGAACCGGTCGTCGCAGCAGCGACGGCGAAGCCGGTCGCCGCCAAGCCGAAGGCGCCCCGCAAGGCAGCTGCTCCGGCTCTCAAGGCGGCACCCGTTGCCGAACCGGTCAGGAAGCCGGCCGCCAAGGCTGCGCCGGCAAAAGCTGCGCCCAAGGCCGCACCTAAGGTTTCGGCCAGGCAGCCGGCACCGGTGAAGCCGACGAAGGCGAAGACGGCCAAGGCATCTGCCGGCGGCGGAGACCTCAAGCGGATTTCGGGCATCGGCCCGAAGCTGGAAGGGGTCCTGAATGACATGGGCGTGACGAGCCTTGCGCAGGTCGCGGCCTGGAACGAGGCCGATATCGCCCGCTTCGACAAGGAATTGGGTTTCGAGGGACGCATCAGCCGCGACGACTGGGTCGGCCAGGCGAAAGCTCTGTTGAAATAAAAGAATATGTCCCCGAGTCGCCTGACCCCCAGGAGACCCAAAGGATGGAACTAAGGACGTAAGTGAGACGATGGTTAAGCTGAAGGTTGACGGCAAAGAGGTCGAAGTTCCGGATCATTTCACGCTGCTTCAGGCATGCGAGGAAGCCGGCGCCGAGGTCCCGCGCTTTTGTTTCCACGAACGTCTTTCGGTCGCCGGCAATTGCCGCATGTGCTTGATCGAAGTGAAGGGCGGACCGCCGAAGCCGGCAGCCTCCTGCGCCATGGGCGTGCGCGATGTCCGCGGCGGACCGAACGGCGAGCTGCCGGAAATCTTCACCAATACGCCGATGGTCAAGAAGGCCCGCGAAGGCGTGATGGAATTCCTGCTGATCAACCATCCGCTGGATTGCCCGATCTGCGACCAGGGCGGTGAATGCGATCTGCAGGACCAGGCGATGGCCTTCGGCATCGACAGTTCCCGCTACACGGAAAACAAGCGCGCCGTCGAAGACAAGTATATCGGCCCGCTGGTCAAGACAGTGATGAACCGCTGCATCCACTGCACGCGCTGCGTCCGCTTCACCACCGAAGTCGGCGGCATTTCCGAACTCGGCCTGATCGGCCGCGGCGAGGATGCCGAGATCACCACCTATCTCGAAAGTGCCATGACGTCGGAACTGCAGGGCAATGTGATCGATCTTTGCCCGGTCGGTGCGCTGACCTCGCGTCCCTTCGCCTTCACCGCCCGTCCGTGGGAACTCGGCAAGACCGAATCGATCGACGTCATGGACGCCGTCGGCTCGGCGATCCGCGTCGATACCCGCGGCCGCGAAGTGATGCGCATCATGCCGCGCGTCAACGAGCAGGTGAACGAGGAGTGGATCTCGGACAAGACCCGTTTCATCTGGGACGGCCTGAAGACCCAGCGCCTTGACCGGCCTTATGTCCGCAAGGACGGCCGCCTTCAGGCCGCTTCCTGGGGCGAAGCCTTCGGCGCCATCAAGGCCGGCGTTTCCGCAACGTCGGCTGCAAAGATCGGCGCGATTGCCGGCGATCTGGCTTCGGTCGAGGAAATGTACGCCTTGAAGGAGCTGATCCGGTCGCTCGGATCGGAAAACCTCGACTGTCGCCAGGACGGGACGGCGCTTGATCCGTCGCTCGGCCGCGCAAGCTACATCTTTAACCCGACCATTGAAGGCATCGAACAGGCCGACGCTCTGCTCCTGGTCGGCGCCAATCCGCGCCTCGAGGCCGCAGTCCTCAACGCCCGCATCCGCAAGCGCTTCCGCCGCGGCAACTTCCCGATCGGCGTGATCGGTGAAGTCAGCGAACTGCGTTACGTCTACGACTATCTCGGTGCAGGCGCCGAGACGCTCACCGACCTCGCGTCCGGCGCAAACAGCTTCGCCGACAAGCTGCGGGCTGCAAAGAACCCGATGATCATTATAGGGCAGGGGGCTCTTTCCCGTGCCGACGGCGCGGCGATCCTTAGCTCGGCCGCCCAGCTTGCCGGCTCGGTCGGCGCGCTGACCGACGAGTGGAACGGCTTTGCCGTCCTGCACACTGCCGCTGCCCGCGTCGGTGGCCTCGACCTCGGCTTCGTGCCGGGTGCGAAGGGCGCCAATGCCAGCGCCCAACTAGCCGGCATGGACGTCCTCTTCCTGCTCGGTGCCGACGAACTCGACTTCTCGAAGAAGGGCGCCAAGTTCACCGTCTATATCGGCAGCCACGGCGATGCCGGCGCGCACAATGCCGACGTTATCCTGCCGGGTGCCGCCTATACCGAAAAGTCCGGCACCTGGGTCAATACCGAAGGCCGCGTCCAGATGGGCAACCGCGCCGGCTTCGCGCCCGGCGAGGCGCGCGAAGACTGGGCGATTATCCGCGCTCTCTCCGACGTGCTCGGAAGCAAGCTGCCTTTCGATTCGCTGAGCGCCCTGCGTGCGAAACTCTATGCGGATTACCCGCATTTCGCCGCTATCGACGCGATTGCGGCGGGCTCGGTGAACGAAATTGCCGCACTTGGCCAAAAAGCGGGTGGTATGACGAAGTCCGGGTTTGCGTCGCCGATCAAAGACTTCTATTTGACGAACCCGATCGCTCGCGCGTCTGCCGTCATGGCTGAATGCTCGGCATTGGCCCGCAACAATTTCCAGGCTGCGGCGGAGTAATTTTGAACATGGACTCGTTCTTTTCCATCTACGTCTGGCCGGGCATCGTCATGGTCGCGCAGTCGCTTCTGCTGCTGGTCTGCCTGCTCGTCTTCATCGCTTATGTTCTGCTTGCCGACCGCAAGATCTGGGCGGCGGTCCAGCTGCGCCGCGGCCCGAACGTCGTCGGCCCCTTCGGCCTGTTCCAGTCCTTCGCCGACCTTTTGAAGTTCGTCTTCAAGGAGCCGGTCATTCCGGCTGGCGCCAACAAGGCCGTTTTCCTGCTCGCGCCGCTGGTTGCCGTGCTCCTGGCCCTGTCGACCTGGGCGGTGGTGCCGCTCGCGGACGGATGGGTCATCGCCAACATCAATGTCGGCATCCTCTATATCTTTGCGATCTCCTCGCTCGAAGTCTACGGCATCATCATGGGTGGCTGGGCTTCGAACTCGAAATATCCGTTCCTCGGCGCGCTCCGTTCGGCGGCGCAGATGGTCTCCTACGAAGTCTCGATCGGCTTCGTCATCGTCACCGTTCTGCTCTGCGTCGGTTCGCTGAACCTCACCGATATCGTCAATGCCCAGCATGACGGCCTCGGCACGAGAATGGGCTTGCCAGCTTCCTTCCTGGATTGGCACTGGCTCGCGCTGTTCCCGATGTTCGTGGTGTTCTTCATCTCGGCGCTCGCCGAAACCAACCGTCCGCCCTTCGATCTTCCCGAAGCGGAATCGGAACTGGTCGCCGGCTTCATGGTCGAGTACGGCTCCTCGCCATACATGATGTTCATGCTCGGCGAATACGCAGCCGTCTGCCTGATGTGCGCGCTGACGACCATCCTGTTCCTCGGGGGCTGGCTGCCGCCGGTCGATATCTGGCTCCTCAACTGGGTACCGGGCATCGTCTGGTTCATGCTGAAGTCGATGCTCGTCTTCTTCATGTTCGCCATGGTGAAGGCCTTCGTTCCGCGCTACCGCTACGACCAGCTCATGCGCCTTGGCTGGAAGATCTTCCTGCCGCTGTCGCTCGCCATGGTCGTCATTACCGCATTCGTGCTGAAGCTGGCGGGATGGGCATGATCATGATCGTGAACATGTCCGTCCAAGCTTCCGGCATCATTGGAGAATAAAGATGGCAAGTCTCGGCCAAGCCGTGAATTCGCTGTTCCTGAAGGAGTTCGTCGGCGCGTTCTTCCTGTCGATGCGCTACTTCTTCAAGCAGAAGGCGACGATCAACTACCCGTTCGAAAAGGGCCCGGTCTCGCCGCGTTTCCGGGGCGAACACGCGTTGCGCCGTTATCCGAACGGCGAGGAACGCTGCATCGCCTGCAAGCTCTGCGAGGCGATCTGTCCTGCCCAGGCGATCACCATCGAGGCAGGCCCGCGCCGCAACGACGGCACCCGCCGCACGGTGCGTTACGATATCGACATGGTGAAGTGCATCTATTGCGGCTTCTGCCAGGAAGCCTGCCCGGTGGATGCGATCGTCGAGGGCCCGAATTTCGAATTCTCGACCGAGACGCGCGAAGAACTCTATTTCGACAAGGCGCGTCTCCTGGAAAACGGCGACCGCTGGGAGCGCGAAATCGCGCGCAACATGGCAATCGATGCGCCCTACCGCTAAGGCGGGGTGATTTGTCCGGCGGCCCCCCTCAGCGGGTGGTGCGCCGGTGACATCTGGATGAAATACCCGGCGCATATCACAAGGCCGGGTTTCGACGGGTAGGGGCATTCGCCCCGATCCCGGTGAGGGACGAAAAGGCACCACGATGGGTCTGCAGGCAATCTTCTTCTATCTCTTCGCGTTCATCGCGGTGGCGTCGGCGTTCATGGTCATTTCGGCCAAGAACCCGGTGCACTCGGTGCTGTTCCTCATCCTGGTCTTCTTCAACGCCGCCGGTCTCTTCCTGCTGACGGGCGCCGAATTCCTGGCGATGATCCTGCTGGTCGTCTATATCGGCGCGGTTGCGGTTCTCTTCCTCTTCGTCGTCATGATGCTCGATATCGACTTTGCGGAACTGCGCTCGGGCGTGCTGCAATATGCGCCGATCGGCATGCTGGTCGGTCTGATCGTCGCCGCCGAACTGGTGGTCGTCATCGGCGGCAGCGTGCTCACGCCGGAAGCGGCCAAGGCGATCACCATGCCGATCCCGAACCCGGCCAGCCGCACCAACACGGCGGCGTTAGGCGACGTGCTTTATACGAACTACGTCTACTTCTTCCAGATCGCCGGTCTGGTGCTTCTGGTGGCGATGATCGGCGCGATCGTGCTGACCCTGCGTCACCGCACCAATACCAAGCGACAGGATGTTTCCAAGCAGGTGGCCCGCACGCCGGCGACAGCCGTCGAAGTGGTCAAGGTCAAGCCGGGCCAGGGCGTCTGAGGCGGGAAAAAGGAATAAAGACATGGAAATCGGACTTTCCCATTACCTCACGGTCAGCGCCATCCTCTTCACGCTCGGCGTTTTCGGCATCTTCCTGAACCGCAAGAACGTCATCATCATCCTGATGTCGGTGGAGCTCATCCTGCTCTCGGTCAACCTGAACATGGTGGCCTTCTCCTCCTTCCTGAACGACATCGTCGGCCAGGTCTTCGCATTGTTCATTCTGACCGTGGCGGCCGCCGAAGCGGCCATCGGTCTTGCAATTCTCGTCGTCTTCTACCGCAACCGCGGTTCGATCGCCGTCGAAGACGTCAATATGATGAAGGGCTGATCGGGTCATGATCTACAAGGCAATCGTCTTTCTTCCCCTGATCGGCTTCCTGATCGCCGGCCTGTTCGGCCGTTCGATCGGCGCAAAGGCGTCCGAATACGTCACCAGCGGCCTGATGATCATAGCGGCCGTGCTCTCCTGGATCGTCTTCTTCAACGTCGCGCTCGCCCATGGCGAAGCAGGCGAGGTGATCAAGGTTCCGGTCATGCGCTGGATCCAGTCCGGCGGCATCGACGTCGAATGGGCTTTTCGCGTCGATACGCTGACGGCGGTCATGTTCGTCGTCGTCAACACCGTCTCGACGCTCGTGCATGTCTATTCGATCGGCTACATGCACCACGACCCGCATCGGCCGCGCTTCTTCGCCTATCTTTCGCTGTTCACCTTTGCGATGCTGATGCTGATCACGTCGGACAACCTCGCCCAGATGTTCTTCGGCTGGGAAGGCGTCGGTCTGGCGTCCTACCTGCTCATCGGCTTCTGGTACAAGAAGCCGTCCGCTTCGGCTGCCGCGATGAAGGCCTTCATCGTCAACCGCGTCGGCGACTTCGGGTTCGTTCTCGGCATTGCCGGCGTCTTCGTCCTGTTCGGCTCGATCAGCTTCGAGACGATCTTTGCGGCTGCCGCCACCTACCTGCCGGCCGCAGGCTCGCCGGAAGCGTCCCAGGCGGTCGTCAACATCTTCGGCATGTCGCTTGACAAGGCAAACGCGGTCACCGTCGTCTGCCTGCTGCTGTTCATGGGCGCGATGGGCAAGTCGGCGCAGTTCCTGCTGCACACCTGGCTTCCGGATGCCATGGAAGGCCCGACCCCGGTGTCTGCGCTTATCCATGCCGCGACCATGGTCACCGCCGGCGTCTTCCTCGTCGCCCGCATGTCGCCGATCTTCGAACTGTCGCCCAATGCCCTGCTGGTCGTCACGATCATCGGCGCGATCACCGCCTTCTTCGCGGCGACCGTCGGCCTCGTCCAGAACGACATCAAGCGTGTCATCGCCTATTCGACCTGCTCGCAGCTCGGCTACATGTTCGTGGCGCTTGGGGTCGGGGCCTATGGCGCCGCGATCTTCCACCTCTTCACCCACGCCTTCTTCAAGGCGCTGCTGTTCCTTGGCGCCGGCTCGGTCATCCATGCCGTCGACGGCGAGCAGGACATGCGCTACATGGGCGGCCTCAGGAAGCACATTCCGGTCACCTTCTGGATGATGACGATCGGCACGCTGGCGCTGACCGGCGTCGGCATCCCGGGAACCATGTTCGGTTTCGCCGGCTTCTTCTCCAAGGACGTGATCATCGAAAGCGCCTATTCGTCCCATTCGGCGGCGGCGGGCTTTGCCTTCACGCTTCTGGTCATCGCCGCGCTGTTCACCAGCTTCTATTCCTGGCGTCTCGCTTTCCTGACCTTCTTCGGCAAGCCGCGCGCCTCCGCCGACGTCATGCACCATGTGCATGAATCGCCGATGGTCATGCTGGCGCCGCTCTATATCCTTGCCGCCGGTGCGGTTCTCGCCGGCGTTCTGTTCGAAGGTTATTTCTTCGGCCACGAATATGCCGAGTTCTGGAAGGGCGCGCTGTTCACGCTTCCGGAGAACAAGATCCTCGAAGAGTTCCATCACGTGCCGGTCCTGGTCGCCTGGAGTCCCTTCATCGCCATGGCGGTCGGTTTCGTCACTGCCTGGTATTTCTACATCAAGTCGCCTTCGACGCCCCGTCGTCTCGCCGCTTCGCAGAAGGTCCTCTACGAGTTCCTGCTCAACAAGTGGTATTTCGACGAACTCTACGACTTCCTCTTCGTCCGCTCCGCCAAGGCGCTCGGCCGGTTCCTGTGGAAGAAGGGTGACGTCGGCGTCATCGATACCTACGGCCCGAACGGCGTTGCCGCCCGAGTGGTCGACGTCACCAACCGGGTGGTCAAGCTGCAGTCCGGTTACCTCTATCACTATGCGTTCGCGATGCTGATCGGCATCGCCGCCCTCGTCACCTGGATGATGCTCGGGAGCTCGATCTAATGACCGACTGGCCAATTCTCTCGACGGTCACCTTCCTGCCGCTGGTCGGCGTGCTGTTGCTGCTTCTGACACGGGAAGACGGGCCCTTCGGGCGCCGCAACATCCTCAACGTCTCGCTGTTCACGACGGTCTTCACCTTCGTCGTCTCGCTGTTCATCTGGATCAGCTTCGACAATTCGAATGCCGGCTTCCAGATGGTCGAGAAGCATGACTGGCTCGGCACCGGCATTTCCTATCATCTCGGCGTCGACGGCATTTCCATGCTGTTCGTCATCCTGACGACCTTCCTGATGCCCTTCTGCGTGCTCGCCAGCTGGAATACGATCGAGAAGCGCCTCAAGGAGTACATGATCGCCTTCCTGCTTCTGGAAGTGGTCATGACCGGCGTCTTCGTGTCGCTCGATATCGTTCTCTTCTACGTCTTCTTCGAAGCGACCCTCATCCCGATGTTCGTCATCATCGGTGTGTGGGGCGGCAAGGACCGCGTCTACGCCTCCTACAAGTTCTTCCTCTATACGCTGCTCGGCTCGGTGCTGATGATGCTCGCCATCATGGCCATGTACTGGCAGGCCGGCACCACAGACATGACCGCGCTTCTGAAATACGGCTTCCCGGCCGGCATGCAGACCTGGCTCTGGCTCGCCTGCTTTGCGGCCTTCTCGGTGAAGATGCCGATGTGGCCGGTCCATACCTGGCTTCCGGACGCGCACGTCCAGGCTCCGACCGCTGGCTCGGTGATCCTGGCCGGTGTCATGCTGAAGCTCGGCGGTTACGGGATGATCCGTTTCTCGCTCGCCATGTTCCCGATCGCGTCCGAACATTTCGCGCCGCTGGTCTTCTCGCTGTCGGTCATCGCCATCATCTACACCTCGCTGGTGGCGATGATGCAGGACGACATCAAGAAGCTGATCGCCTATTCGTCGGTCGCCCACATGGGTTACGTGACCATGGGGATCTTTGCCGCCAACGTGCAGGGAGTGCAGGGCGCGATCTTCCAGATGCTGTCGCACGGCATCGTCTCGGGCGCACTCTTCCTCTGCGTCGGCGTTGTCTACGACCGTCTCCACACCCGTGAGATCTCGGCTTATGGCGGTCTCGTCAACAACATGCCGAAATACGCCGTCGCCTTCATGATCTTCACCATGGCCAATGTCGGCCTGCCGGGCACGTCCGGCTTCGTCGGCGAATTCCTGACGATCATCGGCGTCTTCCGGGTCAACACCTGGGTCGCCCTGTTTGCGGCCACCGGCGTCATCCTCTCGGCCTCCTACGCGCTCTGGCTTTATCGCCGGGTGATCTTCGGGGCGCTCGAGAAGGAAAGCCTCAAAGGCCTGCTCGACCTTTCCGGCCGCGAGAAGCTCATTCTCTATCCGCTGATCGCGATCACCATCTTCTACGGCTTCTATCCGGCGCCGATCTTCGATGCGACGGCAGCATCGGTAGATTTGCTGGTGAACAATTATTCCGCAGCCCTGGCAGCAGCGAAAGACCTTGCACTCAACGTGCACTGAGACGGGACACGACTGGACATGACCGCTGAAATTCTCTCCCTAAGCCTGCAGCTCTCGATGCCGGAGATCATCCTGGCCGTGGGCGCGCTCGCTCTTCTGATGATCGGCGTCTTCTCCGGCGACAAGTCCGCGCCGACGGTGACGGGGCTTGCGGTAGCACTGCTGGCGGTCGCCGGCCTCTGGCTGATCTTCATGCCCGGAGAGGGCGTGGCCTATGGCGGCGCCTTCAAGCTGGATGCCTTCGGCCGCTTCATGAAGGTCCTGGCGCTCATCGGTTCGATCACCGCCATGGTCATGTCCGTCGGCCATGCGAAGTCGGATCTGCTCAACCGCTTCGAGTTCCCGGTGCTTCTGGTTCTGTCGACGCTGGGCATGCTGCTGCTGATCTCGGCGAACGACCTGATCGCGTTCTACCTCGCCCTTGAACTGATGTCGCTGGCGCTTTATGTTATCGCCGCCTTCAACCGGGACAGTCTGCGCTCGACCGAAGCCGGCCTCAAATATTTCGTCCTCGGCGCGCTCTCCTCCGGCATGATGCTTTACGGCATGTCGCTGGTCTACGGCTTCACCGGCAATACCGGCTTTGAAGGCATCGCCAAGGTTCTCACTGCCGAGACCCGCGGCCTGGGCTTGATCTTCGGCATGGTTTTCGTGCTCGCCGGCGCCTGCTTCAAGATCTCCGCCGTGCCATTCCACATGTGGACACCGGACGTCTATGAAGGCGCGCCGACCCCCGTCACCGCCTTCTTCGCCGCCGGTCCGAAGGTTGCCGCCATGGCTATCCTGGTTCGCATCGTGTCCGACGCCTTCCTGCCGCTCGTTGCCGACTGGCGCCAGATCATCGTCTTCGTATCGATTGCCTCCATGCTGCTCGGCTCGTTCGCCGCGATCGGCCAGCGCAACATCAAGCGACTGATGGCCTATTCCTCGATTGGCCACATGGGCTACGCGCTGGTCGGCCTTGCCGCCGGCTCCGAGACGGGCGTCTCGGGCGTCGTCCTCTACATGACCATCTATATGGTCATGACCTTGGGCACCTTCGCCTGCATCATGGCGATGCGCCGCAAGGACGGTGAAAATGTCGAGAATGTCGACGATCTCGCCGGCCTGTCGTCCACCAAGCCGTTCATGGCGATCGTGCTGACTGCGCTGATGTTCTCGATGGCCGGCATTCCGCCGCTGGCAGGCTTCTTCGCAAAGTATTTCGTGTTCGTCGCAGCGATTGAAGCCAAGCTCTATGCGCTGGCCGTCATCGGCGTGCTCTCCTCGGTCGTCGGCGCCTATTATTACCTGCGCATCGTCAAGCTGATGTGGTTCGATGAAGCCAAGGGCGAGTTCGCCCGCATCTCCGGCGAATTGCGCCTGGTCTTCGGTCTCTCCGGCCTCTTCGTTGTGGCCTATGTGCTGATCGGCGGACCGATCGGCACGGCGGCAAGTGCTGCCGCGAAGTCCTTCTTCTGAGAATGCCGGGAGCAAGGGGCCGTTTCTCGCTCGATGCGTTCCGTCACGAGGCGCTCGACGAGGTCGGATCCACCAATAGCGAATGTCTCGCCCGCGCTCGCGCGGGCGATTCCGGTTTGTTATGGCTGACAGCGACGCGCCAGCTCGCCGGCCGCGGGCGCCGTGGCCGGGCCTGGACATCGGAACCCGGCAATCTCTATGCCTCGCTGCTGCTGATCGATCCTGCGCCGCCGGAGAGGATCGGCTCGCTGCCGCTCGCGGTCGCCGTCGCCGTCCATGCCGCAGTCAGTTCGGTTCTACCGCCGGGCGGCGAGCCGCTCGACGTCAAATGGCCGAACGATATCCTGATCGGCCGCAAGAAGACCTGTGGCATCCTGCTGGAGGGCGAGGGGCTGCCGGATGGCCGCCGCGCGCTCGTCATCGGCATCGGCATCAATATCCGCCATATGCCCGATAGTGCAGCCTATGCGGTCACGAGGCTTGCCGACCACGGTGCAAAGGTCTCGCCGGAAGAGCTTTTCGCGCATCTTTTCAGAGAGATGGCACAGGTTCTGGAATCCTGGGATGAGGGCCGGGGCACCCCGGAAATCAGCCGGCGCTGGCGCGAGGTAGCCTGCGGCATCGGCGAAAAAATCACCGTGAACCTGCCGGACCGCTCGCTTGTTGGTACATTCGCAGGTATCGATGACAAAGGATTTTTGCTGCTCGACACCGGACTGGGCGCGCTAACGTCGATCGCCGCCGGTGATGTATTTTTTCAAGGAATGGAATAGACAAAGAAAATGGCAAACCAAGAAGAACTGGTGTTTCTGCCGCTTGGCGGCGTCGGCGAGATCGGCATGAACCTCGCCCTCTACGGCTATGGTACGCCGGAGAAGCGCCAGTGGATCATGGTCGATTGCGGCGTGACCTTTCCGGGGCCGGACCTGCCGGGCGTCGATCTCGTGCTGCCGGATATTCGCTTTCTCGCCAGCCAGCGCAGCCATCTCAAGGCGATGATCATCACCCATGCGCACGAGGACCATTACGGCGCCATGAACGACCTCTGGCCGGGCCTCAACGTGCCCGTCTACGCGTCGCCGTTCACCGCCGGCATGCTGGAAGCCAAGCGCAATTACGAAGGTTCGCGCGCCGAAATCCCGGTGACGATCTTCAAGGCCGGCGACCGCATCAATATCGGCCCGTTCGAGATCGAGGCCATTGGCGTCAATCACTCGATCCCCGAGCCGATGTCGCTGGTGATCCGCACCCCGCTCGGCAACGTCGTCCATACCGGCGACTGGAAGATCGACCACGCGCCGTCGCTCGGACCGTTTACCGACGAGGCGCGCTTCCGCAAGATCGGCGACGAAGGCGTGCTGGCGCTGATGTGCGACAGCACCAACTCCATGCGCGAGGGCGTTTCGCCTTCCGAGGAGGAAGTCTCCGAAGGCCTGCGCAAGATCATCGAGGCGGCCGAGGGCAGGGTGGCGATCACCACCTTCTCCTCGAATGTCGGCCGCATCCGTTCGATCGCCCAGGCAGCGGAAGCTGCTGGCCGCGAAGTCCTGCTGCTCGGCTCTTCGCTGAAACGCGTCGTCGGCGTCGCCCGCGATATCGGCATCATGGAGGGCCTGAAGCCTTTCATTGCCGAGGACGAATACGGCTATATCCCGCGCGACAAGATCGTGGTGATCCTCACCGGCAGCCAGGGCGAACCGCGCGCCGCACTCGCCAAGATCGCCCGCGACGAGATGCGCCACGTGGCGCTGACGTCAGGCGATACGGTGGTCTTTTCCTCCCGCACCATTCCCGGCAACGAAAAGGCGATCATCGAGATCAAGAACGGCCTGATCGAGCAGGGTATCAAGATCGTCACCGACAGCGACGCGCTCGTCCACGTCTCCGGCCACCCGCGCCGCAGCGAACTGGTGCAGATGTATGAGTGGACCCGCCCGCAGATCCTCGTGCCCGTCCACGGCGAGGCCGCGCATCTGACGGCCCAGGCCGAGCTCGGCGCATCCGTCGGCATCAAGACCATTCCGCGGGTCCGCAACGGCAATATTCTGCGCCTTGCGCCTGGCCCGGCCGAGGTGATCGGCGATGCGCCGCATGGGCGTATCTTCAAGGACGGCAAGCTGATCGGCGATTTCGAGGAAATGGGCATCGGCGACCGCCGCAAGCTCTCCTTCGTCGGCCATGTCTCCGTCAACGTCCTGCTCGACGCCCGCTATGACTTCGTGACCGATCCCGATCTCATCGCCTTCGGCCTGCCGGAATTCGACGACGAGGGCGAGGACATGGAGGATACGCTCTATGACGCCGTGCTCGGCGCCGTCGAAAGCATTCCGCGCGCCCGCCGCAAGGATCTCGACATGGTCCGTGAGGCCATCCGCCGCGCCGTCCGCTCCACCGCCAACGAGGCCTGGGGCAAGAAACCGATCGTGACGGTGTTCGTTACGCGTCTCTGAGGGGACGGGTTGTTTGCCCCTCACTTGCGATTTCTAACACTTAGCCTTTGGCTAAGATGTTGAAATCGCTTTCTCTCCCACAAGGGGAGAGATAAGAGTGCCGCGGCGCCACAGTCCTACCTCCCCCATGGCGGGGGAGGAAGAAAAATCAGCATCTTAGCCGGAAGGCTAAGTGCTAGATTTTTCAGGTGAGGGGGCGGGAATGGATGCAGTTCCCGAAGGAGGAGAGACATGCTCGGACGCGTCAATCACATCGCCATCGCCGTGCCGGATCTTGGCGTCGCGACCACGACCTATCGCGATACGCTCGGCGCCCGCGTCTCCCAGGCCCAGGCCTTGCCCGAGCATGGCGTCACCGTGGTCTTCGTCGAGCTCCCGAACACCAAGGTGGAACTGCTCGAACCGCTTGGGCCCGATTCGCCGATCGCGGCCTTCCTCGAGAAGAACCCGTCCGGCGGCATGCACCATATCTGCTACGAGGTGGACGATATCATCGCCGTCCGCGACAAGCTGAAGGCGGTCGGCGCGCGGGTCCTCGGAGACGGTAATCCGAAGACCGGAGCCCATGGAAAACCTGTGCTTTTCCTGCATCCGAAGGACTTCAACGGCACCCTAGTCGAGCTCGAACAGGTGTGAGTCCCGCAACTGTGACATCACGTCAGGCGATGCCGATTTGAGCTTGTGGGCCTTTAGGCATATAAGGCGCCCATTCTTCGAACCGGAATCGAGTCGAGACCATGCCGCTTTTGACGGTCGCCGCCATCTACTTCATCATCTGGTGGACCGTGCTCTTCATCGTCCTTCCACTTGGCTATCGCAGCCAGCAGGAAGACGGTGAGGTGACCAACGGTACTGTGGAAAGCGCCCCGACCCGATTTCGCGGCGGTCGCGTCATCCTGCTGACGACGGTGATCTCGACACTGCTCTATCTGGGCTACTACGTTGCATCCGCCTATTTCGGCGTCGGCATTGCCGATATTCCCGTCATCGTACCGACCTTCGACTGAAGCCCGAATAAGGCAGGATCATCGGAGCCTGTCATTCCCCTGTCATGATTTACAGGCATAGGAGCGGCGGCGAAGGCACCCGAGTGCAACCGTTCGGACTGGCGAAAAAGCAAAAAAAAACAAGGCGGTTAAGCCTTGTTTCTAGTGTCGCGTGATCCTTAACCGTTACCGGGGCTGCGACAAGCGCGCCTAAGATCTGATCCTCCCAAGACTTGACCGCGAAATGGCAAGAATTTGAACTCCTTGCCTCTTTTGTGAGCTGAACCTAGCTCAAAGGATGTGCTTTGTCATCCGCTTTTTTTGTATTTTTGCTACACTTCGATAAAATTTTTCGATTGACAAAAATGTCGCACGCTTGCCACGAAATCCCCGCTTTTGGCGGGTCTGGAAGTGCCGGCGCAGATTCGTGAACAACGTGCGATTCATGCTGGGGCGGGTTCCCTTGGGCCTGAGGAACGGCTATGTACCCTCCCAATATTGTTGAAGAAAATGGCCGATTCCTCGCGTGATAGGATAGGCCCGACAACCTCGGAAATCGCGATGCGCCTGTCCCGCTATTTTATGCCCATCCTGAAGGAAAACCCCAAGGAAGCGGAAATCGCGTCCCACCGGCTGATGCTGCGTGCCGGCATGATCCGCCAGCAGAGCCAGGGCATCTATTCCTGGCTGCCGCTCGGCAAGCGGGTGCTCGACAAGGTCAACGCCATCGTCCGCGAGGAGCAGAACCGTGCCGGCGCCATCGAGGTGCTGATGCCGACGCTGCAATCCGCCGAACTCTGGCAGGAAAGCGGCCGCTACGATGCCTATGGCAAGGAAATGCTGCGCATCAAGGACCGCCAGGAGCGGCCGATGCTCTACGGCCCCACCAACGAGGAAATGATCACGGACATCTTCCGGTCCTACGTCAAATCCTACAAGAACCTGCCGCTCAACCTCTATCACATCCAGCTGAAGTTCCGTGACGAAATCCGTCCGCGCTTCGGCACCATGCGCTCGCGCGAGTTCCTGATGAAGGACGCCTATTCCTTCGATCTGACCAAGGACGCCGCCGAGCATTCCTATCGCAAGATGTTCACCGCCTATCTGCGCACCTTCGCGCGGCTCGGCCTGCGGGCGATCCCGATGCGCGCCGATACCGGCCCGATCGGCGGCAACCTGTCCCACGAATTCATCATCCTTGCCGAGACCGGCGAGTCGGAAGTGTTTTCCCACAAGGATTTCGTCAACTTCGACATCCCCGGCACGGACACCAATTTCGATGACGTCGAGGCCATGCAGGCGGTCTTCGACAAGTGGACGTCGGTCTATGCCGCGACCTCGGAAATGCACGACGAGGAAGCCTTCAACGCTATTCCCGAGACCGACCGGCTTTCCGCTCGCGGCATCGAGGTCGGCCATATCTTCTATTTCGGCACCAAATATTCAGAGCCGATGGGCGCCAAGGTGCAGGGACCTGACGGCAAGGAACACCCTGTCCACATGGGTTCCTACGGCATCGGCCCGACACGCCTTGTTCCCGCCATCATCGAGGCATCGCATGACGACAACGGAATCATCTGGCCGGCATCGGTCGCACCGTTCGACGTCGTGGTCATCAACATGAAGCCAGGCGACGAGGCCTGCGACCGGATCTGCGAAACGCTCTACGGCGGTCTCGCGACGGTCGGCAAGGACGTGCTCTACGACGATACGGACGAGCGCGCCGGCACCAAGTTCGCGACCGCCGACCTGATCGGCGTGCCGGTCCAGGTGATTGTCGGACCCCGCTCCGCTGCGTCAGGCGAAGTGGAGGTCAAGGACCGCAAGACCGGCGAGCGCGAAACGCTGACCGTCGAAGCGGCCATGAACAGGCTCGCCGGCCGATAAGCCGGCAGGCTGCCGGAGCAATTCCAGGAAAAGTGTGAAGCGGTTTTCCGTCCGGAATTGCGACCACCAGATTGAGGAAATGGCATGGCGAGTGTCGCGGCGAATGGTGAAGCGGTAAAGGCGGGCGGTTCGCCTGCGGCCGGTCCTTTCTCGGCCTTTGAGCGGATGGTCGCCTGGCGTTACCTGCGCTCGCGCCGCCGCGAAGCCTTCATCTCGGTTATCGCCGGCTTCTCCTTCATCGGCATCATGCTCGGCGTCGCGACGCTGATCATCGTCATGGCCGTGATGAACGGTTTCCGCACCGAGCTCATCTCACGCATTCTCGGCATCAACGGCCACATGATCGTCCAGCCGATCGACGGGCCGCTGACGGATTACGCCGAGCTCACCCAGAAATTTGCGGCCGTTCCCGGTGTGCGGATGGCGCTGCCGCTGGTCGAGGGCCAGACGCTGGCATCGGGCCGCGGCGGCGCAGGTTCCGGCGCGCTGGTGCGCGGCGTCCGCCCGGAAGATCTCGAAAAGCTGTCGGAGGTCGCCGGCAACGTCAAGTCGGGCGATATGGTCGGTTTTGCCTCGGGGCAGGGCGTTCTGGTAGGCTCCAGGCTCGCAGCCCAGCTCGGACTTTCAGCCGGCGACCAGATCACGCTGATCTCGCCGGAAGGCGACGTGACGCCGATGGGCGTCAATCCGCGCGTCAAATCCTATCCGGTCTCCGGCATTTTCGAGATCGGCATGTCGGAATACGACGCGACGATCATCTATATGCCGCTCGAGGAGTCGCAGCTCTATTTCAATGCCGACGGCATCGTTCAGTCGATCGAGCTGTTCATCGACAATCCCGACAATGTCGACGATCTGCGCCCGAAGATCGAGGCGGCGGCCGGCCGCCAGATCTTCATCACCGACTGGCGGCAGCGCAACCAGACCTTCTTCTCCGCGCTTCAGGTGGAGCGCAACGTCATGTTCATGATCCTGACCCTGATCGTGCTGGTGGCGGCGCTCAATATCATCTCCGGCCTGATCATGCTGGTGAAGGACAAGGGCAGCGATATCGCTATCCTGCGCACCATGGGTGCGGGTGCGGGCGCTATCATGCGCATCTTCTTCATGACCGGGGCGGCGATCGGCCTCGTCGGAACGTTCGCAGGCGTGCTGCTCGGCGTGGTCGTCTGTCTGAACGTCGAATCGATCCGCCAGTTCTTCTCCTGGATCTCGGGTACCATCCTCTTCGATCCGCAACTCTATTTCCTCAGCCAGCTGCCGGCGGAGATGAGCTTTGGCGAGACCTTCTCGGTGGTCATGATGGCGCTCGTCCTCTCCTTCATCGCCACCATCCTTCCGGCATGGCGGGCCTCCCGGCTCGATCCTGTCCAGGCCCTTCGATACGAATAGGACCCAAATCTTTCATGGCACCCAAAACCGTCTTGCAGCTCTCGGGCGTCGAACGTCACTATGGCCAGGGCGAGACCACGCTTTCGATCCTGAAGGGGGCTGATTTCGACCTGAAGACCGGCGAGATCGTCGCGCTGGTCGCCCCGTCGGGCACCGGTAAGTCGACGCTGCTGCATCTCGCCGGACTGCTAGAACACCCCGACGCCGGCGAGGTCTTTCTCGCCGGGCGTGCCTGCAACGGACTTCCCGATGCGGAGCGCACCGCGATGCGCCGCAACCAGATCGGTTTCGTCTACCAGTTCCACCATCTCCTGCCGGAGTTTTCCGCGGTCG
Source organism: Neorhizobium sp. T6_25 (assembly GCF_002968555.1). Lineage (NCBI taxonomy): Bacteria > Pseudomonadati > Pseudomonadota > Alphaproteobacteria > Hyphomicrobiales > Rhizobiaceae > Neorhizobium > Neorhizobium sp. T6_25. Next base: position 24,846 of record NZ_PVBL01000015.1, read on the forward strand.
AGAACATCATGATGCCGCAGCTGATCGCCGGTCTTTCCAAGGCCGAGGCGAAGGAGCGGGCAACCCAGCTTCTGGACTATATGCGCATCGGCCATCGCGCCGAGCACCGCCCCTCCGAACTGTCCGGCGGCGAGCAGCAGCGCGTGGCGATCGCCCGTGCCGTCGCAAACGCCCCGCGCGTGCTTCTTGCCGACGAACCGACCGGCAATCTCGACCCGAAGACCGCATCCTATGTCTTCGACGCTCTGGAAGCCCTGGTGCGCCAGTCGGGCCTTGCGGCCCTGATCGCCACCCACAACCACGACCTCGCTAGCCGCATGGACCGCCGCGTGACGATCGAGGGCGGCAAAGTCGTCGAGATGTGAAGAAGGCGGGCATCTGTGCGGATAGATCCTCGGGTCGAGCCCGAGGATGACGCCGTTGAGTGGTGTGCTCCGCCCCTTCCTCCGTCATCCTCGTCCTCGGGTTAAACCCGAGGATGACCCCAGGATCCACCCTCCAGGCGCCAGTCTATCCGGGCATGACCGACACTCCCTCGAGGCAGCTTTCAGCGCCCCGTCCGAAATTGCTCATGCCCGGATGGTCATTCCAGTCCGGACGTATCCGCATGCGCCGATCCGGCCGAAAATCCCACCGTTAATGCCTTGTTTACCAGGTGAGGGAGGATATCGCGATATGTTTGTTTCCGGTCTGTTCTTTTATTGACTCTCAAACAAAATGAGAACAAATTAAAAACATAAGAGAACACGGGAGACGACGATGACTGACCTGCTTCGTGACATTGCCGCATTCGCTTCCATCGCCACCTTCGTGGCCAGCCTCTCCATGATCATGATGGCCATGTGACCGGACATCCAGTCGGTCCCTCTGCCGAAAGGCGTTGAGGAGGGAATTCCGAACTGGACTCTCAAAGCTCTGCGCCGGACAATAGCCTGATTCATGAGATGGTTCCCGCTTCATCAAACGGGTAAGGCGCAGACATGGCAGACAAAATGGACGTAAAATCGGGATCGGAAGAGCTGGGAACCAGCCCTCAATTCGTTCACCTGCGCGTCCATTCCGCCTACTCGCTTCTCGAGGGCGCCTTGCCGCTCAAGAAGATCCTCTCGAAGGCGATCGCGGACAATCAGCCTGCGATCGCGATCACCGACACCAACAATCTTTTCGTCGCGCTGGAATTCGCCCAGAAGGCGATCGGCGACGGTCTGCAGCCGATCATCGGCTGCCAGCTGTCGATCGATATGGAAGACCAGTCGGACGAGCGGCGCAACAGCCACCAGCAGCTCGTCAAGCTGCCGGCGATCGTCGTGCTGGCGGCCAATGCCGTCGGTTACGAACGGCTCGTCGACCTGATCAGCCGCGCCTATCTCGGCGACGAGGGGCATCAGTCCATCCATATCAGCCGCTCCTGGCTGGAGGACGGCGGCACCGAGGGGCTGATCGCGCTGACCGGGGCCGGAAGCGGGCCGGTCGACATGGCTCTGAAGGAAGGCAATGCTACGCTTGCCGAAGCGAGGTTGCTGAAACTCAAGGAGATCTTCGGCGATCGGCTTTACGTCGAACTGCAGCGCCACGGCGCCTACGATCGGCGCCACGAGCACAAGATCGTCACGCTCGCCTACGACCACGACCTGCCGCTGGTGGCGACCAACGAGGCCTTCTTTCCCACCAAGTCCGAGTTTGATGCCCATGACGCGCTGATGGCGGTTGCCCATAATGCGATCGTCTCGGACGACACCCGGTTCCGCCTGACGCCGGACCATTATCTGAAGAGCCGCGCCGAGATGGCAAAGCTGTTCGCCGACCTGCCGGAGGCGCTTGAAAACACCGTCGAGATCGCCCGGCGCTGCTCTTTCGTGCTGAAGACCCGCAATCCGATCCTGCCGCGCTTCACCGGCGCCACCGACGATCCGGCGGAAGCCGAGCGTGCCGAGGCGGAGGAGCTGCGCCGCCAGTCCGTCGAAGGTCTCGAAGAGCGCATCGCGACGCTCGGCATGACCCTCGGTTATACCGAACAGGATTATCGCGACCGGCTGGATTTCGAGCTCAGCGTCATCGAGAAGATGAAGTTCCCGGGCTACTTCCTGATCGTTGCCGACTTCATCAAATGGGCGAAGCAGCAGGGCATCCCTGTCGGTCCCGGCCGTGGTTCGGGTGCGGGCTCGCTGGTCGCCTATGCGCTCACCATTACCGACGTCGATCCGCTGCGCTTCTCGCTGCTGTTCGAGCGCTTCCTCAATCCCGACCGCGTCTCGATGCCGGACTTCGACATCGACTTCTGCCAGGACCGCCGCGAAGAGGTGATCCGCTACGTGCAGCAGAAATACGGCCGCGAGCAGGTGGCGCAGATCATCACCTTCGGTTCGCTGCAGGCGCGCGCCGCGCTTCGCGACGTCGGCCGCGTGCTCGAAATGCCCTATGGCCAGGTCGACAAGATCTGCAAGCTGGTGCCGAACAACCCGGCCAACCCGACGCCCCTGTCGAAGGCGATCGAGGAGGATCCGAAATTCCAGGAGGAGGCCGACAAGGAGCCGGTCGTCGCCCGCCTTCTCGATATCGCCCAGAAGATCGAAGGCCTCTATCGCCACGCCTCGACCCACGCCGCCGGCATCGTCATCGGCGACCGTCCGCTGTCGAAGCTCGTGCCGATGTATCGCGACCCGCGCTCGGACATGCCCGTCACCCAGTTCAACATGAAATGGGTGGAGCAGGCGGGCCTGGTGAAGTTCGACTTCCTCGGCCTGAAGACGCTGACCGTGCTGAAGACTGCCGTCGATTTCTGCCGCAAGCGCGGCATCGAGATCGACCTCGCCAAGATCCCGCTCGACGACACCAAGACCTACGAGATGCTGTCGCGCGGCGAGACGGTCGGCGTGTTCCAGGTGGAAAGTGCCGGCATGCGCAAGGCGCTGATCGGCATGCGGCCGGACTGCATCGAGGACATTATCGCGCTCGTGGCGCTTTATCGTCCGGGCCCGATGGAAAACATTCCGACCTACAACGCCCGCAAGCATGGCGAGGAGGAGATCGAGTCGATCCATCCGATGATCGATCATCTCCTGAAGGAGACGCAAGGGGTCATCGTCTATCAGGAGCAGGTCATGCAGATCGCTCAGGTGCTCTCGGGCTATTCGCTCGGCGAGGCCGACCTGCTGCGCCGCGCCATGGGCAAGAAGATCAAGGCGGAGATGGACCAGCAGAGCGAGCGCTTTGTCGACGGCGCCATCAAGAACGGCGTCTCCAAGCCGCAGGCCAACAACATCTTCGAACTGCTGGCCAAATTCGCCAACTACGGCTTCAATAAATCGCACGCCGCGGCCTACGCGATTGTCTCCTACCAGACGGCCTTCATGAAGGCGCATTATCCGGTCGAGTTCCTCGCCGCATCTATGACCTACGATATGTCGAACAGCGAGAAGCTGAACGATTTCAGGCAGGATGCCGGCCGCCTCGGCATAGCGGTCATTCCGCCGTCGGTGCAGACCTCGTTCCGGCATTTCGAGACCGGCGACAACCGGATCTATTACGCGCTGGCCGCCATCAAGGGCGTCGGCGAGTCGGCGGTCGATCACATCACTGAAGTGCGCGGCGATGTGCCGTTTGCCAGCATCGAGGATTTTTGCCTGCGGATCGATCCGAAACAGGTCAACCGCCGCGTCATGGAAAGCTTGATTTCGGCGGGTGCCTTCGATTGTTTCGGCCGTGATCGCGCCGAATTGAGCGGCGGCCTCGACCGTATCATCGGTTATGCGCAGCGTGCGCAGGGGGAGAAGGTCAGCGGCCAGCACGACATGTTCGGCTCGTCCTCCGCCTCCGGACCGGAAACGCTGATCTTCCCGTCGTTTACACCGTGGATGCCCTCCGAAATGCTGATGCGCGAATATCAGGTGCTCGGCTTCTATCTCTCTGCCCACCCGCTGGATGCCTATGCCAACGTGCTCGCCAAGATGCGCGTCCAGAACTTTGCGGACTTTTCCGCCGCCGTGAAGCAGGGCGCCACCGCCGGCCGGCTGGCCGGAACGGTGACCAGCAAGCAGGAGCGCAAGACCCGTACCGGCAACAAGATGGGCATCGTCACCTTCTCGGATGCGACCGGCCAGTTCGAGGCGGTGCTGTTCTCGGAGGGGCTGGCGCAATATCGCGACCTGCTCGAGCCCGGCAAGTCGCTGGTCATCACCGTGCAGGCGGAAGAGCGGCCGGAAGGCATCGGCCTGCGCATCCAGACGGCGCAGTCGCTCGAGGAAAAGTCGGTGCAAATGCAGAAGGCGCTGCGCGTCTTCGTGCGCGATTCAGGCCCGATGCGCGCCGTCGCGCGACACCTCAATGCCCGGGGCGACGGGCTGGTGTCCTTCGTGATCATCAAGGATGACGGCAAGCGGGAAATCGAGGTGGAGCTGACGGAAAAATACCGCATCTCGCCCGAAATCGCCGCGGCGCTGAGGACCGCGCCGGGCGTTCTCGACGTCGAGCTGGTCTAGAAGACTTTAATAGAGGCCGTAGGCGCGGGGCTTCGCCGCCGTCCGCCGCTGGCTGACCGGCTGCGGCCTGGTGATGGAGGCCTGCGCTTCGGCCACCCGCTGCACCGGCTGGGTGACGGTGATGAAATCGGTGCCGTCGCCGGTATCCTGGCCGATACCCTGGTCGTTGATCGTCAGAGACGAGCCGTCGCTGATCAGCGTTTCGATCCGGTCGCGAATGTCGGCCGGGATTTCGATGCGGTTAAGAGCCTGTGTGGCGGCGCCCGGCGCGTAAGGATCGTCGGCGACGGTGATCCCGAGCCGCTGCTTCATCGCAGCGCTGAGGCCGTTGGGAACCGTGACGCTGTGCCATTCGGCCGTCTCTTCCTTGCGCTCGACCTTGTCGACGCTGAAGAAATGCGTGCCGAGCGCGATTTCGGGATCCTTGATGCCGACCGGAGCCTCGAACAGCGGCTGGAAATTTTGGCGCACCATGATCTGGCCCATCGGCGGACGCGACTTGCCCGCGGTTTCGTAGAGAGACGCCAGGAATTCCGGCGTCACCAGCGCGCCCTTGGGCGACAGGTTCTTCCAGCGCTTGAAGCCGGCAATCGCGCTGCGCGTCATCGGGCCGGCGAACCCGTCGCCGCCGCCGGTGTCGAACCCGAGCTGCTGCAGCAGGATCTGGGCATCCATCAAAGTCTCGCGCTCGCCGCGGCGGGTGATGAGGATGCGCAGCGGTGCGACATCATCCTCTTTCGCGGCCGCGACCGGTTGGGTCGGAGCCGGCCGCGCGTCGGTCGTCGGATGGACGATCGAGGGATTGTTCGGAACGACGTTCATCGCCACTTCGACCGGTTTCGAGCTGCTGCCGATCGACGAGGTCCGCAGTTGGACATCGGAAAGCAGCGGTCCTGTCGGCAGCGGCTTGCGCGGCAGGAACAGGTTGGCGTTCACGATCAATTGCGGCACGACCGGCGCATCAGTGATGATCACATGCGCGCCGCGCTCGGTCATCTGGAAGAGCGATTTGGCAAATGCGCCCGGCATGCGCACGCAGCCATGCGAGGCCGGATAGCTCGGCACGCTGTTCGATTCGTGAAGCGCGATGCCCGACCAGGTCAGGCGCTGCATCCACGGCATGGGCGCGTTCGAATAGAGGTTGGATTCGTGATATTTCTGTTTTTCGAGGATCGAGAAGATCCCGCTCGGCGTCGTGTGGCCTTGCTTGCCGGTCGACACCTTGGAGGTGGTGAGGACCGTTTCGCCGTCATAGACGACAAGCGACTGCTTGTCCTTGGAAACGATGATCTGCAGCGTGCGGGCACCTTCCGCAAAAGCCGCATGCGACAGCATGGTCGCAGACAAAAGACCTAACCCGAACACCAGGCGACGCAACATGACCGACCCCATACGCAATACAAGACCCGCATATTAGCGCACGAGGTTTAAGGAAGGTTATCCGCGCCGCGAGTAGTTTTAACGTTATGGTTAATAACGGATCACATTTCATTGATCCCGTCGGCGGTTCCCGAAAGTATATCCGGTCTCGACGGCGGCCTTGCCGAATTTGTCGCGCAGCTTGTCCATCGCCGCTTCCGCAGCCGCCCGCCGGCCGGCCTGGCGGTCGACGAGGTCGGGCGGATCGGCAAGTGTGGGATCGCCGAGATCGGTGACGCCGATGCCCAGCAGGCGGAATTTGGTGCCGTCGGTCTCGCGTTCCATCAGCGACAGCCCGGTGCGGAAAATGCGGTCGGCGAGCTGGGTCGGGTCCTCCAGCCGCTTGTTGCGGGTGCGGCTCTTGAAGTCGGAGGTCTTCAGCTTGAGAACGACGGTCTGCCCGGCAATACCGTGTTTCTTCAGCCGCGCCGAGACCTTTTCCGAAAGCCGCCTCAGGATCGGCACGAGGTCGTCATAGCTGGAGATATCGTCGAAGAAGGTGGTCTCGGCCGAAACGCTCTTGGCCGCGTCGTTTACATGCACCTCCCGGTCGTCGATGCCGCGCGAAAGCCGATAGAGCCGCTGGCCCATCGAGCCGTAGCGGCGCATCAGGTCGGCTTCCTGCATGGTCTGGAGCTGGCCGATGGTGCGGATCCCGTCCGCCTCCAGCGTCGCGTTGAACGCCTTGCCGACGCCCCAGATGGTGGTGACGGGCCGCGCCGCCAGGAATTCCAGCGCCTCGTCCTGGCCAATTACCGAAAAACCGCGGGGCTTCTGAAGATCCGAGGCGACCTTGGCGAGAAACTTGCAATAGGAGAGGCCGACCGAAACGCTGATGCCGATCTCGTCCTGCACCCGCCTGGCGAACTTGGCGAGAATTCGCGCCGGCGGGGCGTGGTGCAGCCGTTCGGTGCCGGCGAGTTCGAGAAAGGCCTCGTCGATCGACAGCGGCTGAACCAGCGGCGTCAGATCGTGCATCATGGCGCGCACCTGCCGTCCGACGGTGACGTATTTTTCCATGTTCGGCGGGATCACGACGGCGTCGGGGCAGAGTTCCAGCGCCTTGAACATAGGCATCGCCGAGCGGACGCCGTTGATGCGGGCGATGTAGCAGGCGGTCGAGACGACGCCGCGTTTGCCGCCGCCGATGATCACCGGCTTGTCGGCAAGCTCCGGATTGTCGCGTTTTTCGATCGTCGCATAGAAGGCGTCGCAATCGATATGCGCCAGCGTCAGCGCGTAGAGTTCCTTGTGATAGACGAGACGCGGGCTGCCGCAGGCGCGGCAACGGCGCACTTCCGCCTTCTGCTCAGCAAGGCAGTCGCGACAGAAGCCGGGTGTCTTGTCAGGCGTGGGCGTCATGGCAGAGAACAAAGGTTGAACACCGCGACGTTAAGGCCTAAGCTCGTGAGTCACAAGGGAGAGCATAGAGGTTTGGCGTGGATATCGATCTTCGTTTCGAGCCTGTGACGGCGGAGCGCTGGGAGGATTTCGAAATGCTCTTCGGCTCACATGGAGCCTTCTGTGACTGTTGGTGCGTCGCGCTGCGCCTGCCGCATGCGGTGCGCACCAGGATGCGGCCGCAGGAGCGCAAGGATCATATCCATGACCGTATAAATGCCGGTGCGCCGCCCGGCATTCTGGCCTACGCGGATGGCGGGCCGGTCGCTTGGGTGCAGGTCGGACCGCGCCATGATGTGCCGCAGTTCAATTCGCCGCGCACCGTCTCGCGCCCGCTGGATGAGGCGGATGCAACCGATCCCTCTGTCTGGGCGGTCAGCTGTTTTTTCCTGACGCCGAAGTTTAGGGGCAAAGGGCTGAGCCACCGCCTGCTGTCTGGCGCCATCGACTATGCGCGCCAGATGGGAGCGCGGTTCGTCGATGCCTGTCCGATCGATCATGTGAAGCAGTCGAAATCGGTGACGCTGTGCATCGGCTCGACGGCGATCTTCGACGCCGCCGGCTTCGAAGTGGTGGAGCGCCGCAAGGAGGGACGACCGCTGATGCGGCTGGAACTTTAGATGTCAGGCGGCTTTGGGTTGGATATGGTGACGGATAAGTTCGGCAGCGTGGGCCCAGTCGGCAGCCCTGACGATGCCTTCGTCCGGTTTCGGCGCCAGCAGATGCAGGGGCGAGTCGGGCATCATGTGGAGGACGAGGCATTCGGCGACATGATCCCGCACCGAGTGGAGATTGTGTGCCATGTCGTCGATGAAGACGCAGGGCAGGGGACGTCCGGCATGCAGGCGCTGCATGATCGGACCCTTGGGCTCCTCGCTGGCGATCAGTGGGAAGGTGAGGCCGATCTGGTCGAGAAGCCGGCGGCGGTGGTCGCGATAGCGCGGAGGCATAGCGGTAAGGAACACGACGTCCGCATCCTCCGACAGCGTCTGCAGTGTCTGGACGACAAATTCGGTCGGGATCTGCCAGTTTTCCTGCGCCTCGAAAAAGGCTTCGATCAGCCCCCGCACCTGCACAGGCTCGAGCGCCGTCTCGGTCTCGACGGAGACGATATTGCCGGTAAGGCGGAAGGAACGTGGCCGCAGTTCATGACCTTCGCCGCGCAGAAAATCCTGAAAGGGGGCCACGAAGTGCAGCACCACATCGTCGATATCGCAAACGACGAGCGGCCGGTCGCCGAGGCGCACATGGGAAAGGTCGAGGATTTCGCTCATCTCAATAGTCGCCGGAGCCGAGCCCTGGACCGGAATAATGCTGCCAGGCTGCTGCCACGGTCTCTGGCTTTGTACCCGTCGCCTCACAGAAGGCAAGCAGGGTCGGCTCGTGACCCATCAGGAAATCGATCATCCCTGCAAGAAAGCCGGGATCGTTTACCGCATTGCGCAACTGGTTGGGCTGTACGCCGGAAAGGGCGAGGAATCGGCCCAGCATGTCGGGTTCGTTGGCGAGCCAGCCGAGAATGGCGCCTGCCGTATCTTCCGCCTTGGCTTCGTTGCTTCGAGCATTACCGGGTTCGCGCCGCATTGTCCGCCGAGTTACCTCTTTTTCAACTAAATGGCTTTACCGTGCCTGATAGGCGCTCTGTGGAATCGGCCGTTCCGGGAGCTTATATACTGAAGGCACTCATGCAAGCCGGGATTTAAGGAACGGATCGCTATGCCCAAACGGGTTATGATCGTCGAGGACAACGAGCTGAACATGAAGCTCTTCCGCGACCTGATCGAAGCATCGGGATACGATACCATCCAGACCCGCAACGGTATGGAAGCGCTTGATCTTGCACGCAAACATCGCCCCGACCTGATTTTGATGGACATCCAGCTGCCCGAGGTTTCGGGTCTGGAAGTCACCAAATGGCTGAAGGAAGACGATGAATTGCACGTCATTCCGGTGATCGCGGTGACCGCCTTTGCCATGAAGGGCGACGAGGAACGCATTCGCCAGGGCGGTTGCGAGGCCTATGTCTCGAAACCCATATCGGTGCCGAAGTTTATCGAGACGATTAAAACATATCTCGGCGACGCGTGAAAACGGGACGGACCTCATGACGGCGCGGATACTGGTAGTCGACGATATTCCAGCGAATGTGAAGCTGCTCGAAGCCAGGCTTCTGGCTGAATATTTCGACGTCCTGACCGCCGACGACGGCTACAAGGCGCTGGCAATCTGCGACAGCACGCATGTGGACCTGATCCTGCTCGACATCATGATGCCCGGCATCGACGGTTTCGAAGTCTGCGAGCGGCTGAAGAGCAATCCGCGCACCGCCCATATTCCCGTCGTCATGGTCACCGCGCTCGACCAGCCCTCCGACCGCGTGCGCGGCCTGAAGGCCGGTGCCGACGATTTCCTGACCAAACCGGTCAACGACCTGCAGCTCATCTCGCGCGTGAAAAGCCTGGTGCGGCTGAAGACGCTCAGCGACGAACTGCGCATCCGCGCCGACACTGCCAGCAATATCGGGCTGGAAGACATGCTGAAGGGTGCCGACGGCCGCGAAGAGACTGCCCAGGTCCTGCTCGTCGATGGCCGCGCGAGCTCGCAGGAGCGCATCATCAAGGCGTTGAAGCCGGTTGCCGGCGTCATTGCCATGTCCGATCCGCAGGCGGCACTTTTCGAGGCGGCGGAGAGTCCGGTCGATCTTGTGATCGTCAACGCCAATTTCGACGACTACGATCCACTGAGGCTCTGCTCGCAGCTGCGCTCGTTGGAGCGCACCCGCTTCCTGCCGCTGCTGCTGGTGACCGAGATGGGCGCCGACGATTTGATCGTGCGAGCGCTCGACCTCGGCGTCAACGACTATATCGTCCGGCCGATCGATCCGAACGAACTCGTGGCCCGCGTGCTCACCCAGATCAAGCGCAAGCGCTACAACGATCGCCTGCGCATGAGTATGCGCCAGACGATCGAGCTTGCCGTCACCGACGGGCTGACCGGTCTCAGCAACCGGCGTTATCTCGACAATCACCTCAAGGTACTGTTCAACCGGGCTGCCGCACGCTCCAAGCCGCTGTCCGTCTGCATCACCGATATCGACCGCTTCAAGTCGGTCAACGATGCCTACGGTCACGATGCCGGCGACGAGGTTCTGAAGGAGTTTGCAGCTCGAGTCCGCTCGACGGTTCGGGGAGCCGATCTTGCCTGCCGTTACGGGGGTGAGGAATTCGTGGTGGTCATGCCCGATACAGACGCCATGTCGGCCGGAGCGATTGCCGAACGGCTGCGCAGCATCATCGAGAGCCAGCCGTTTCATTTGAAGACAGCGGGTATCATGCTCAATATCACCGCCTCGCTCGGCCTCGCCTGCAGCACGCAGGGCGCCGAAACGCCGGAACAGCTCCTGAAGCAGGCCGACCGCGCGTTGTATGAAGCGAAAAACAGCGGGCGCAACCGGGTGGTTGCCGCAGCCGCGTAGAGAATCAACAGGTCCTGAAATTCCTCTGAGCCTTCGCCGAACGGCGAAAACACCCAGAAAGAAGCACCCGGTCCCCAGTTATTTTTGGGTGGAACCCAACTTTTTGCAGGTGCTAATTAATGGAAGAATTTCATGAACAGCCGTCAGTTAACGGGACTGCTGCAGCGCATTCAAGAAATTTCGAATGTATTCACGCACTCTCAGATTTGCCGATAGAGAATAGCTGTTTGTATTGGCTTTGAATTTTTTGCATGGCTGAGAAGATAGACAGTGCTCGCCAAGGATGTGCTTGAAACTGAGAAGGCATTTCTAAGAGCTAGATCAAAGTAAGCATACCAGGCGCCGGGAGTAACTTCGGATTTATGCCAAGAAAATCGAAAAAACATGAGTAGCGGCCGCGGATTTTAACCAACAACAGTGAAGGATTCGGTTCGAGATTAAGATTGTGTTGATTTTCTTTTCGTTTTGCGCAATTTTGGCCCCGACCAGACAGTGTACCCGAAATGGTACATAGATACCCCATGATGCTCAGGTCCGCCGCATCTCCTGGGTCGTGGGGTCGGTCGACCGGCAGGCATACCAAAGCGGTTCCTCGTGCCGTGATTGCAGGCTGGTCGACCCCCATTTGAAAGCGCCGCTTCCAGTCTCTGGGGCGGCGCTTTTTCATTTCTACGCAGCTTGTCCCGCTCTGGATCACTCGTCTACCGCACGGGCCCGAAAATCGGTTCCGACTTCCGGAAAGCCCGCGGCAATGGGAGAATCAGGGTAAAGCCCAAAAGAAAAGGCGCCTGGCTCTATCGGCCGGCGCCCTTCTACAACCCCCGGATCAAGGCCTTACTTGATCTTGGTTTCCTTGAACTCGACGTGCTTCTTGGCGACCGGGTCGTACTTCGTCTTGGTCATCTTGTCGGTCATCGTGCGGCTGTTCTTCGTGGTGACGTAGAAGAAACCGGTGTCAGCCGTCGACAGCAGCTTGATCTTGATGGTCGTAGCTTTCGCCATGGTGTTCTGCCTCTAAGAAAAAATGAAGCCGCGGACGCGGGTTGGGTCCACGGCGAAATCTGGCGCGAAATTACAAATCGCGCCCGAAAAGTCAACTCCGTTTTGACCGGAAAAGCATTCGGCAGATGGAAACCAGCACATAGAAGCCAAAGAATCCCGCCAATGCCCAGGCAAAACCGTCATTGCCGGCGATATCGATGGCCGCGCCAATGCCCTGCGGGCCGGCAACCGTGCCGACCGCATAACAGAAGATGAAGGCTGCGTTGGCGGCGGCAAGGTCGGCTCCGCTGAGCCGCGATCCGAGATGCGCCAGGCCGACGGTATAGAGGCCGGAGACGCAACCGCCCCAGAAGAACAGTACCACGGCCATCATGATCCAGTTCTGGATCAGGAAGGGCAAGGCAAGCGATCCCGCGACGCCGAGCACCGCCATGGCAGTCAGCAGCGGCCGCCGATCCCTCAGCTTGTCGGAATAGAGGCCGAGCGGGATCTGGAAGGCCATATTGCCGATGCCCATCACCGTCAGCAGCAGGGCGGCCTGCTGCTCGGTCAGCGCCGAACGAATCGCATAGATCGGGAACAGCGACAGCCCGCCTGCCGAAACCGCGCCGAAGGCGAATACCGCCGCCGTCGCTGTCGGCACAAGGAAGATGTAGTGGAAGAAGTGCCGGTCCGGCTTGGTATCCAGCACAGGGCTTTCATTGCGGGCGATGAAGATCGGGATGATCGCCAGCATGATGATCGCCGCGCCGACCAGGAATGGCAGGACGCCGTCGCTGCCGAGCGCAGAGAAGAGCAGGGGCCCGATCGCGAAGCCGATGGCCAGCACCGTGGCATAGATGCCGAGAACGAGCCCACGGCGCCGGGGAGGGGCCGCCTCGTTGATCCAGAATTCCGACAGGATGAAAAGCGTCGTCGTCGCGCCATGGAAGGTGAAGCGCAACGGGAACCACATCCAGAAGGCATCCGCGTAAAAGAAGCCGATGGCGCTGACTGCGGCGACGAGCACCGCGAACATCATCGTCCGCGCGACGCCGTAGTCGTGAGCGATCTTGGTGGTGATCGGCGCGGCGGCCATGGAGGCGACGCCGGCCATGGCGGCGTTGAGGCCGATCAGGGTGGAGGAAATTCCGCGCTTTTCAAGAATGATGCTGAGGAGCGGCAGGCCGAGGCCGATGGCGATGCCCACTGCACTGATGGCGGATATGGCGGCGATCAGCGATGGCCAGTGGATCTTGTCGACATGGCCGTTGGCGTCTGTCGTCGGCTGAGCCATTCAATATTCCTTACAGTCGGCTGCGGACGAATCGTCCATGACGCATGAAGTAGAAGGACACCGGGCTTCCAAACGGTAAAGATGGATCGGAGACCATCAGGTTTTTCACGTCCTCCAGAACCGCCTGTGTGATGCGCGGGAGTTTCAGACCTGAAAGCTCGGCAATGTCAAGCCAGCGCACGTCCTGAAGTTCGCTTGAGTCGCCCAGGCGCGTCATGTCGAAGCGGGTTTCGTCGGCAAAGGTGAGAAAGAAGCGCGTATCGTAGCGCCGGACATTGCCTGGCGGCGTGATGGCGCGGGCGACGTAGCGCAGGCGGGAAAGGTCGGCAGCGCCGCCGCCGGCAAGCCCGGTCTCCTCCTGGAGTTCCCTGAGGGCCGCGAGCGCCAGTGCCCGGGCCCGGGCCGAGGTCATGCGGGCGGTGGTGCCTGCCGCCAGCTTTTCGAAGACGAGTGGATCGAGGTCGGCGCCGAAGGGAAGGGCATGGTCGCGAGGGTCGCGCTTGCCGCCCGGGAACACGTAGACATCCGGCATGAAGACATGGCCGCTGCCGCGCCGGCCCATGAGGACTCGGGGAGCCACGTCCGAGCGATCGATCAGGATCAGGGAAGCTGCGTCCTTGGGCGCCACGCCGGCCACGCGCGCATGCTTCGGCGCGTCCATTGCGAACGGAGCCTGTTCCTCGGCAGACGATGTCATGGGATCGGTCCGCCCCGGCCCGGATCGAGGGCTTCATCGTCCGTGCCATTGAAGCCGTGCATCTTCAGCGCCCACTGGAAGCCGATGACGCCGCCCTTGATCGGCTGGATGGTCAGAAGCGCCGCGAGGATCGCCAGCGGCACCCAGATGGCGAGATGCACCCAGGGCGAGACCCGAAGCGTCATGTCCGTCAGCATGTAGCCGGTCATCAGCACGTGGCCGACGACGACGATCACCAGATAGGCCGGCAGGTCGTCGGCGCGGTGATGATGGATTTCCTCGCTGCAGACGGCGCAGGTATCGACCGGTTTGAGGAACGCCCGGAACAGGCGGCCGGTGCCGCAGGCAGGACAGGTGCAGAGCAAGCCCCGCTTGATGGAGCGGCCGAGCGGCCTTTCGGCCTCCTGTGCGCCACCGTATCGGACCGTCTGTTCGTCCTGCTTCTGCATCCTATCTCCTTCGGCCGCTCCGCGGAGGCCGCGTGCCGGGTTGGGTCCGGCCGCGCCGCCCCGATTTGTGGAAGGAGCGTGTTGCGGTCGGCAATTTCTTGCCCTCGCTCAGCATTTCGAACTGCAGCGCGCCCGCAAGCGGGATGGCCTGCTTCAGCCGCACGTCGACCGTATCGCCGAGTTGATAGCCTAGACCGATCTTCTCCCCGACAAGCGCCTGATGCGCCTCGTCGTAGATGAAGTAGTCGTCGCCGAGCGTGGATATAGGTATGAATCCGTCCGCACCATAGGTCGGAAGCGAGACAAATAGTCCCGCCTTGGTGACACCGGAGACGCGGCCGACGAATTCCTCGCCGATGCGCTCGGAGAGGTGATGGGCGATCAGCCGGTTGATCGTATCGCGCTCGGCGGCCATCGCACGGCGTTCGAAGGTCGAGATCTCGGCGGCGATATCGTCGAGCTGAGCCTCTTCCTCCGGCCTGATGCCGCCTTCGCCCAAGCCCAGCGATCCGACCAGCGCGCGGTGCACGATCAGGTCGGCATAACGGCGGATCGGCGAGGTGAAATGCGCGTATTTCATCAGGTTGAGGCCGAAATGGCCGATATTTTCGGGGCTGTAGATCGCCTGGCTCTGGGAGCGCAACACCATCTCGTTGACCATCACCTGGTGGGCGGTGCCTTCAGCTTTCGCGAGAATGCCGTTGAACGAGTTGGCGCGCATCTGGCCGCCCTTGGCCATCGGAATGCCGAGCGTCGCGAGAAACTCGCGCAGCGTCTCCTGCTTGGCAAGCGACGGCGTGTCGTGGATGCGGTAGATCAGCGCCTGGCGCTTCTTTTCCAGCGTCTCGGCGGCGGCGACGTTCGCCTGGATCATCATCTCTTCGATGAGCTTGTGGGCATCGAGCCGCTCGGGAACGTGCACACGATCGACCGTGCCGTCGGGTTTCAGCAGGATCTTGCGCTCCGGCATGTCGAGTTCCAGCGGCTGGCGGCGGTCGCGGCCGCGCTTCATCACTCCATAGGCATGCCAGAGCGGCTTCAGGATCGGATCGAGCAGCGGTCCGGTCTTGTCGTCCGGCTTGCCGTCGATCGCCGCCTGCGCCTGTTGATAGGAGAGCTTGGCGGCACTCTTCATCATGATGCGGTGGAACGTGTGGCCTGCCTTGCGGCCTTCCCTGGAGAAGACCATGCGTACGGCAAGCGCCGGTCTGTCCTCGCCTTCGCGCAGCGAGCAGAGATCGTTGGAGATACGCTCGGGCAGCATCGGCACGACGCGATCCGGGAAATAGACCGAGTTGCCGCGCTTCAGCGCCTCGCGGTCGAGGGCCGAGCCGGCGCGGATATACCAGGAGACGTCGGCGATCGCGACGGTGACGATGACGCCGTCCGGGTTGTCGGGCGAGGGGTCGAGCTCGGCATAGACCGCGTCGTCATGGTCCTTGGCGTCGGCCGGGTCGATGGTGATCAGCGGCAGCGAACGCCAGTCCTCGCGCTGCGCCATGGTGGCGGGCTTGGCCGCTTCGGCCTCGTCCATCACCTGTTTCGGGAAGATATGCGGAATGCCGTGCGAATATACGGCGATCATCGAGATCGCCTTTTCCGAGCCGATCGTGCCAACGATCGACAGAACCCGGGCGCGGGGCAGGCCGAAGCGGCCGGAGCGGAGGACTTCCGTCTCGACCAGGTCGCCGTCCTTGGCCTCGCCGATATCGGCGGGCTCGATCACCATTTCCTCGCCGCGCCGGTCGATCGGCAGCAGGCGCAGCTCGCCATCGGCGAGCTGATGGACGATGCCGAGCGAGGCGCCGCGGCGTTTGTCGATGATCTTGATGACGCGGGCGGTATAGGCAGGGCCGGTCCGATCCTTGTTCGGGAAGATCTTTGCCAGAACCCGGTCGTTGAGACCTGCGGCAGTCACCCTGCCTTTGCCGCGACTGTCCGACGATTGGCGGATGAGCACCGCCGGGGCGGCACCCAGCTCCTCCGGCCATTCGGCCGGGCGGGCGATCAGTTCGCCATCCTTGTCGCGGGTGGTGATGTCGAGAACGGTGACCGGCGGCAGCGCATCGGGACGGGTCAGCGACTTGCGGCTCTTCTTGAGAAGACCTTCCTCCTCCAGCGTCCGCAGGAGATCCTTCAGTTCGACGCGGGTGTCGCCCTTCAGCCCGAAAGCCTTGGCGATCTCCCGCTTCGACCCCTTGTCCGGGTTTTCGGCGATGAATTCGAGCAGGACATCACGTGGCGGCACGGCACCGTGGATGATCACCGGCTTTTCCGTTGTGGAAGCGGTGTGACCGCGGGCAACCTTGTCGGGGCGTTTTCCCGGATGTCTCGATCTATCGCGTGGTTCTCTCACGTGCCTGTCTTCTTCGCCTTGGGTGCTGCCTTCTTCACCGGAGCTTTCGCCTTGGCGGCCGTCTTGGTTTTCGGTGCTGCCTTCTTGGTGTCGGTGGACGTCTTGGCGGCGGCTTTCTTCGGCTTTGCCTTTGACGACGGCGCCTTGCCGCCCTTTTCGATGATGAAGGCCATCGCCTGCTCCATCGTCACCGATTGCGGGTCGAGCCCCTTCGGCAGCGTCGCGTTGACCTTGCCCCAATTGACGTAAGGGCCGTATTTGCCGTCACGCACGGTGATCGTGCCGCCATCCGGATGGTCGCCGAGTTCCTTCAGTGCCGCAGGCGTGCCACGGCCGCGGCCACCGCCAGCCGCCACCTTGCTCTGCTTTTCGGCAAGCACGGTTACAGCGCGGTTGAGGCCGATCGAGAACACGTCCTCGATGCTCTCCAGGTTGGCATAGCTGCCGTCATGCAGCAGGAACGGCCCGTAGCGGCCAAGCCCCGCCGAGATCATCTTGCCCGATTCCGGATGTTTGCCGACGTCGCGCGGCAGGTTGATCAATGCCAGCGCCTTTTCGTGGTCGATATCCTCGGGCTTCCAGCCCTTGGGTAGCGACGAACGCTTCGCTTCCTTGCCTTCGCCGCGCTGGATATAGGGCCCGAACCGGCCCGAACGCAGAGTCAGTTCCTCGCCCGTATGTGGATCGGCACCGAGCGCCTTCGGTTCGTTGAGAGCGTTCGCCTCCGCATCCGCGCCGCCTTCCGAGGAAAGCTGGCGGGTGTAGTTACAGTCCGGATAGTTCGAGCAGCCGACGAAGGCGCCGTACTTGCCGAGCTTCAGCGATAGGTTGCCGGTGCCGCAGACCTGGCAGATGCGCGGATCGCTGCCGTCCTCCCGCTTCGGGAAGACCAGCGGCGCCAGCGTCTCGTTCAGCGCATCAAGCACGTTGGTGACGCGCAGTTCCTTGGTGTCCTCGATCTGGGCGAAGAAATTCTGCCAGAATTCGCGAAGAACCTGCTTCCAGTCGAGTTCGCCGGCCGAGATCTTGTCGAGCTTTTCTTCCAGGTCGGCGGTGAAGTCGTATTCGACGTATTTCGTGAAGAAGCTTTCGAGGAACGCCGTCACCAGCCGGCCCTTCGAATGCGGGATCAGCTTGCGATTGTCCATCGTCACGTATTCGCGGTCGCTCAGCGTCTTCAGCGTCGCGGCATAGGTGGACGGGCGGCCGATGCCGAGCTCTTCCATCTTCTTGATCAGCGAGGCTTCCGAATACCGCGGTGGCGGCTCGGTGAAGTGCTGGCTGGCATTCACCTTGTTCTTGTCGAGCTTTTCGCGGGCGTTGATCTCCGGCAGGCGACCATCTTCATCGTCATCCTCGCCCTTTTCGGCATCCTCGCGGTTGTCCACGTAGGCGCCGAGGAAGCCGTCGAAACGGATCACCGAGCCGACGGCGCGCAGGCCAGCCTTCTCGCCCTTGTTGTCGGCGAGGATCTCGACCGTGGTGCGCTCGATCTCGGCGGGCGCCATCTGGCTGGCGATGCCGCGCTTCCAGATCAGCTCGTAGAGACGGGCTTGGTCGGCGTCGAGATAACGGCGCACCTGGTCCGGGGTGCGGGTGAATTCGGTCGGGCGGATCGCTTCGTGGGCTTCTTGGGCGTTTTTCGCCTTAGTGGAATAGAAGCGCGGCTTTTCCGGCAGGTAACGCTGTCCGAACTGGTCGACGATGGCGCTGCGGGCAGCATCGACCGCTTCAGGCGCCATCTGCACGCCATCGGTACGCATATAAGTAATGAGACCGACCGTCTCGCCGCCGATATCGACGCCTTCATAAAGCTTCTGTGCCACCTGCATGGTGCGCGACGCGTTGAAGCCGATATTCGAGGAGGCGGCCTGCTGCAGCGTCGAGGTGGTGAAGGGCGGGCCGGGGTTGCGCTTGACAGGCTTCGCCTCGACCGTGTCGACCAGATAAGTCGCGCCGTCGAGCAGCGCCTTCAGGCGGTTGGCGTCCTCGCCGTTCTTGATCGAGCGGCCCTGCAGCCGCTTGCCGTCGGCCGAGACGAGGCGCGCCTCGAACTCGTCGCCGCGCGGGGTGCACAACAGCGCCGACAGGTTCCAGTACTCTTCCGAGATGAAACGTTCGATCTCCGACTCGCGGTCGCAGACGAGCCGCAGCGCAACCGACTGCACGCGGCCGGCCGAGCGTGCGCCCGGCAGCTTGCGCCATAGCACTGGCGACAGATTGAAGCCGACCAGGTAGTCGAGGGCGCGGCGGGCGAGATAGGCGTCCACCAGCGGCACGTCGATATCGCGCGGATTGGCCATCGCATCGAGCACGGCCTTCTTGGTGATGGCGTTGAAGACCACGCGCTTGACCGGCTTGTCGCCGATCAGCTTCTTCTTCTTCAAAAGGTCGAGCACGTGCCAGGAAATGGCTTCGCCTTCGCGATCCGGGTCGGTCGCGAGGAACAGGCCGTCCGAGCCTTTCAGGGCGTCGGCGATATCCTTCATGCGCTTCTGGGAGGCGCTATCGACTTCCCACAGCATTTCGAAGTCCTGGTCGGGAAGTACGGAACCGTCCTTGGCCGGGAGATCGCGCACATGGCCGAACGAGGCGAGAACCTTGTAGCCGGGGCCGAGATACTTGTTGATTGTCTTGGCCTTGGCGGGAGATTCTACGACGACAACATTCATTTTGCTTCTCTGCAATAGAGGCTTGGCCCGGAACCTTTGCAGTCCAGGCGGAAATCTGACCTCCCGACATGGAGGGCGTTTGCCTCGCGGTCAAGGGGCGTATGCCAAATTATAGGGTACAACGAGATGCAACCTGAGGAAGTTTTACAATTGGTTGCAATCTTAAATAAATGCGATATGGTCCCTCGCATACCTCGAGGTGAATTTATTTGGACTGGTGGCCGACTTTTTTGACAGGATAGAAAATGAGTTCCCGAAGTGAGACAAACGGCCGGCGCGAAGACGATACCAGGGAGAATATCGCCTATATAAGGCAGATGCTCGGAGAGCTCCGGCAGGTCGCCTTGGGAGAGGGAGCCGATATGCTCTGTTACCTCATCGAGATGGCCTATGTAGAGGCGGGGGACGTACAGGCGGGCCGGCGTCCCCGCTCAGTCTTCCATCGCGATTGAAACCAGACCGCCGACATGCCGATGCAGCCGGCCGGCGAGATCAAGTTCCAGCAGGATGAGATAGACGGAAGAGGCGGGCAGTTCCGTATGGCGGATGATGTCGTCCACCTCCACCGGCGTCGGCCCCAGCGCCGAAACGATGATCGCCCGGTCGTCGTCATTGGGCGGCAGTATATCGCTGAATTTCTTTGGCTCCTCCACCACCGAACCGCTCAACAGATCGAGTTGCGAGAGCGGCGCCAGGGCTTCGATGACGTCGGCCGACCCGGTTGTGACGATCGCCCCCTGTTTCAGAAGCCCGTTTGTGCCGTGGCAGCGCGGATCGAGCGGCGAGCCGGGAACGGCGAAGACAAGCCGTCCGAAATCGGTCGCCATCCTGGCGGTGATCAGCGAGCCGGAACGCTCCGCTGCCTCGACCACGACGACGCCGAGCGAAATGCCGGATATCAGCCGGTTGCGGCGGGGGAAGTCCCGTGCGCGGGGCTCCCAGCCGAAGGGCATTTCGCTGACGGCAAGGCCTGCACCCTCGGTAATCTCGTCGAGCAGAGGCACGTTCTCCGGCGGATAGGGCTGGTCGAGCCCGCCGGCCAGCACCGCGATCGTTCCGGTTTCCAGGCTGGCCCGATGGGCGGCGGTATCGACGCCGCGGGCAAGGCCTGACGTCACCGTATAACCGGCCCGGCCGCAATCCCTCGCGATCATCGCCGCGAACTTGGCGCCCGATATCGAGGCATTGCGCGATCCGACGACGCCGACCGACGGACGTGTCGCGGCGGAAAGGTCACCTTTCATGGCAAGAAGCGGCGGCGCGCCTTCGATCTGGCGCAGCGCCGGCGGATAGTCCGGTTCGCCGATGCCGACGAAGCGAGCGCCAAAGCGATGGGCAGCTTCGAGTTCGCGTTCGGCCTCCTGAACGCCGGCAATCCGGATCGCCCTGGTCGCCCCGCCACGGGCGGAGAGTTCGGGCAGCATGGCAAGCGCGTTTTCCGCCGAGCCGCAATGGTTGATGAGATCTCGAAACGTGGCGGGGCCGACATTGTCCGAACGGATCAGCCTCAGCCAGGCGATCCTTTGCCTCTCCGTCAGCGCAATTCCTGTTCGTTTCGCGCTGCCGTCCGGCATTGTTTCCCCCGGGTCTATCCCTTTTGGCCGATCCTGCTTTCGGTGCCGGCAATCAGCCGCTTGATATTTTCTTCGTGCTTCCACCAGGAAATCGCGGTCATGACGGCCAAGACGAGCGCGATCTTCGGCTCGTTTAAGAACCACAGCACAACCGGAATGACAAGAGTTGCAACCAGAGCGGAGAGCGACGAATATTTGCTGATCCTGGCGACGCCGAGCCAGATCGCCGCAAACACCAGCACCATCCAGGGAGCGACGCCAAGCAGCGTGCCGATATAGGTTGCGACGCCCTTGCCGCCCTTGAAGCCGAGCCAGACCGGGAAGAGATGACCCATGAAGGCTGCAAAGCCGGCAAGCAGGCCGGCTTCTTTTCCGAACAGATACCAGGCGACCAGTGCAGCGACCGTGGCCTTCAGAGCGTCGAGCAGCAGGGTGGCCGCGGCAAGCTTCTTGTTGCCGGTGCGCAGCACGTTGGTGGCGCCGATATTGCCCGATCCGATCGAACGGATATCGCCGAGGCCCGCCGCACGGGTGAGGATCAGGCCGAAGGGAATGGAACCGAGCAGATAGCCGAACACCAGCGCGGCCAGTGAGATCGGCAGGGTAATCTGCCAGTTGAAGAGTTCACTCACGCCCGTGCTCCCCTTAAAGCGTGTAGACGCACTTGCCGGCCACATAGGTGGCGACGGCGCGGCCCGAGAAACGCGCGTCTTCGAACGGCGTGTTCTTCGACCGCGACAAGATCATATCCTTCGAAACGATCCAAGGCTCGTCGAGATCGATCAGCGTGATATCCGCCTTGGCGCCGGGCTTCAGCGTGCCGGCATCGAGGCCGAAGATCTGCGCCGGCCGGGTCGACATCGCATCGATCAGCCGCATCAGCGGCACGCGGCCGTCATGGTGCAGGCGGAGTGCGGCCGCGAGCAAGGTCTCGAGGCCGATCGCCCCGTCCTCGGCATCGGCAAACGGCAGGCGCTTGGTATCGACGTCCTGCGGATCGTGCGAGGAGACGATGATGTCGATCGTGCCGTCCGCGAGCGCATCGGCCATCGCCACGCGATCGTCTTCAGAACGCAGCGGCGGCGAGAGCTTGAAGAAGGTCCGGTATTCGCCGATGTCGTTCTCGTTGAGCGCCAGATGGTTGATCGAGACGCCGCAGGTGGCGTTGGCGCCGCGGGTGCGGGCGACGCGCACCGCTTCGGCCGACTCCGCCACGGAGATCTTCGCCGCATGGTATTTCGCCCGCGTCAGCGCGGCGATCCTCAAATCCCGTTCGAGCGGGATGATCTCCGCTTCTTTCGGCACGCCCGACAGACCGAGCCAGCTCGCGAACAGGCCCTCGTTCATCACGCCGTTGCCGAGATATTTTTCGCGCAGTTCCAGCGAGATGACCGCATCGAACTCGCGCGCATAGGTCATCACCCGGCGCAGGAGCAGCGTATCGGAGAGACCATGCCGGCCGTTGGTGAAGGCGACGGCGCCCGACTGCTGCAGCAGGCCGATCTCGGTCATCTCCTTGCCAGCCAGCCCCTTGGTGAGGGCGGCGGCCGGATGGACGTTGACGACCGCCTTGTCGCGCGCCGTCTTCTGCACGAATTCGACCAGCGCGATATCGTCGATCACGGGGTCGGTGTCGGGCATCATGATGAAGGAAGTGACGCCGCCGGCGGCGGCCGCCCGGCTTGCCGATTCGATCGTTTCGGTGTGTTCGGCGCCCGGTTCGCCGACATAGACGCGGGCATCGACGAGGCCCGGCGTCGCGACGAGGCCCTGGCAGTCCCGGACCGTCGCGCCTTCCGGCGCGCCCTGGTTCTGGGCATCCTTGCCCGATGCGAGGATGCGGCCATCGGCGCCGATGACGATCGTGCCGGTCTCGTCGAGATTGCGCGACGGATCGATGATGCGGAGGTTCTTGAGGACGGTGGGGGTCATGCGCGTTCTCCCTGGTTATGGGAGACGAGCAGGGTCTCCATCACGGCCATGCGGACCGCGACCCCCATTTCCACCTGTTCCTCGATGACGCTCTGCGGACCATCGGCCACTTCGGAGGCGATCTCGACGCCGCGGTTCATCGGACCGGGATGCATGACCAGCGCATCCGGCTTGGCAGCCTTCAGCTTTTCGGCATCGAGCCCATAGAAGCGGAAATATTCGCGCACCGACGGCACGAAGGCGCCGGCCATCCGCTCGCGTTGCAGGCGCAGCATCATCACCACGTCGGCATCCTTGAGGCCTTCTTCCATGGAGTGAAAGACCTCGACGCCCATGTCCCTGATGCCCGAGGGCAGCAGCGTCGAAGGCGCTACGACCCGGACCCGTGCGCCCATGGCGTTGAGAAGCAGGATGTTGGAGCGCGCGACGCGCGAATGCAGCACGTCGCCGCAGATGGCGACGATGATGCGCGACAGCTTGCCCCTGGCGCGGCGGATGGTGAGTGCGTCGAGCAGCGCCTGGGTAGGATGCTCATGCTGGCCATCGCCAGCATTGATCACCGAGCAGGCGACCTTTTGCGCCAGAAGTGCGGCGGCACCGGCCGAGGAATGACGCAGCACCAGCACGTCCGGGCGCATGGCGTTCAGCGTCATCGCCGTGTCGATCAGCGTCTCGCCCTTTTTGACCGAGGAATTGCCGACCGACATGTTCATCACATCGGCGCCGAGGCGTTTGCCGGCGAGCTCGAAGGACGATTGTGTACGGGTGGAAGCTTCGAAGAACAGGTTGATCTGGGTGAGACCGCGCAGCGTGGAGGTCTTTTTCTCCCGCTGCCTCGAGATCTTCACGGCCTCGTCGGCCTTGTCGAGAAGAAAGGTGATATCCTGTTCGGTAAGGCCCTTGATGCCAATCAGATGGCGGTGAGGGAAGAAGACCATGGACACGTCTCCGCTTGCGTTCGGCGGTCTATAAGGTCTGACGGCAGGAGCTGCAAGCGGGCGCGGGGTTTATCTCACTGCTTGTTTGTCCATTGTCGCTCGCAGCGGTTTCTCGATGCAGGTGCGGCCTTTTGTTGAGAACGCCAGAAATCCTGAGCGGGCGCCGTTCCCAGGCCCGGTAACTTCCGCTAGAACCCGTTTCATGAACCAGATGTCGCGCGCCGAAGAAAAATTTGCCGAACTGAACCAGCCAAAACCCTGGTCCGGCATCAATGCCTACCGATCCGATCCGCTGGTCGTCGACCTGACGAGCACGCTGAACCGCACCATCCGCGAGGAATACGACCAGCTCGGCCGTTACGTCACTTCGCCGGAGGCGCAGGAACTGGCGCGCATGGCGAACGAGAACCCGCCGAAGCTGAAGACCCACGGTCCGCGCGGCGAGCGGCTTGACGTCGTCGAGTTTCATCCGGCCTGGCACGCGCTGATGCGCCGTTCGATGCAGACCGGCCTGCATTCCTCGGTCTGGGAAAACATCCCCGAAGCCAAGGGCCACGAACACAAGGCGCGGGCGACGCGATTCTATCTGTCGGCGCAGCTCGAGTGCGGCCATCTCTGCCCGCTGACGATGACCAGCGCCTCGATTGCCGCGCTGATGGCCTCGCCGCGCGTCCAGAAGGAATGGGCGCCAAAGATCCTGTCGCGCAAATACGATTCGACGAATCGCCCGGCTCTGCAGAAGAGCGCGGTCACCCTCGGCATGGGCATGACCGAAAAGCAGGGCGGCACGGACGTGCGCGCCAACCGCTCGACCGCCGAGCGGGTCGGCGAGGGCATCTACCGGCTCTCCGGCCACAAGTGGTTCATGTCGGCGCCGATGAGCGACGGTTTCGTGATGCTGGCCAAGACCGGCGACGGGATCGGCTGCTTCCTGGTGCCGCGGCTGCTCGAGGACGGGTCGGCGAACGGCTTGCAGTTCCAGCGCCTGAAGGACAAGGTCGGCAACCGCTCGAACGCATCCTCCGAAGTCGAATTCACCGATGCCTTCGGTTACCTGCTTGGCGAACCGGGCGGCGGCATCCGCACCATTCTCGACATGGTGACCCTGACGCGGCTCGATTGCGCGCTGGCATCCGCCGGCATCATGCGCGCGTCGCTCGCCGAAGCGGTCCACCACACCCGCGGCCGCAGCGTCTTCGGCAAGAAGCTCGTCGATCAGCCGCTGATGACGCGCGTGCTTGCCGACATGGCGCTCGATGTCGCCGCGGCGACGGCGCTCAGCTTCCGGCTCGCCGATTCCTTCGATCGGGCGGCCAGCAACCCGGCCGACGCAGCTTTCGCCCGCGTCATGACGCCAGTCATCAAATACTGGAACTGCAAGATCGCGCCGTCGCTGATCTACGAGGCGATGGAGTGCATCGGCGGCAACGGCTATATCGAGGAACGGCCGATCGCCCGTCATTACCGCGAGGCCCCGGTCAATGCGATCTGGGAAGGCTCGGGCAATGTGATGGCGCTCGACGTGCTCCGTGTCCTGTCGCGCGGGGGGGACCTGTTCAACACGGTGCTCGCCGGTTTCGAACGGGATCTCGGTCCTGCGGGCCGCAAGACGGTCGAGGTTCTGCGCGCCGCCATGGCGCTCTGCGAGACCGACGAGGGAGCTGCCCGGCTTCTGGTGGAGCAGCTTGCACTTGCGGCTGCGGCGTCTGAACTGGTGCGGCTTGGCGCCGGCAAGATCGCCGATGCTTTCCTGGAAACGCGGCTCGCCGGCGGCTGGCGCTCGACCTATGGCATGCTCGATGCCCGGTTCGACGCGCGCTACATCGTCGACCTGCTTTATCCCGCCGCCACGTAGGCGACAGCTGTCATCACCACCGGAATGGTGAGGAACGAGGCGACGACCTGCAGGGTCGCCGCCGCCGCATACATGTCCGCATCGCCGTTCAGCTGTTTCGCCAGCAGATAGCCGTTCATCGCGGTCGGAACCGCGGCACTCAGTGCCAGAAGCACGAGGGCGCTGCCCTGGATGCCGCACAACATGCCGACGCCCACGGCGACGATCGGGAAAGCGATCAGCTTCAAAAAGACGGCGAGGAGAGTGATCGGCCTCGGCTTGAGCGCGTCCATGACCCGCAGCCCGGCGCCGACCGTGATCAGGCCGAGGCTGAGCGACGCCTGCGACAGCAGGTCCACCGCCACCATCACCGGTTCGTAGATCGGAATGCCGGCAACGTTGACGACGATGCCCAGCGCCGTCGAGAGGATCAGCGGATTGGTGCAGACTCTATAGAAGATGGCCTTGTAGTTCCGGTCGTGGCCGGAGAACCACAACAGCACGGTCACATTGATGAAGTTGAGCGGAATGATGATCGCCGCCATCACCAGGCCGACCATGGTCAGCCCTTGCTGGCCGTAGGTCTTTGCGGCGATCGCCAGCGCCATGAAGGCGTTCCAGCGCGTCGCCGTCTGGAACAGCGAGGTATAGGCCGGCCCGCCGACGCGCAGGTTCCGCAGCAGAGGCCATGCCAGTAGCAATCCGCCCGACATCACGAAAACCGAAACGATCGCCGCGAAACTGACCGTCAGGGTCTCGGTATTCGAAAAGTCGGCCTTGGCCATCGTCGAAAACAACAGGGCCGGAAACATCACCCAGTAGCTGCACTGTTCGAGCCCGTCCCAGAAATCGGCGTTGATGATCGGCGCACGTTTCAATCCCACGCCGAGGAGGACGAGAAGGAAGATAGGCAGAACGCTTTGGAAGACGATGAGCATGGGGAGGGGCGCGTGGGTGGGAGGATAGGATCTCGTTAGTCCTCCCACGCCGCGAGCGCAATGCGCAGCCCCGCAAAATCAAGTGCTGCGCGCGCAATCCTGTGCATGGGCACCGAGACCGCTTGCGGCGGTTGACGGCTCGGACTATCGCGGTTGAGGATTGAAACCGAAACAGGCGGAAAATGCTCCAGATCCCTGAAGTCACAGCGCAACAAGGTTCGGTCGCCAAGGTGCGCAGCCGCGCCGGCACCGAGCGGGCGATCTTCCTGGCTGCCCGCGCGCTGCTCGCCGAACAGGGTTTTCAGGGTTTCGGCATCAACGCAGTGGCGCGCCGCGCAGGCTGCGACAAGCAGCTCATCTACCGATATTACGGCGGCCTGGACGGTCTGATCGAGGCGATCGGCGCCGATCTCGGCACCTGGGTCAAGGACCGCATCCCGGAAGATACCGGCGGCATGTTCCTTCTGACCTACGGCGACCTGATGGAGAAACTCTCCATCTATTTCATGGAAGCGCTGCGAGACGACCCGCTGGTCTGCAAGATTGTCGCCTGGGAGGTCTCGCAGGATACGCCGCAGGTCCGACGGCTGTCGGAAGCCCGCACCAAGGCGCTCGGCAAATGGCTCGATAAGATGCGTGGGTCCCTGACCCCGCCGAAGGGCGTCGATGCCGCGACCACCAATGCGCTCTTGTTTGCGGCGATCCAGCACCTGGTGATCTCCGCCGCCGTCAGCGGCCAGTTCGCCGGCATGGCGCTGAAGACCGAGAAGGATTGGGACAAGGTCGGCAATGCGCTCCGCCGCCTGGTCCGCGCGATCTACGGCTGATCCGCGGCCAAGTCTTGAAGCCATGACGTCCGCCTCATATCTCTTCGGGAAACGGAGGAGGCAACCATGACCGTACCGACGCTATACGAATGGATCGGCGGCTTCGATGCGCTGCTGCGCCTGACGACGGAGTTCTATCGTCGCGTCCCGGCGGATGACCTGCTCGGCCCAGTCTTTGCCGGCATGGACAGGAACCATCCCGAGCATGTTGCAATGTTCATTGCCGAAGTCATCGGCGGACCGAAACTCTATTCGGAGCAGCGTGGCGGTCATCCGGCGATGGTGCGCCATCATCTTGAAAGGCACCTGACCGAGCCGATGCGCCGGCGGTGGATCAACATCCTCCTCGACACCTATACGGATCTCGAACTTCCGGCCGACCCGGAGTTCACGTCCGCGCTGGTCGGCTATCTCGAGTGGGGAACGCGGCTTGCGGTCGTCAATTCGCAGCCCGGAGCCAAGGTTTACGAGCACGCGCCGATGCCGACATGGGGATGGGGCGAGACCGGCGGTCCTTATATTCCGAAGAAGCCGAAATCGCCGGCTGCCTGACCCGCTTTATCCACAGGCACCCTTGCGAAATTAACCATCTCCCCCGGTTTCCGTTGCGGCAAATCCCTGCGGGCTTAAGTTCGGCGTTAACGCACTGTTAACTACGACGTTCGCCGAGTATCCGCGTATGGGAACTGCAATCCGGAATATAGCATTGCTGATCGTCATGACGACGGTCTTCGCGGCGCTGGCCATGGATATTGCCATTCCCGCATTGGCCCTGAGCCTTATGGCTCTATCGAGATGGCTCGTGTCCCTGGAACCGTATCCGGCAGAGTCGAGAGGGAGGACTGCATGAAGTGGTTCGTGATTTTGTGGGCCGGTCCGGTCCTGCTGCTGACCAGCTGGTACGGGCTTTCCTACTACGACATGAGCTTCGGCTTCTTCATGCTGACCCGACAGACGCATGATCTTGTCTTCCAGATCTACGGCAATGTTCTGGGCATTCCGCCGGAAACCATTCCGCCATTGGTGGCACGCGCCATCGCTTTCGACAGCCTGGTCGTGTTTGCGATCATCGCCTTTCGCAAGCGCCGCGAGATCGCGGCCTGGTGGAGGAAGCGTCAGCTGGCGAAATCGGTCTCCCTGCCGAGCGACGAGAGCCTGTCCAGAGCGCCCTGAAGAATGAAGCTTGCCGCAGCGGAATCGATCCGCTCGGCACGTTTGGCCCGCGACACGTCCATTTCCAGAAGCGCCCGCTCGGCGGCCACCGTCGACAGCCGCTCGTCCCAGAAGACGAAGGGCAGGGCGGTCTTTTCCGACATCGAGCGCACGAAGGCGCGCGTCGCCTGAACGCGCGGACCGGCCGAGCCGTCCATGTTCGTGGGCAGGCCGATCACGAAGCCCGCCACTTTTTCCTTCTCGGCAAAGGCGAGCAGCACTTCGGCGTCCTTGGTGAACTTCACCCGCTTGATGACCGGACGGGGAGAGGCAAACCGCCGACCGAGGTCCGACATGGCTAGCCCGATCGTCTTGGTGCCAAGGTCGAGCCCGGCAATCGCCTGTGCGGGTTTAAGGGCCTCAGCCAGTTCCTCGATGGTCATCACTGTCATGCGTTCTTCATCCCGGGGATTCAATCAGGGGGTCCAGAGCGGGTTTGTCCCACCCTCTGTCCCACTTCCCTTTAGCCTCATATCGGCTATGTGTCGTCATTATCTCACATCATATTCGAGGAGAGTTTTCCATGAAGATCACCTGGCTCGGCCATGCCGCCTTCCGCATCGAGACCGCCAAGGCCAAGATCCTGGTCGACCCATTCCTGACCTATAACCCCGCCTTTGCCGGCCAGGACATCAAGGCTGCCGCCGAAGGCCTGACTCACATCCTGCTCACCCACGGTCACGGCGACCATGTCGGCGACACGATCCAGATCGCCAAGGAAACCGGTGCCGTCGTGCTCGCCAACTACGACCTCGGCGTCTGGCTGGCAAAGAAGGGCGTCGAGAAGCTCGAAATGGGCAATACCGGCGGCACGATCGGCTTCGAAGGGTTCACCGCTACCTTCACCAATGCACTGCATTCGTCAGCCTCGCTGACCGAAGACGGCGTTTCGCACTGCCTGGGCAACGCCAACGGCCTGATGCTGCATTTCGACGACGAACTCTCCGTCCTCCACATGGGCGATACCGACATCTTCTCGGATATGGCCCTGATCAACGAACTGCACCAGCCGGATATCGGCATCGTGCCGATCGGCGACCGCTTCACCATGGGCGGTGCCGTGGCCGCACTCGCCTGCCAGCGCTTCTTCGATTTCAAGCATGCGCTGCCGTGCCATTATGGCCTGCCGGGCGTCGACCAGACGCCGGAAAAGTTTGTCAAGGGCATGGAAGGCTCCCGCACCCGGGTCGAAACACCGGCGCCGGGCGGCAGCCTGACCTTCTGAATCGCATCCTTTAAGGCGGCGCGCCTTCGCAAATTGAGGCGCGCTCCCTGTTGCGAAGGGAGGGCATGGCCATTATAGCGAAGGGGAAATTTCCCATCGGAGTTATGCCATGTCCGTCGATCTCGCCACCGTCAAGCGCGTCGCGCGCCTTGCCCGCATTGCGGTCACCGAGGAAGATGCTAATCGCATGGTCGGCGAGCTGAACGGCATCATCAATTTCGTCGAGCAGCTTTCCGAAGTCGATGTCACGGGCGTCGAGCCGATGACGTCGGTGACCCCGATGGACATGCGCAAGCGCACCGACAATGTCAACGACGGCGACAAGGCAGACGATATCGTCGCCAACGCGCCTTCTACCGACCATAATTTTTTCCTGGTGCCGAAGGTCGTCGAGTGAGCGCTGGATAGCGCCCCGCCGAACCTCCTCCTCGTATTCGAACCGTTTGAAGAGACCATGACCGAACTCACCAGCCTCACCATTGCCGAAGCCCGCGAAAAGCTCGAAGCCAAGGAATTCACCTCGGTCGAGCTGACCGAGGCCTATCTTTCCGCGATCGATGCCGCCAACTCGGTGTTCAACGCCTATGTGGCCGTGACGCCGGACAAGGCGCTCGGCATGGCGAAGGCTTCAGACGCGCGCCGTGCCGCAGGCACTGTCGGCGCCCTGGAAGGCATTCCGCTCGGCATCAAGGACCTGTTCGCCACCCGCGACGTTCACACCCAGGCCTGCAGCCATATCCTCGACGGCTTCCTGCCGAAATACGAATCGACCGTTACCCAGAACCTCTGGGATGACGGGGCGGTCATGCTCGGCAAGCTCAACATGGACGAGTTCGCCATGGGCTCCTCCAACGAGACCTCGCACTATGGCGCGGTGGTCAACCCGTGGCGGGCCAACGATTCCAACCAGCAGCTGGTGCCGGGCGGTTCTTCCGGCGGTTCTGCCGCTGCGGTGTCCGCCTTCCTCTGCGCCGGTGCTACCGCCACCGATACCGGCGGTTCGATCCGCCAGCCGGCCGCCTTCACCGGCACCGTCGGCATCAAGCCGACCTATGGCCGCTGCTCGCGCTGGGGCACGGTTGCCTTCGCATCCTCGCTCGACCAGGCCGGCCCGATCGCCCGCGACGTGCGCGATGCGGCGATCATGCTGAGGTCGATGGCGTCGGTCGATGCCAAGGACACGACCTCGGTCGATCTGCCGGTGCCGGATTACGAAGCCTCGCTCGGCCAGTCGCTGAAGGGCATGAAGATCGGCATTCCGAAGGAATACCGCGTCGAAGGCATGCCGGAAGAGATCGAAAAGCTCTGGCAGCAGGGCATAGCTTGGCTGAAGGATGCCGGTGCCGAGATCGTCGACATCACCCTGCCGCACACCAAATACGCGCTGCCCGCCTATTACATCGTCGCTCCCGCCGAAGCCTCGTCGAACCTCGCCCGTTACGACGGCGTGCGTTACGGCCTGCGCGTCGACGGCAAGGACATCGTCGACATGTACGAGAAGACCCGCGCTGCCGGCTTCGGCACCGAGGTCAAGCGCCGCATCATGATCGGCACCTATGTTCTGTCGGCCGGTTATTACGACGCCTATTACCTGCAGGCGCAAAAAGTCCGCACGCTGATCAAGCGCGATTTCGAGATCGTCTTCGACGCCGGCGTCGATGCGATCCTGACGCCCGCCACCCCATCGTCGGCCTTCGGCATCGCCGACGAGGACCTCGCGTCCGATCCGGTGAAGATGTACCTCAACGACATCTTCACGGTGACGGTCAACATGGCCGGCCTGCCGGGCATCGCTGTTCCCGCCGGCCTCGACGCCAAGGGCCTGCCGCTCGGCCTGCAGCTGATCGGCAAGCCGTTCGAGGAAGAAACCCTCTTCCGCACCGCCCATGTCATCGAACAGGCAGCCGGCCGGTTCACGCCGGCGAAGTGGTGGTAAGCGGACCGATCATCCGGAATATGACGGCCGCCGATCATCGGGCGGTCGCCGGGGAGGTGGCTCATGGCTAGGACGGATCTGGCAGGATTGATCGAGGCGTTCGATCGCCTCGCGGCCGATGGTTTCGCCATGGGTGCGGACTGGCAGGCGGTGCACGAGATTTGCCAGGCCCATGAGGGCGAACAGCCTTTCGACTGGGGCCACGCTCTCTGCCACCGCATCGAAGGCGACGACTGGAACGCCGACTACTGGTACCGCCGCGCCGGCAAGCGACGTGCGAACTCGATCGCCGAGGACTGGACGGCGATGAGGGCTGAGCTTTCGGCTTAGGCCTGAGGCGGGTTCAGTCTTCTTGAGGCGGATAGAGCTTGCGCTGGTGGACGATCGTCAAAATATCAAGATCGCTTGGCGATAGTATCCGGTACACAATCGTATAAGGCAGACCGGAAATAGCGAACTCGCGCGTATCTTCCACGCTGCCTTCCCGGCCCAGAAGTGGAAAGCTCTCGAATATCTCTATGACCTGCCGGATGCGGGACAGAACGCGATCGGCGGCATTGCGATCGAATTGGGAGATACGGAGGTGAATTTCACCGAGATCCGCGATGGCCTGCGGGGTGAAATTAACGTTCAAAGCCGAACTTCTCCCAGACCTTCTTCGCCGGGGTCATCTTGGAGCGGTCTTCTGACTGCTTGAGCGCATTGTGGATCTTGTCGTCCTTCCAGGAAGCATAGTGCTCGTCGCCTGCCGCGGCCACCTGGGACTCGGTCAATTCCTTGAAGCTGATTTTGTCCTTTAGATCGCTCATGCCGATAAAATAACGCGATTGGTGCCAAAGTCCAATCGCATTTGCCCAGCGATGGAAAGCCGGTCTCCATCGAGAAGACCGGCCCTCGTTTTTTCACTAGCGATTATCCTGCTCGGCCCTCACCAGCACCAATCCCCGTTCGGTGATTCGATAAGGCTTGCCGCCCTGGGACTTGATGGCACGTTTCTGCTTGAGCTTGCGGAAGGTGGTGAGGTCTAAACCCGAGAAGACCCAGCCCTCGCGGGTGACCAGCTGGAGTTTTTCGATCTTGCGGTTCTGATCGCGGGTAATGTCGATCCTGCCGCCCTGGGCGAGCAGGTGGAGGATGCGCTGTTCGGCGCGGGAAATATCCATTGTCTTGATGTCCGGAGAAGCGCTCGCAAGCGAGCGCACAAAAACGTTGCCGGCGTCGCGTGACGTCGGGGTTCTCGTTTTTGTCTGGGCCGGCGCGGCTTTAAGAGCGGGGCCGGCCCCTCAGCAGGTCTCTACGGAAGAGAACATCAAAACTCCATCGATACGAAATCCGCACTAGGCGTGTTTTCCCCAGCCGTCAAGCGCCTGACCGCAACGCCATAGATGTTGCACTGGTCAAAGCGCGGACTCAGTGGTCTACTGAGGCTGCAGCAGGGGAAGCTATGGCCCATATTCGCAATGCGCGTGAGGACGAGGTGGATATCCTGGCGGAAATCGGCTTCCGCTCCTGGGAGAAGGCCATGATTTCGATCGGCGAGATGACCGATATGCGCTCCAGCGCCCGCACTGCCTTCCAGAATTTCACGCGCTCCTCCTGGCTCACCATTACCGTCGTCGAACATGCCGGCAACCTTGCCGGCTGGGCGGCGCGCGAAAAGCTCGACGAGCTGATCTCCGACTTCTGGATCGATCCGGCCTTCCAGGGCCACGGCTTCGGCCGGGCGCTTCTGGTCGAGGTCGAGGCAGAGATCGTCCACCAGGGGTTCGAAGTCGCCCGCGTCGAGAGCCACGCCCGCAATGCCGAGGCGGTCGGCTTCTTCGAGAAGCTGGGCTATTCCATCAACTGGCTCTCGACCATCTATTCGCCGAAGATCGACCGGGACGTGCAGTCGGTCGGCCTGTCGAAGCGCCTCGTCGCCGAAGCGCCGGATACTTACGGGCCAAGTTTCTGACTGCGCCCAGGGCGCCCGCCGCTCGTCAGATAAGCTTGCACCGCAACGCCATTTGCTCTACCTCCAGAAAACGCAATAGAGACCATTTCACGAGCATCAGATGACCCTTGTCGACGTCCGCACGCCCGATCCGAAACGCTTCATTCCCGGCGCCACCGGCGACTGGGAAGTCATCATCGGTTTGGAGGTGCACGCCCAGGTCCTCTCCAATTCCAAGCTGTTTTCAGGCGCCTCGACCGAGTTCGGCAAGCCGGCGAATTCGAACGTATCGCTCGTCGATGCGGCCATGCCGGGCATGCTGCCAGTCATCAACGAGGAATGCATCAAACAGGCGGTGCGCACCGGCCTCGGCCTGAAGGCGCAGATCAACAAGCGTTCGCTGTTCGACCGCAAGAACTATTTCTATCCGGACCTGCCGCAGGGTTACCAGATTTCCCAGTACAAGGATCCGATCGTCGGCGAAGGCAAGATCGTCATCTCGCTCGGTCCAGACCGCCAGGGCCAGTTCGAGGATATCGAGATCGGCATCGAGCGCCTGCATCTCGAACAGGATGCCGGCAAGTCGATGCACGACCAGCATCCCACCATGTCCTATGTGGATTTGAACCGCTCCGGCGTGGCGCTGATGGAGATCGTCTCGAAGCCCGACATGCGCTCGTCCGACGAAGCCAAGGCCTATATGACGAAGCTGCGCTCGATCGTGCGCTACCTCGGCACCTGCGACGGCAACATGGACGAAGGCTCGATGCGCGCCGACGTCAACGTCTCGGTGCGCCGCCCGGGCACGGAATTCGGCACCCGCTGCGAGATCAAGAACGTCAACTCGATCCGCTTCATCGGCCAGGCGATCGAATACGAAGCGCGCCGCCAGATAGGCATCCTCGAGGACGGCGGCTCGATCGACCAGGAGACCCGCCTCTTCGACCCGAACAAGGGCGAGACGCGCTCGATGCGCTCCAAGGAAGACGCGCACGACTATCGCTATTTCCCGGACCCGGACCTGCTGCCGCTCGAATTCGACGATGCCTTCATCGCTGAACTGGAACGCCACTTGCCGGAATTGCCGGACGACAAGAAGGCTCGTCTCGTGCGGGAACTCGGCCTGTCGATCTACGACGCCTCGGTTCTGGTGTCCGAAAAGGCGATCGCCGATTATTTCGAGGCGGTTGCCGAAGGCCGCGACGGCAAGATCGCAGCCAACTGGGTCATCAACGACCTGCTGGGCGCCTTGAACAGAACCGGCAAAGACATTGAAGAGACTCCGGTTTCTCCCGCCCAGCTCGGCGCCATCATCGATCTCATCAAGGCTGAGACGATTTCCGGCAAGATCGCCAAGGACCTCTTCGAGATCGTGCTCGCCGAGGGCGGTGACCCGGCCGAAATCGTCGAGAGCCGCGGCATGAAGCAGGTGACCGATACCGGCGCAATCGAGGCCGCTGTCGACGAGATCATCGCCGCCAATCCGGACCAGGTCGCCAAGGTCAAGGCGAAGCCCACGCTCGCCGGCTGGTTCGTCGGCCAAGTGATGAAGTCGACCGGCGGCAAGGCTAATCCGCAGGCCGTCCAGGCGCTGGTCAAGGCGAAGCTCGGGATCGAAGAGGAGTAGGCCCGATGGTCTACTTCGTCCGCACCGCCGGAGAAGCTGACGTCGAGCAGATCCGCGCCCTGCTGGCGGCGACCTTTCACGATACCTACGATCCGTTCTACGGGGCCGACAAGGTCAGGAGAATGGTCGACGGCTGGCATTCTCCGGGCGCCGTAAAGGCGCGTATCCAGAAACGCGGCGGCGAATTCCTGGTCGCCGACAATGGCAAGGATATCGGCGGCATCGGTTATGCCGCGATGTATCCGAAAATGGTGAAGACGGCGATGCTGCACCAGCTCTACGTCAAGCCGTCCTGCCAGAACGAGGGCATCGGGCGCGATATCTTCGCCGAGCTCGAAACCTGTTTTCCGGATGCCGAGATCATGCGGGTCGAAGTGGCGCTGCCGAACGTGCGCGCGATGTCCTTTTACGAAAGGCTCGGGTTTTCCGAGGTCGACAGGATGGAGGAGTGGGGTGCTCCCAATTCCGGCCTGCCGGCGATCATCATGGAGAAGCGGCTGGAGTTGCGCTGACCCACCCGGAGAGGACTTTTGCATGGCCGACATCGTCATCCGCAGAGCGCGGCAAGCCGATCTTCCCGAACTCATCGCCCTGTTTGCGGCGGACGACGTCGGCGGCCATGGCGATACCACGGACGAGACCGCCTTCGACGACTACCTGCGCGCCTTCAATGTCATCGACGCCTCGCAGAACGAGCAGCTCTTCGTCGCTGAACTGGAAGGCGAGGTGGTCGGCACCTTCCAGATCCTCTTCAACCGCACGCTGACGGGAAGGGGATCGCTGTCGATGATCCTGGAAGCGGTTCAGACGCGCGGCGACATGCGCGGCAAGGGCATCGGCGCCCAGATGATCGGACACGCGATCGAGGAAGCCAGGCGCCGCGATTGCCGCCAGGTCGCACTCACCTCCAACATGGCTCGCACGGATGCGCATCGCTTCTATGAACGGCTCGGCTTCGCCAAAAGCCATTTAGGCTTCAAGATGAAGCTCAAATGACCGTGCGCGACATTTGGAACCACTGGACATCCAAGGCGTCAGGCGGCATAAGCGGATCAGCCAATTCGATCGTCATCCTGTTTGCCAAGCCGACGGAACATCCATGAAAAACCTCCTGCTGCAGATCTTCACCTGGTGGAACGGACAGACCATGGGCACCCGGTTCTTCACCTGGCGTTTCGGCAAGAAGGTCGGCGAAGACGAACTCGGTAATATCTATTACGAAGGCCCGATGACTTCCTGGGGCAAGCCGAAGCGTTGGGTGATCTACAAGGATTACGCCGAAGCCTCCGCAATCGGGCCTGGCTGGCACGGCTGGATGCATTATCGCACCGACGTTGCTCCGTCGCAGGAAGAGTACAAGGCCCGCGAATGGGAAAAGGCGCACAAGCCGAACGGCACCGGCACGCCGCTTGCCTATCGCCCACAGGGCTCGCTTGCCGCCACCGGCGAACGCCCCCGCGTCACCGGCGACTACGATGCCTGGACGCCCGGCAACTGACACCTGTTTTGGCCACAATCGCACTCTAGGTCTCGACGCCGACGGGATCGCCGGGACGGGAAGCATAATGGGATTGATGACGGTTTTTCCACGCAAGCAAATGATCGGCGCATTGACCGCGCTGGCATCCGTGCTTGCGGCGGATTGTGTATCTGCGGCGCGGCTGAACAACCCGGTCGCGGTCTTTGCCGGCATCGACAAGATCACCGGCCGCATCACCACGTTCGACGTCTATGTCAACGAGACGGTTCAGTACGGCGCGCTACAGGTGACGCCAAAGGTCTGTTATTCCCGCGACGAGACGGAAGCACAGAAGATCGATGGTTTCGTGGAAGTCGACGAGATCACCCTCGATCGCAAGATCCGCCGGATATTCACCGGCTGGATGTTCGCCGACAGCCCCGGCCTCAATGCCGTCGAGCATCCGATCTACGACGTCTGGCTGACCGGCTGCAAACAGAAGTCCGACGTGCCGCCGCCGAAGGCGACCAACTGATTTCCGTTATAATTTCAGATGCGGGGAATCGACGGCGATTCTCAAGAGCTTGAGATAGTCGTCCTTGGGGATGTCGATTGCGCCGAACGTCTTCAGATGTTCGGTCGTGAACTGTGTGTCGAGCAGGGTAAAGCCGTTTTTCCGGAGCCGCTCGACAAGGTGCACGAGGCAGATCTTGGAGGCGTTCGTGCGCCTCGAAAACATGCTCTCGCCGAAGAAGGCCGATCCGAGCGAAACGCCATAGAGACCGCCAACCAGTTCATCGCCCTCGAAGGCCTCGACGCTGTGCGCGTGGCCCATGCGGTGCAGTTCGTTGTAGAGCTTGCGGATTGTGGAGTTGATCCAGGTGCTCGGTCGATCGCCGGCCGGCTCGGCGCAGAATGCGATCACCCGTTCGAAAGCCGTGTCGAAGCGGATGTCGAGCGGTGTCCTGCGAACCGCCTTGGCCAGGCTTTTGGAGAGATGGAAGGCGTCGAGCGGCAGGATGCCGCGCATTTCCGGTTCGACCCAGAAGATTTCCGGGTCGTCGGCGGATTCGGCCATCGGAAAAAGTCCGATGGAATAGGCTCGCAACAGGATTTCCGGGGTTATCGCCGGGTAATATCTGCCGCGTCGCCCTGCCATCGATCTCCCTAATGCGTCTTGTCGCCGGCGAGATATTGCTCCAGCCAGTGTATGTCATAATCGCCGTTGGCGATATCCGGATTGTCGACCAAATCCTGGAAAAGCGGCAGCGTCGTCTTGATGCCGTCCACGACGAACTCGTCCAGCACGCGCCGCAGGCGCATCATGCATTCGACGCGGGTGCGTCCGTGCACGATCAGCTTGCCGATCAGGCTGTCGTAATAGGGCGGGATCTTGTAGCCGGCATAGGCGCCCGAATCGACGCGCACGCCGAGGCCGCCCGGTGCATGGAAATGCGTGATCGTGCCGGGCGACGGCACGAAGGTGCGCGGGTCCTCGGCATTGATGCGGCATTCGATGGCATGGCCGGAGAAC
The DNA here is from genome assembly GCF_002968555.1 of Neorhizobium sp. T6_25. NCBI lineage: Bacteria > Pseudomonadati > Pseudomonadota > Alphaproteobacteria > Hyphomicrobiales > Rhizobiaceae > Neorhizobium > Neorhizobium sp. T6_25. The sequence goes on from NZ_PVBL01000015.1 coordinate 63,040, forward strand.
ACGATGTCTTCCTGACGCACGGACAGGCCGCCGCCGGAGGCGACGCGAATCTGTTCGTGCACGAGGTCGATGCCGGTGATCGCTTCGGTGATCGGGTGTTCGACCTGAAGACGGGTGTTCATTTCGATGAAATAGAACTCGCCGTTTTCGTAGAGGAACTCGATCGTCCCGGCGCCGCGGTATTTCAGCTTGCGCATCGCATCGGCGCAAACTTCGCCGATCTTCATGCGCTGCTCGACATTGAGGGCAGGGGAATTGGCTTCTTCCCAGACCTTCTGGTGGCGGCGCTGCAGCGAGCAGTCGCGTTCACCGAGATGGATGGCATTGCCTTCCCCGTCGCCGACGACCTGGATTTCAATATGGCGCGGTTTCCCGAGATATTTTTCCATGTAGACGGCATCGTTGCCGAAAGCAGCGAGCGCTTCGGAACGGGCAGTCGACACGGCTTCGTCGAGGTCGGCTTCGGTCTTGGCGACCTTCATACCGCGTCCGCCGCCGCCGGCCGTCGCCTTGATCAGCACCGGAAAACCGATCTGGCGGGCGATTTCCATGGCGTTCTCGGGCTTCACTTCGCCATCCGAACCGGGAACGACGGGGATGCCGAGTTCCTGCGCGGTCTGCTTGGCGGTGATCTTGTCACCCATGATGCGGATATGATCGGCGGTCGGGCCGATGAAGGTGATGCCGTGCGCGTCGAGAATATCCGCGAACTTGGCGTTTTCCGACAGAAAGCCGTAGCCCGGATGCACCGCGTCGGCGCCGGTGATTTCGCAGGCGGCGACGATCTGGTGGATGTTCAGATAGCTGTCGCGCGACGGCGGCGGGCCGATGCAGACGCTTTCGTCGGCAAGCCGGACATGCATGGCGTCGGCGTCCGCAGTGGAATGGACCGCGACGGTCGCGATGCCGAGTTCCTTGCAGGCGCGAAGCACACGAAGCGCGATTTCACCGCGGTTGGCTATGAGGATCTTGGAAATCATGGATGCGCCTTACTCGATGACGACGAGCGGCTGGCCGTACTCGACGGGCTGAGAGTCGTTGACCAGGATTTCCGTGACCTTGCCGGAGCGCGGCGACGGGATCTGGTTCATCGTCTTCATGGCCTCGATGATCAGCAGCGTCTGGCCTTCCTTGACGGTGGCGCCGACTTCAACGAAGGCGCGCGAACCCGGGGCCGGGGAGAGGTAGATGGTGCCGACCATCGGCGCAGTGACCGCGTTCTTGTTGTCCTGGATTGCGGGCGCTGCTGCGGCTACGGGAGCTGCAGCCGGGGCATAGGCGGGCGCTGCGACCGGAGCCTGGACATATTGAGTCGTACCGACGCGCGATACACGAATACGCACATCGTCCTGTTCGACTTCGATCTCGGTGAGGTCGGTATCGTTGAGGATGTTCGCGAGGTCGCGGATCAGTCCCTTGTCGATACCGTTCTTCTTGTCAGACATGGCAAACCCTATTGTTCTGTTTATCTTGTCAGGCGGTAATGGATTTCAAGGCGTGCAGCGCCAGAATGTAGCTCGCGGTGCCAAAACCGCAGATCACGCCCTTTACCGCCGGTGCGATCATCGAATGATGGCGGAATTCCTCCCGCGCGTGGACATTCGAGATATGAAGCTCGATCACCGGCACGGAGATCGCCTTGATGGCGTCGTGCAATGCGATCGAGGTATGCGTATAGGCGCCCGCGTTGATGGCGACGCCGACGGCCTTTTCATTGGCCTCGTGCATCCAGTCGATCAGCACGCCTTCATGATTGCTCTGGCGAAAATCGACATCGAAGCCGAGTTCCCTGCCGGCGGCGATACAGTCTTTCTCGACGTCCTTCAGCGTGGCCGCACCGTAGATGCCCGGCTCGCGCTTGCCCAGCATATTGAGATTGGGGCCATTGAGGACGAAGATCGTCTTGCTCATCACTGATCTATTGTTCCATGCAGAAATTCAGGGGCCACCTATAGACCGCCGACGCGGCAAGGGAAAGCCCCCGCCGCGCTGAAAGCCCGCGAGTCCACTGCGATGGAACATCTGTCGCTCGGGAGGTGCCTGTCAGCAGGTCGCCTTGCCGCAGGCACGCACGTTGGCGACCTTCTGTTCGATGGTTTCGAGGCCGACGGCGCCGAAGACGGCTTCGTCGCCGACCACATAGGTCGGCGTGCCGGTGATGCCGATCGCGTTGGCGAGCCGGTAGGCGTCGCGCACTAGGTCGTCGTTCGGCTGGTCGGCCATGGACTTGCGGATCGCCGCCTCCTTGACGCCGAGGGCGCTTGCGACCGCAATGGCGGTGGCTTCCGAAGCGTGTGGCTTACCGCTAAGCAGTTCGCGATGGAATTCCGCATATTTTTCCGGCGCGACCAGGCGCACGGCGTTGGCCACCCGATGAGCGGCGACCGAGTCCGGTCCGAGGATCGGGAATTCCTTGAGGATGAAACGGACGTTCTTATCCTTGGAAAGGATGTCGTCCATGTCCGAAAGCGCCCGCTTGCAGTAGCCGCAATTGTAATCGAAGAATTCGACGACCGTGACGTCGCCCTTCGGATTGCCGAGGGTAATGTCGGTCGGCGAGGAGAAGATCGCCTGCTTGTTGTCCGCGATCGCCTTGGTCGACTGCTCGACGCGCTGGGTCTGCTGCTTGGCCTCCAGCGCGTTCTGGACTTCGACCAGCACTTCCGGGTTCTGCAGCAGGTATTCGCGGATGAACTGGCCCATTTCCTTCTTCTGCTGGTCGTCCAGGGCGAAAGCCGGGGCGGTCGCGGAAAGTGCCAGGGCCAGCATCGAGCCGGCGGCCAGTCTTTTGAAAACGGGCGTCTTGAACAGGCGGGTCATCCATATCCTCTTGGGTCGGCACACGAATCCGCGCACCATTGTTGCGGTTTGTGCCCAAAGTAAGCCAGTCGGGCTTTCCAAAAAACCTCAAAATCATGTCCAGGCGGTTTCCGCCAGTTCACAACTGCGTATGACGCCGGCCGGACCGAGGACCCGATGCCGGAATGGAGTCTGATTTCAACAGGCTAGCCACGTTTTCGGAATCGCTTCGGCAGGCGGTTGATCCAGTTTCTGAGGTCCAGGGCAGGGCCGAAATAAAAACGGCCGCGTCTTGCGCGGCCGTTTCGTCGGTTCTCGTTCGGCTCAGAAGAAGCCGCGGCGCTGCCACCAGCCGGCTTTCTTCGGCTTCGATGTATCGCCTTCGGTCTCGGGCGCTGCGACGGGATCGGAGCTCTTCACCACCGCCTCGACGGAGGAGGAGATGTTCGATGCGCGGTTGGCCCGTGCCGGCTTTGCTTCACCGCTATCGGCCTGCTCGGCCTCTGCGACGGGAGCTTCTTCGGCAGGCGTGGCTTCAATCGGAGCGGCTTCGGGAGCCTGCGGCTCCTGGCCGAGCGCGGCTTCGACCTGCTCGACGACGGTTTCCACCGGAGCCGGAACAACCGCAGCCGCTTCTTCCGCAGCCGGTGCGTCGGCCGCAGTCGCCGCCTTGCCACGACGGGAACGGCGGGGCTTGGCTTCCGGCTTGCCGCCAGGTGCTGCTTCCGCCTCGGCGGGAGCCGGGACAGCCTCGACGGCAGCCTCTTCGGAGGCTTCCGCTACGGCTGCTGCCGGCACTGCCGCTACGTCTTCGCTGGATGCGTCTTCGTCGGCCGCTTCGCCGTCCTCCGAAGCGCTCAGCTCCTGTCCGTCCTCACCGTTGCGATTGCGACGACCACCGCGCTTGCCGCGGCGGCGGCGCTTGCGGCGGTTTTCTTCCGAGTCCGAATCGGCGGCAACCGTTGCGTCGGATGCTTCGCCGGCTTCGGAAACGTCGTCCTCGCCTTCGTCGCCGTCCTCGTCGCCATCGGCCATGTCGTCGTTGCCGCCCTGGGCGGTCTGGGCGTCACCGCCCTTTTCTCCGCCACGGTTGCGACGCCGGCGGCGGCGCTTGCGCTTGCGGCCGTTCGGGTCGTCGCCCTGCGGCTGGGTCCGCTCGGCATTGGCAGCTGCCGGCTGCGCCGCCGCTGCGACGGTCTCTTCTTCTTCATCCTCGTCGGCCTCGATGACGATGTCGTCATCGTCCTCTTCGACGGGGACCGCGAACTGCATCAGGCTTTCGATCTTGACCGGGTTTTCGACCGGCTCGCCGCGATCGATCGCGAAGTGGCTGGAGCCGATGCTGACATCCGATTCGATGAGGATCGAGACGCCGAAGCGGTTCTCGTAGTCGATGATCGACGCGCGCTTGTGGTTGAGCAGGTAGAGCGCGATGTCAGGCGTGGTGCGCACGGTAATGTCGTGCGTGGTATTCTTGAGGAGGTGTTCCTCGACGCCGCGCAGAACGTGCAGGGCGACCGACGACTGCGAGCGCACATGGCCGGTGCCGCCGCAATGGGTGCAGATTTGCGTCGTTGATTCGAGAACCGAGGCGCGGATGCGCTGGCGCGACATTTCGAGTAGGCCGAAATGCGAGATGCGGCCGACCTGGATGCGGGCGCGGTCGTTCTTCAGGCAATCCTTCAGCTTCTTCTCGACGGCGCGGTTGTTGCGCTTCTCTTCCATGTCGATGAAGTCGATGACGATCAGGCCGGCAAGGTCGCGCAGACGAAGCTGGCGGGCGACTTCTTCCGCCGCTTCCAGGTTGGTCTGGAGCGCCGTTTCCTCGATCGAGTGTTCGCGGGTCGAACGGCCGGAGTTGACGTCGATGGCGACCAGCGCTTCCGTCTGGTTCATGATCAGGTAGCCGCCGGACTTCAGCGTCACCTGCGGCTGCAGCATGCGGTCGAGCTGCGCTTCGATGCCCGAGCGGGCGAAGATCGGATGCAGGTCGCGATAGGGCTGGACCACCTTGGCATGGCTCGGCATCAGCATCTTCATGAAGTCTTTCGCTTCACGATAGCCTTCTTCGCCGGAGACGATGATCTCGGAAATGTCCTTGTTATAAAGGTCGCGGATCGAACGCTTGATCAGCGAGCCTTCCTCGTAGACGAGGGTAGGGGCGGTCGAGCTCAGTGTCAGCGTGCGGACGTTTTCCCAAAGGCGCATCAGGTATTCGAAGTCGCGCTTGACTTCGACGCGGGTGCGGTTCGCACCGGCGGTGCGCAGGATCACGCCCATGCCCTGCGGCACGTCGAGTTCGCGGGCGATTTCCTTCAGGCGCTTGCGGTCCTGCGGCTGGGTGATCTTGCGGGAAATGCCGCCGCCGCGCGCCGTGTTGGGCATCAGCACCGAATAGCGGCCGGCGAGCGAAAGGTAGGTGGTAAGAGCAGCGCCCTTGTTGCCGCGCTCTTCCTTGGCGACCTGCACGAGCAGGATCTGGCGGCGCTTGATGACTTCCTGGATACGGTACTGCTTGCGCGGCTTGCGCACGACCCGGTCCGGAACTTCTTCCATGGCGTCTTCGGCGCCGACCGATTCGATGATTTCCTTCTCGCCGTGGTCGTCATCGTCGTCGTCATCGAAATCGTCGTTGTGGCCGCCGCGGCGGGCGTCGACGTCTTCCGAAATCGAATCGGTCTCGACCATCGCGGCCATTTCGCCGGGCGTCGAACCGTCGTCGTCATTGTTCTCGGAGGACGGAGCGCCTTCGCCCTCGGATGCGCCGGCTTCGAGAGCGGCTGCTTCTTCTGCCGGCTTCTTGCGGGCGCGGCTGCGGCGCGGCTTGGCCTTCGGCTTTTCCGCCTCTTCGGCGGCGACAGCCTCGACCGGGCTTGCCTCGGCTGCTTCCGCGCCGGCTTCGCTTGCGAGCTCGGCGGCGGGTGCCGGGGTGGAAATACCGACATCCGGCTGTTCCTGGTGGGCAAGATCGACCACCGGATCAGCGGCTTCCGCCTCGGCGATCTTGCGCTGATCCTCGGCTTCCTGCTGCATCAGCGCCTGACGGTCGGCAAGCGGGATCTGATAATAGTCGGGATGGATTTCGGCGAAGGCGAGGAAGCCGTGACGGTTCCCGCCGTAGTCGACGAAAGCGGCCTGCAGTGAGGGTTCGACCCTCGTCACCTTCGCCAGATAGATATTGCCGCGTATCTGTTTCTTATGCTGCGATTCGAAATCGAACTCCTCGATCCGGTTACCGCGAACGACGACTACGCGCGTCTCCTCTTCGTGAGACGCGTCGATAAGCATTTTGTCTGCCATTGAAATTCTGCTCCTCGGCGCCGCCGGGAGAATGCAGAAAAGCCTGCCACGAGGACAGGCCCGTCATGCAATGCGATCGTTGCGCCGGATAAAGATGTTCCCGTCAGGCGCGGTTGTGACGGCAACCGGAAAGATGACGGGGAGCGTTGCTCCCTCGGTCTCTCCAGGTTCTGAAAATTGTGCCGCGACATCAAAAACCAAACGAGAATGACGATACCATAGGCCCGCATGGGCCCGATGAATGTGCTCCGCATGAGCGGTGGGTGGCACGCCACCCGGTATTATTCCGGCCACCGCCGGTTGGATCGTGTATCAGGAAAAAGTGTAGCGACGGCGGATGACTGTCGGTCTTCGGCGCCAGGTCCTGAAGAGGCTGGCCAGCCTATCGGCAGACTATCCCGTCAACACTTTAACCCTCACGGGCGTTGTATGGTTTATCTGTCACAATAGCAAGGGAAAAGCCAAGTTTGCCATATTCTCGATGGAATTAGACCCCTTATGGATGGCAGGGAACGGGCGGTTGATTCGCATCTTTTGACATGCAAATGCCTTCTAGAACGGGCACTTTGATGCGGGTTGCCCGACAGGCGGCGGGGCTTTGAATGCGAGTGGCGTTTTGAGGGCGGATCTAAAGGCAAGCGCAGCGACGGCCTGCGGCGGAAGCCTGCAGCGTTTTTTTGCGCGAATCGCTTGCGCGGTTCTTCTTTTGGCAACCTTCGCCGCGACCCTTCCCCTGAGTTCCGCCCGCGCTACGCCGCAGCCGCCGCTTCTCGCCTTCAGCGCGCGGGTCGCCGGCGACGAGGCGCGCACCCGGATCGTCATCGAATTCGAGAAAAAGCCGGAATTCTCCGTCCATTACGTCGCCGCGCCAGAACGGGTGATCGTCGACCTGCCGGCGACCGCCTTCGGGTTCCCCGCCGAGGATCTGGCCGCGCGTGGTCTCTTCAAGGACATCCGCTACGGCGCGATGGGTGAGTCGAGCGCCCGCATCGTGCTGACCGCCAAGAGGCCGGTGAAACTGTCGATCGCCGAGGTTCAGTCGAACGACAACGGCAGCTACAGGCTGGTTCTGGATGCGGAAATGGCCTCCAAGGAGGTTTTTGCCGATCTGGTGAAGACCCAGAACTGGGCGACCCCGACGGCGGCAGCTCCGGACGCGCTGGCGATGGCCGAGAAGGACAATGTCTTTACGGTTGCGGTCGATGCCGGGCACGGCGGGATCGATGCCGGCGCGACGGGAGCGGGCACCAAGACGCCCGAAAAGACCATCACGCTTGCTTTCGCCAAGACGCTTGCCGAACGATTGAACAAGGTCGAGGGTATCAAGGCCGTCCTGACCCGCGACGACGACACGTTTCTTTCGCTCTCCGAGCGCGTGACGCTCGCCCGCCAGGGCCACGCCGATCTCTTCGTATCCCTGCATGCCGATACACTCGGCCAGAAGGACATTCGCGGCGCGACCGTCTATACCCTGTCTGACAAGGCCTCCGACCGCATGGCCGAAAACCTTGCCGCCCGCGAAAACCTGTCCGACGAGCTTGCGGGCTATACGCTCCAGAGCGGCCCGCCGGAGGTCGCCGATATCCTGCTCGACCTGACCCGGCGCGAGACCCAGGCGTTTTCGATCGCGCTCGCCACCAATGTCGTCCAGTCCTTCGAAGGGCAGATCGGGCTCATCAACAATCCCCACCGTTATGCGGGCTTTCAGGTTCTGCGCGCGCCGGACATTCCATCCGTGCTCCTCGAACTCGGCTTCCTGTCCAATGTCGAAGATGAAAAGCTGCTGCTGGATGAGTCGTGGCGGTCGAAGGTGATCGATCGCATGGTTGACGCCATCAAGCGCTATCGTGCCCGTGCGATGGCGAACGGCGGCTGATTTCCCGCACTCTGCGTGGCGCCGGTGCCACAGGCATCGGGCAATATCGCGCGGGGGAGGGCGGACGCCGGAAATCGCATCTAAGAGCCCTATTTTACTCACATTCAGGCGGTTATTCGATAATCTCTCAGATGCAACGGATGGCGGACGATCGATCCGCTTTCACCTTGCGCTGGTGCAATCACCGTGCAAAACGCCTCTAACCATGCGATGGTGTGTTTCACGCGCCGAATGAAAGCTGAACGGTAGCTCCGATATGGTAAGATTGATTGGTTATCTCTTTGGTTTGGCCTGCGTCCTGTTTCTGGTCGTGGCTGCCGGCGTGGGTATCTACCTCACCGGGATGACCAAGGACCTGCCGAACTACGAGGTGCTTGCCTCCTACGAGCCGCCGGTCGCTACCCGCGTGCATGCAGGCAACGGTGCTCTGATGGCGGAATATGCCCGCGAGCGGCGCCTCTTCCTGCCCATTCAGGCGGTGCCGGACCGGGTCAAGGCGGCCTTCCTGTCCGCTGAAGACAAGAATTTCTACAGCCATCCCGGCATCGACATCACGGGTCTTGGGCGCGCCGTCCTCTCGAACCTCCAGAACCTGGGTTCCGGCCGTCGCCCCGAAGGTGCCTCGACGATCACCCAGCAGGTGGCGAAGAACTTCCTCCTCTCTGCCGACCAGACGATCGATCGCAAGGTCAAGGAAGCGATCCTCTCCTTCCGCATCGAGCAGACCTATTCGAAGGACAAGATCCTCGAACTTTATCTGAACGAGATTTTCTTCGGCCAGAACTCCTACGGCATCGCCGGCGCGGCACTCACCTATTTCGACAAGTCGGTGACCGAGCTGACGACGGCCGAGGCAGCCTATCTCGCTGCCCTTCCGAAAGGTCCGGCCAACTACCATCCCTTCCGCCGCGAAAAGGCAGCGCTCGAGCGCCGCAACTGGGTCGTCGACCGCATGGCCGAGAACGGCTACATTACCCAGGCCGATGCCGAGGAGGCCAAAAAGCAGCCACTCGGCGTCAAGCAGCGCCGGACCGGCGCCCATGTTTTCGCATCGGATTATTTCTCGGAAGAAGTGCGACGCCAGATCATCGAGCGTTACGGCGACAAGTCGCTCTATGAAGGGGGGCTTTCGGTCCGCACCTCGCTCGATCCCGACCTTCAGGTCATCGCCCGCGCCGCCCTGCAGAACGGTCTGGTGGAATACGACGAGCGCCGCGGTTTCCACGGGCCGGTCGCTCAAATCGCCACGAGCGGTGACTGGGGGCCGGAACTTGCCAAGCAGAAGTCGCTTTCGGACGTGCCGGAATGGAAGCTCGCCGTCGTCACCGAGGTCTCGGCAAAGTCCGCCACGATCGGCCTGCAACCCTCGGCGGATGCGGCCGGCAAGGTCGACGCGGCTCGCGAGATGGGCACGATCAACGGCGACGACATGAAATGGGCCTATCGGGACTCGACCAATACCCGCAAGCCGGCAAAATCTCCGGACGGCGTGCTGAAGCCGGGCGACGTCGTTTACGTCGAGCCGATCAATCCGCAGGCCAAGACCTACAGGCTGCGCCAGCCGCCGAAGGTCCAGGGCGGTTTGGTCGCCATGGACCCGAACACGGGCCGCGTTCTCGCGATGGCCGGCGGCTTCTCCTATTCGCAATCGGAATTCAACCGCGCCACCCAGGCAATGCGCCAGCCGGGTTCGTCGTTCAAGCCCTTCGTCTATTCGGCAGCGCTCGACAACGGCTATACGCCGGCCTCGGTCATCCTGGACGCGCCGATCGAGATCGTCTCCGGTGGTCAGGTCTGGCGGCCTGAAAACTACGGCGGCGATTCAGGCGGCCCATCGACGCTGCGCATCGGCATCGAAAAGTCCCGCAACCAGATGACCGTGCGCCTGGCGCAGGACATGGGCATGGAACTGGTTGCCGAATATGCCGAACGTTTCGGCATCTACGACAAGATGCTGCCGGTGCTGGCCATGTCGCTCGGCTCTGGCGAAACGACGGTTATGCGCATGGTTTCGGCCTATGCGGTCATCGCCAACGGCGGCAAGCAGATCAAGCCGACCGTCATCGACCGCATCCAGGACCGTTACGGCAAGACCATCTTCCGTCACGAGGAGCGTGCCTGCGACGGCTGCAACTTCAATGACTGGGCCAACCAGGAAGAACCGAGCATCGTCGACAACCGCGAGCAGGTTCTCGACCCGATGACCGCCTACCAGATCACCTCGATGATGCAGGGCGTGGTCCAGCGCGGTACGGCAGCCGGCAAGATCCCGGTCAAGGATCGTGACGTCGCCGGCAAGACCGGCACCACCAATGACGAAAAGGACGCCTGGTTCGTCGGCTTCACCCCGAACCTTGTCGCCGGTCTGTATGTCGGCTTCGACACGCCGGCACCGCTCGGCCGTGCCGGCACCGGCAGCGGCCTTGCCGCACCTATTTTCGGCGAGTTCCTGGCCCAGGCCGCCAAGCTGACGCCTGCCGAAAAGTTCCACGTGCCGGACGGCATGCAGCTCGTCGCCGTCAACCGCAAGACCGGCATGGCGGCCATGGAAGGCCAGCCCGACACGATCGTCGAGGCCTTCAAGCCCGGCACCGGCCCGGCCGACGTCTTCCAGGTCATCGGCGATGGCGAATACATGACCCAGGACCAGATCTTCACCAACTCGCCCCAGGCGCAGCAGGCTGTCACCTCCGGCATGCCGGGTCTGTTCTGATCGCTATCCGAAGCGGCAGCCTCGTCGGCAGGCCCGGGCTTTACATCCGGGCTCGCTGCAACTATGTCCACGGCACCTAAAACCCCAACACAAAGAGCGAAGAACAAGCGCCATGCGTGCGGAAATCATCAATGTAGTCGACGAAATCAAGCAGGCCATAAGCCTGCTGAGGAGGCATCTTTGACTGGGATCAGGCGGTAAGACGACTGGACTGGTTGAACAACAAGTCAGAGGATCCGAACCTCTGGAACGATGCTGCGGAAGCGCAGAAGCTGATGCGCGAGCGCCAGCAGCTCGACGACGGCATCAATGGCGTCAAGGCCATGGAGCAACAGCTCAACGACAATATCGAACTCATCGAACTCGGTGAGGAAGAGGGCGACGAAGCGATCGTCAAGGAAGCCGAAGAGGCGCTGAAGGCGCTGATGGCGGAATCCGGCCGGCGCCAGGTCGAGGCCATGCTGTCGGGCGAAGCGGATGGCAACGACACCTATGTCGAAGTCCATTCCGGCGCCGGCGGCACGGAAAGCCAGGACTGGGCGAACATGCTTCTGCGCATGTACACCCGCTGGGCCGAGCGTCAGCGTTTCAAGGTCGAGCTTCTGGAAGTGCATGACGGCGAAGAAGCCGGTATCAAGTCGGCGACCATCCTCGTCAAGGGCCACAATGCCTATGGCTGGCTGAAGACCGAATCGGGCGTCCACCGCCTGGTCCGCATTTCGCCCTATGACAGCAACGCCCGCCGCCACACGTCGTTCTCCTCCATCTGGGTCTATCCGGTCATCGACGACTCGATCAACATCGAGATCAACGAAAGCGACTGCCGCATCGACACCTACCGTTCGTCGGGCGCCGGCGGCCAGCACGTCAACACGACCGACTCGGCGGTGCGCATCACGCACATGCCGTCGGGCATCGTGGTGCAGTGCCAGCAGGAACGCTCGCAGCACAAGAACAAGGCCAAGGCCTGGGACATGCTGCGTGCGCGGCTTTACGAAGCGGAGTTGAAGAAGCGCGAGGACGCGGCGAACGCCGAGGCGGCTTCGAAGTCCGATATCGGCTGGGGTCATCAGATCCGCTCCTACGTTCTGCAGCCCTACCAGATGGTCAAGGACCTGCGCACAGGCGTGACCAGCACGGCGCCGGACGACGTGCTGGACGGAGATATCAATCCATTCATGGAAGCTGCCCTGGCGCATCGCATCAGCGGCAAGCCGGATGTGGATGTCGCTGACGTCGATTGACGATCCGTGGAAGAATCACAAACGAAAGCGGCCGGACTTGGCAAAGTCCGGCCGCTTTTTCTGTTGTGTGGATGGGCTGGTTATTCCGCGGCGGCCGCCATGGCGCCTTGGCGGCTGCGCAGCACGACAAGCGACAGCAGGAAGACGACCACCGAGCACAGCGCGATGACCGTAACCATCGGCAGCGAAGTTCCATCGACGAACATGCCGCCGAGGCCGATCACGACCGCCGAGGTCACGAACTGGAACGTGCCCATCATCGCCGACGCCGTGCCGGCGATCCGGCCGTGATGTTCGAGCGCCAGCACCGCCGCCGTCGGAATGATCATGCCGAGGAAGCCGTAGCCGCCGAACAGGAAGGCGGCCATGACGTCGAGACGGTCGATGCCGAGCGAGGTGACGAGCGCCAGAAGGACCATCATCGTGGAATACCCGAACACCGCGCCGCGGATCACTTTCCGCAGCCCGATCTTGCGGGAGAGCCAGCCGTTCAGCTGCGACATGCCGATAAAGGCAACCGCATTACACGAGAAGACGATGCTGTAGAAGGTCGGCGACAGACCGTAATGCTCGATCAGCACGAAGGACGAATTCGCCACGTAGATCATGTAGCTCGACATGCCGAAGGAGGCGATCAGCACCAGCCCGAGATAATAGGGATCCCGGAGCAGCGTGCCGTAGGACCTGAGCGCGCCGGCGAGACTGCTTTCGCTGCGTGCAGCCGGCAGGCGGGTTTCCTCGAGGAAGAACACCGCAACGACGGCCCCGACGGCGCCCGCGCCGACCATGACCCAGAAGATCAGCCGCCAGTCGCCGAACACGGTGACGATGCTGCCGGCAAGCGGAGCGAGGATAGGCGAGACGCTGAACACCAGCATCAACCGCGACATCAGCTGGGCGGCGGCGGGACCGGTATGCAGGTCGCGGACGATGGCGCGGGAGATGACGACGCCGGCGCAGGCGCCCATGCCCTGCAGGAACCGGAAGGCGATCAGCCACTCTATCGACGGCGACAGGGCGCAGCCAACCGCCCCGATGGCATAAAGTGCGAGACCGACATAGAGCGGCTTCTTGCGGCCGAACATGTCGGAGACCGGGCCGTAGACGATCTGCGAAACTGCCATGGCGACGAAGAAGGAGATCAGGCTCGCCTGCACCTCATGGCTGTCGGCATTGAGGTTTACGCTGATGGTCGGCAATGCCGGGAGATACATGTCGAGGGCGAAAAGCCCGATAGCGGAGAGCAGCCCGAGCGAAAGGGCATGCGAAGGAGCTCTGCTTTGCATTTGGAAAAAACCTTTCCCGTCACCACATCTGCCGTGGTAACGGCAGGGCGAAGACGATTATGGGAGATGAATATGAGAGCCGGCCGCGTTTGGGAGGATGGACCTAAGCAGTCATGTAAAATATTCTGGACACAATTGTCCAATTCGTCAAGCCCCGCTATAGTGATGTCATGAAAAATTCGTCTGCCGAACTTCCGCGCGATTACGACACCTGGCCGCCGGCGCAGAACAAGCGCCAGGCGATCCTCAACGCTGCAGCCGATGTTTTTGCCCAGGAAGGCTTTGGCGGAGCCAGCATCGATGCGATCGCGGCAAGGGCAGGGGTGTCGCGCCAGACGATCTACAATCAGCTGGGCGACAAGGATAATCTTTTCAAGGTCGTGGTCGCCGAAATCACCGACCGCTCCAGCGCCGGTTTCTTTCGCGTGCTCGATACGTTCCCCGTGGCGCCGCAGGATATCGAGTCGGAACTGACGCAGTTTTCGGCCCAGCTCCTGCGCAAGGCGATCTGCGACCCGAACGGCCGCTGGCTGCGCAAGGTGGTCGAAACCGAAGGCGCCCGCTTCCCCGAGCTTTTCGAAACCTGGAAGGAATACGGGCCCGGCAAGAAATATCCGGCGATTGCGGCCCGCCTGGCGCAACTCGCCCATGGCGGTCATCTCGAGATCGACGATCCGGCGCTTGCCGCCCGCCAGTATATGGCGCTTCTGGCGGCCGACCTTCGCTACGACCAGCAGATGGGCCGCCAGACGCCCGAATCGGAGATCGACCAGATGGCGGCGAACGCCACCCGCACTTTTCTGCGCGCCTTTAGCCCGAAGCGCTGAGCCTCACGCGAGGACAACAGGTTTCATCTGCGTGAGTTGACGCTGAGTCAGTTGTTGAACTGCTCGGCGAGAATCCGGTCGGACCAGGAATGGTTGGGATCGGAGAGGATGCGGGCAGTGATCTCGGTCGATTGCGCCACCCGCACCTTCAGCACCGACTTCACCTCGGTATTGTCGGCAACCGCGTTGACCGGCCGCTTCTCCGGTTCGAGGATGTGGATATCGACGCAGACGTGGTTCGGCAGCAGCGCGCCGCGCCAGCGCCGCGGGCGAAATGCCGAGACCGGTGTCATGGCAAGCAACGGCGCCTCCAGCGGCAGGATCGGCCCATGCGCCGAGAGATTGTAGGCGGTCGAACCGGCGGGCGTGGCGATCATCAGTCCGTCGCAGATCAATTCCTCCAGCCGCACATGGCCGTCGATCTCCACCCTGAGCTTGGCCGCCTGATAGGATTGGCGGAAAAGATAGACCTCGTTGATGGCAAGGGCCACCGACGTCGAGCCATCCTCGTTCACCGTCGTCATCTTGAGCGGATGAAATTCGTTCTCGATTGATTCGGCCACCCGCTCATGGAGTTTCTGGGCGCGATAATCGTTCATCAGGAAGCCGACCGAACCGCAGTTCATGCCATAAACGCTTTTGCCCGTATTGATCGTGTCGTGCAGCGTCTGCAGCATGAAGCCGTCGCCGCCAAGCGCGACGATAACGTCGGCTTCCGCGGTGGGCACGTTGCCGTAGAGCCTCACGAGTTCCTCCAGCGCGGATTGTGCTTCCGGGGCCGTCGAGGCGATGATGGAGAGCTTGTTCGTCTGGGACGACATGAACGGGCCTTTAAGGGTGCCGCCGCCCGAGGGGCCGCGCAAGGGACGCTGAAACCATTTGAGCTAACACGAGCCTGTGACAGGACCATGCCGGCCGGACGGCATTAAGTACAGGAAAAACAGGCTTTTGGACAAGCGCCTTGCGCCATTGCCGGTAAGCGAAACAACGCAGCTCGAATGCACGCTATCTCATGTTGCGGCGATTTTCTCTTTACAGGAGAGGAAAATCTGGTAACTCCCCACTCGAAAGTGCCCTTGTAGCTCAGTTGGTAGAGCACCTGATTTGTAATCAGGGGGTCCCGGGTTCGAACCCTGGCGGGGGCACCACTTTTTTCCTGGCATTTGGCATCAATTTCTCCTCATCGAGGTCTCCGTAGCGTCTGCGGCGGACCTGGCCGATGCCTGCGGCAGCGCCGGCTTTTGCCCCGCCATCGTCCGCAAGCCTGAGATGTCTGCGCAGAACCTTCGAAACCTTATGCGGTCGGCGGGGTTAGACGGCCGTAGGGCATATTTGGAACGTCCCACGAGAGGAAACCCAATGTTTGTAAAGATACTCACCGTTGGCGCACTGTCGCTAGGCCTCGCCACTGCCGCGGTCGCCCAGTCGGGCTCGGGAACCGGATCAGGATCCGGCGGCGCTTCTGGCTCAGGTTCCGCTGGAACCGGCGGATCCGTGACGGGTTCGGGTGCAAGCGGCTCCGGCTCCGGCGCCCTTAACGGCAATACCACCGCTCCGCTGAATGGCGCCGGGTCAGGCGCGCTGGATTCCAATACGACCGGCAGCACCGATTCCGGCGGTTCCAAATGCCCGACCGGCAATCTGTCGCAGGGTACCGGCTCCGCCACGACCAACAATCTGCCGCAGGGTTCCGGCTCCGCAACGCCCAATGCGGACGGAACTCTGGCGCCAGGGCAGGCACAAAACTGCTGATCGGGAATCATGTGCGGCGAGCGGAAGGCCTGCCTTCGCTTGCCGCATGCCGCTTCAGTTTCTGAAAACCGTGCAGGGCACCGCGTGTGCCCTGATCTTCGTGCACAAGTCGGTCGCCTCGGCTCTGGTGGCGCGGCCGATCCGTGCCGCATAGCGCGGGCGATAGCCGAAATTGCCCCGTTTCTGCCGCACGACGAGCGCCCGTTCCGCGTTGAGCGGCGCCGGCAGCCGGCCAATCGTGTTGGCAAACAGCTGGCTGGCGATATTCGGATTGTAATGTGCGGAAAGCTGCACGCCCCATGGCGCCCAATCCGCCGAGGCGATCAGGACGGTCTCGTTGAGCCGCCTCGTATTGGCGAGCTGTATGCATCCGTCGATGAAGTTTTTTTGCGGAGCGAGGGCCTGAGCCGCCGTCTTTGGCGGATTGTCCCTCCATGTCTCCGCCGAGTGACCGGTTATCGCAAACACGTAGTCGCGCGTCTCGATCGGCAGTCGGCCGATCTTCAGGAATGTTTCGAGCCCTGCTTCGCCGGCATTATAGGCCGCGGCGGCAAGGCCGAGATTTCCGAAACGGTTGCTCAGGTCCCTCAGATAGAGCGAGGAGGCGGCAAGGGCTTCTATGACATCGAAGCTGTTTTGCAGGCCGCGGATCTTCGCGGTCCCCGGCATGAACTGGGCGATACCTTCCGCTCCTTTCGGGCTCACCGCGTTCGGCCGAAACAGACTTTCCCGCCAGATCAGGCGCGCGAAGAATTCCGGCGGCAGCCCGTTCGTTACCGCCAGCTGCTCCATGACATGGCAGAGATCCTCGTTGTAGGCGTCGGGACGGATGCACAATCGGCCGATCTCACCCGATGCCGCACGCTCGTAGCGGCATTCGGGGGCGGCCGTCTCTTCCGCAGCACGGATGCTCCCGCCAAAGGGAGCGACGGCCAAACATAAGCCCAAACCTGTTTGCATGAGACGGCGAAACATCATCGACATGCAATATGCCCAATCAGGTCCCGGCTTGAAAGCCCTCGGCGGTCGGAACAGGCGGCCGAGTGCCTTGGCACGACGGGTCCGGCAACGGTCACAAGGCCGGGAAATCTGCGCTTGCCTCATCTGCTGGCGGCCCCTCGACGAGGAGCCCAAAACTCCAGGCCCGCCGTCTTGGCGGCTATTCTAGCGCAGTTTTCCGACACCGGAATAGGCAAAGCCGTGCGCTTCGACTTCCCGCGCTCGATAGACATTGCGCAGGTCGACGAGGAT
The DNA here is from genome assembly GCF_002968555.1 of Neorhizobium sp. T6_25. Classification (NCBI taxonomy): domain Bacteria; kingdom Pseudomonadati; phylum Pseudomonadota; class Alphaproteobacteria; order Hyphomicrobiales; family Rhizobiaceae; genus Neorhizobium; species Neorhizobium sp. T6_25. The sequence continues at coordinate 80,088 of NZ_PVBL01000015.1, forward strand.
GGGGCTCTTCATGACGGACTTCAGGCGCTCGAGATCGAGTGCGCGAAATTCGTTCCACTCGGTCACCAGAACCGCCACATCCGCACCCTCCGCTGCCTGGTAGGGGCCACTGGCGAATTCGATATCCATCATCTGCCTGGCGTTTGCCATGCCTTCCGGATCGTAGCCGGACACGATCGCGCCCGCATCCTGCAGCGTCTGGACGACGGCGATCGCGGGGCTGTCGCGCATGTCGTCGGTGTTCGGCTTGAAGGTCAACCCGAAGACGGCGACCTTCTTGCCGCGCACGTCGCCGCCGGCAGCCGCGATCACCTTGCGGCCCATGGCGCGCTTGCGGGTATCGTTGACGGCGATGGTGGTCTCGATGAGGCGGACAGGGCTCTCATAGTCCTGGGCGGTCTTTGCGAGCGCCAGCGTGTCCTTCGGGAAGCAGGAGCCGCCATAGCCGGGGCCGGCATGCAGGAATTTCGAGCCGATGCGCCCGTCGAGGCCGATGCCGCGCGAAACGTCCTGAACGTCGGCGCCGACGCGCTCGCAGAGGTCGGCCATCTCGTTGATGAAGGTGATCTTCATCGCCAGGAAGGCGTTCGCGGCGTATTTGATCAGTTCGGAGGTGCGGCGGCTGGTGAAGAGGAGCGGCGACTGGTTGAGATAGAGCGGACGGTAGACTTCCGTCATCACGCCGCGGGCGCGCTCGTCGGAAAGGCCGACGACGATCCGGTCCGGACGCTTGAAGTCCTCGATCGCAGCACCTTCGCGCAAAAATTCCGGGTTGGAGACGACGGCGAAATCCGCATCCGGGTTGGTTTCGCGGATGATCCGCTCCACCTCGTCGCCGGTGCCGACCGGAACGGTCGACTTGGTGACGATGACGGTGAAGCCGGTCAGCGCTTCGGCGATTTCGCGTGCTGCAGCATGGACATAACCGAGATCGGCATGGCCGTCGCCGCGGCGCGACGGCGTGCCGACCGCGATGAAGACGACATCGGCATCGGCCACTGCGGGGCCAAGCTCGGTGGTGAAGGAAAGGCGACGGGACTTAACATTGGATTCGACCAGCGCCTCGAGGCCCGGCTCGAAGATCGGGATGACGCCTTGCTTCAGCGCCTCGATCTTTTCGGCGGCCTTGTCGACGCAGATCACGTCATGTCCGAAATCCGCAAAGCAGGCTCCCGACACGAGGCCGACATAACCCGATCCAACCATCACAATACGCATCAATAATCCTCATCCTTATCCGGCAATCTCACGCGCAGCGGTTTCCTAAGCGCATCCGAAAGGGAATGCAACGCGTCGGCTTGGCTGCCTGTCACGGGCCTGGGTCGGGCGTTACCCCGGCAGGCCGCCCTGACTGGCCAATGTTACCGGGTGATGACAATAGGACGACGGCTAGGAGTTTCCAGGCCGCGACCCCCAGGCGATGAAATCGGGATTGGCGAAATCCAGCATGTCCGTGCGGCCGGTCTTGCCATAAGTAAGCCGCGCCCCGTCGAGCGTGACCGTGCTGCCGCCGGCGGCACGGAGCACGGCGTCACCAGCGGCCGTGTCCCATTCCATGGTCCGGCCAAAGCGGGGATAGAGGTCGGCGGCACCCTCCGCCAGCAGGCAGAATTTCAACGAGGAACCAATGCTGCGGATATCGGCGGCGCCTGATTTTTCGAGGAAGGCCTCGGTCTCGGCGGAATTGTGAGAGCGGCTCGCGACGCAGATCGGCCGGCTCCCAACCGGCCTTGAGACGATCGGCTCCCGGCTCGTCACCGCGAAATCGTCATCGACGACGAGTTTTTCCGCTCGTCCGCCGCCGCCAAGATAGGCGACCTTGAGGGCGGGGGCATACACGGCCCCGAGGATCGGCACGCCACCCTCGATCAGCGCGATGTTGACCGTGAAATCCTCGCGGTTGTTTATGAATTCCTTGGTGCCGTCCAGGGGATCGACAAGGATGAAGGAGCCCCCTTCGATCGACGGGATGCGTCCCATCGCCACCGATTCTTCCGCGATGACCGGAATCTCCGGAAAGGCCTGGGCGAGTTCGGCGAGGATGATCTCTTCAGCCCGCTCGTCCGCCTCCGTGACCGGGGACCGATCGGCCTTGTAGCTGGTGCTCGGCCCAGCCCTGTAGATGTCCAGGATGGCCTTGCCCGCGACCAGCGCGGCTTTTTCGAATGTGGCGAGCATGAATTCCATGGAGGCTGGTCACGTCGGTTGCGTAAGACTTCCCATGACACGTTTGCCCCGCGCTTGGGAGTCTTAAACGGCGCAGGTCAACCCACCTTGGCGAGATGCTGCTGTGTCGCGTAGAGCGCGATCGCGGCGGCGTTCGAGACGTTGAGCGACTTGATGGCGCCCGGCATGTCGAGGCGGGCAAGGGCGTTGACCGTCTCGCGGGTCTTCTGCCGCAGGCCCTTGCCTTCCGAACCGAGCACCAGAGCGATCCGACCGCCGGCAAACGTGCCTTCGAGCGGGGCGGGGCCTTCCGAATCGAGCCCGATCGTCTGGAAGCCGAGCCGGTGCAGTTCCTCGATCGCATCGGCGAGATTGGTGATCTGTATATAAGGTATGAGTTCAAGCGCGCCGGAGGCGGATTTGGCCAGCACGCCGGATTCGGTCGGGCTATGTCTCTGGGTGGTGATCACCGCGCCGGCACCGAACGCAACGGCCGAGCGCATGATCGCGCCGACATTGTGCGGGTCGGTCACCTGGTCGAGAACCAGCAGAAGCGGACTTGCCTTCAGCGCTTCCAGCCGGCGCATGGGGAGGGGCCGAGTTTCCAGCATCACGCCCTGGTGGATGGCCTCGGGGCCGAGCACCTTGTCAATATCCTGGGGCGAGACGAATTCGACCGGAAAGGACAAGGGCTCCGGTTCACCGATCTCGAGCCGCGCGAAGGCGTTCTGGGTCACCGACAGCTTGATAAGCTTGCGCTCGGGGTTGTCGAGAGCGGCCCGCACCGTGTGCAGGCCATAAAGGAAGACCTGTTCCGCCTGAAGCTGCGGCGGCTTCCAGTCCTTGTTGGACTTCGGCCGCTTCAAGGGCGGCGTCGGAATTTCTCCGCGCTCGCGCTTGGAGTCGCGCACCGCGCGCCGAAGCGTCGCATAATGGGTGTCGCGGGTGGATTTGTCTTGTTTGTCGTCCTTGCTCATCAGGCCTTATAGCCATCCTCGCTCTCCGGGCAAAGCCCTCGACGGGGAGGCGGATCGAAAGAGCGACTGATTTATTTTCGTCATTTTTGCTTCTTCCTCGTGTTGACAGACGAGAACGAGGCGGTCATATACGCGGCGCAGATCAAGGGGCGGCAAGCTTCAAGGTCTGACGAACTTGGTCTCACGATCCGGACGAAAAACTGGAGAGATGCCCGAGTGGTTAAAGGGGACGGACTGTAAATCCGTTGGCTCAGCCTACGTTGGTTCAAATCCAACTCTCTCCACCATTCGTCTCTGATCGGACACCACACCGCGGGTATAGCTCAATGGTAGAGCAGCAGCCTTCCAAGCTGAATACGCGGGTTCGATTCCCGCTACCCGCTCCATAATCTCAACGATTTACAATAACGGTGTGCCAGTTGGTGCAACGCTTTCCTGTGTCCCTGTCGAAGCGGGCCCGGCGATCGCGCGGCTTGCGCAATGCTGTGGGATCCAGAAGCTTCCATCCACGGGAATGAGGTGCGGGTCTCGCATTGATTTGGGCCGCGCATCCAGTGCGACGTCCCCGCCGGTAGGTACGGCAGCTGACAAACGATCCCGGAACAAACTTCTGTGTTATACTGGCGTCATCAAGGCGGACCTGGAGCCCCGCGGCCTTACCCCGGCCGCGGGGCTTTTTGCGCTTACGGCGCTCGTCAATTCGCTGAAGCCCGCAGTCGGAGCCGGTCCGGATCTTGAACTGAGCGCGTGCTGAACCCGGCCGTCCCCGGGCATTTTCAAGCCGATTTCGCCTGCTCCCCTTGTCCGGGCGCGCGTCGTAATTATGTCTTGCGCATTCTAGTGGAAAGCCTTAAACGGCGACACCAAACCCGGTCGCCGGGTCCACCCTTATGTTCACAGGAAGCATTCAATGGCAAAGAGCAAGTTTGAGCGCAACAAGCCGCACGTCAACATTGGCACGATCGGTCACGTTGACCACGGCAAGACGTCGCTGACGGCCGCGATCACGAAGTACTTCGGCGAGTACAAGGCCTATGACCAGATCGACGCGGCTCCTGAAGAAAAGGCTCGCGGCATCACCATTTCGACGGCACACGTCGAATATGAGACGCCGGCCCGCCATTATGCCCACGTCGACTGCCCCGGCCACGCCGACTACGTCAAGAACATGATCACCGGTGCGGCGCAGATGGACGGCGCGATCCTGGTTTGCTCGGCAGCCGACGGCCCGATGCCGCAGACCCGCGAGCACATCCTGCTCGCCCGTCAGGTCGGCGTTCCGGCGATCGTCGTGTTCCTGAACAAGGTCGACCAGGTTGACGACGCCGAACTTCTCGAGCTCGTCGAGCTGGAAGTGCGCGAACTTCTGACCTCTTACGATTTCCCGGGCGACGACATCCCGATCATCAAGGGTTCGGCGCTTGCTGCTCTCGAAGATAGCGACAAGAAGATCGGCGAAGATTCGATCCGCGAGCTGATGGCCGCTGTCGACGCCTACATCCCGACGCCTGAGCGCCCGATCAACCTGCCGTTCCTGCTGCCGATCGAAGACGTGTTCTCGATCTCGGGTCGTGGTACGGTCGTGACCGGCCGCGTCGAGCGTGGCATCGTCAAGGTCGGCGAAGAAGTCGAGATCGTCGGCATCCGCGCCACCACCAAGACGACGGTGACCGGCGTTGAAATGTTCCGCAAGCTGCTCGACCAGGGTCAGGCCGGCGACAACATCGGCGCGCTGATCCGTGGCGTCCAGCGTGACGGCGTCGAGCGTGGCCAGATCCTGTGCAAGCCGGGTTCGGTCAAGCCGCACACGGTGTTCATGGCAGAAGCCTACATCCTGACGAAGGAAGAAGGCGGTCGTCATACGCCGTTCTTCACCAACTACCGTCCGCAGTTCTACTTCCGCACGACGGACGTGACCGGCATCGTCGAGCTTCCGGAAGGCACGGAAATGGTCATGCCGGGCGACAACGTGACTGTTAAGGTGACGCTGATCAACCCGATCGCGATGGAAGAAAAGCTGCGCTTCGCGATCCGCGAAGGCGGCCGCACCGTCGGCGCCGGTATCGTCGCCTCCATCGTCGAGTAATCGATAGCGACATTGGAATAGATAAGGCCCTGCCGGCAACGGCGGGGCCTTTTGCTTTCAAGCCCTGACCTTGAGTCAATCTGGTGGCTCACCCTAAGTCAGTTTTTGAAAAAGCTCGCTCTCGTAACGAAAACGACTTTTGCCGCGGGGCATGCACATCGCAGATCGCCGAGCCTCACGCGATGCCAGGTGCGCTGCAGCCAGACGCTTGTCAGGGCCGACTGTGGCATTGGCGGATGCCGGCAGGGGAGGCGGGCAAATATCCACCTCAGCCTAAAAGTCTCCGCGCGGTGACTCATTGCGGAAGAAGCGTAAATGCGCGTCCGCGATTGATTCTACTGGTGTAAGCGCGGGGCCACCGGGTTGCTTCCCGTTGCGAGTCGCCTCCCGACCAGACCTCCTGGGGGAGCCTGTGTCGATCAATCGGAAGCCATTGCGGATCGGGCTGCCGGGCAAGGAAATCAGCGCAGGTGGTGCCGGGACGGCGCTTTCGGGGGTTCGCTTTGTCGAGGCGCCTGACCGGTCCGGCGGAAAGCTCGGGTAGAACGGTCCGGATATCAAAAATGCTCTTGCAAAGCGCAGCGCATCCCCTTAAAGGGAGCGCCTAGCCAGTTGGCGGCGAGGCCGAGTTTCCGGTTTTATGTTCCGTCAAGGTTGAAGGGGTGTAGCTCAGTTGGTAGAGCGGCGGTCTCCAAAACCGCAGGTCGTCGGTTCAAGCCCGGCCGCCCCTGCCACTTTCAGATGATTGGCGCGAGATTATCCGCAGCGGAATTGTCGGGAAATGGCCGCCGTGCAAAACGGCGAAATTTCATCGAACACTGTTTTCCCTCTTGTGTAAAGGGGAAGGGGTGTTTATGTAGGTCAAAACAGACACGCGGTGCGTGGGGCTGAGCAAGTTCAGCTTTACGCGCCGTAATTGCGTGGGCAATCAATGGCATCCAAGACCAATCCAGTTACGTTTCTGCGCCAGGTTCGATCCGAAGCGCTGAAAATCCATTGGCCGTCGCGTCGCGAGACCATGATCTCCACGGCCATGGTTCTGGTTATGGTTGTGTTCGCTGCGCTGTTTTTCTTCGCTGCAGACCAGCTCATGGGATGGTTACTCCGTCTCGTACTGAACGTCAGCGTTTGATTTCTGGAGAATAAAGATGGCGGCGCGTTGGTACATCGTCCACGCATATTCTAATTTTGAGAAGAAGGTGGCTGAGGACATCGAGAACAAGGCTCGCCAGAAGGGGCTTGAGCATCTGTTCGAGAAGATCCTCGTGCCGACCGAGAAGGTGGTCGAAGTGCGTCGCGGCCGCAAGGTCGATTCCGAGCGCAAGTTCTTTCCGGGTTACGTCATGGTCCGGGCCAACCTGACCGACGAAGCCTACCACCTGATCAAGAACACGCCGAAGGTTACCGGCTTTCTCGGTTCCGACAACAAGCCGGTTCCGATTCCGGACTTCGAGGCCGAGCGCATCCTTGGCCAGGTCCAGGAAGGTGTCGAGCGGCCGAAGTCGTCGATCACTTTCGAGATCGGCGAGCAGGTTCGCGTATCGGACGGTCCGTTCGCGTCCTTCAACGGCACTGTTCAGGATGTCGACGAGGAGCGTTCGCGCCTCAAGGTCGAGGTTTCGATCTTCGGCCGTGCGACCCCGGTCGAGCTGGAATACGCTCAGGTCGAAAAGGTCTGATCAGTTTCGAATTGAGGCCTGCCGTTTATTCGGTGGGTCTCGCGCGGCGTTTGCCGCAAGCGCGTGGGAGGAATGGTGCCTTAGCCGGGCATTCTGACCGAACCACGCAACCGCAGCCGCCGGCGAAAGCCGGCATGTCGGACCGGGAAACCGGTCTCTAATGAGCCGGGTAACCGGTCTCTCGAAAGGCAGAGAGTTATGGCTAAGAAAGTTATGGGCCACCTCAAGCTGCAGGTAAAGGCAGGGTCGGCCAATCCGTCCCCGCCGATCGGTCCTGCACTTGGTCAGCGCGGCATCAACATCATGGAATTCTGCAAGGCATTCAACGCCGCCACGCAGGAAATGGAAAAGGGCATGCCGATCCCGGTCGTCATCACCTATTTCCAGGACAAGTCCTTCACCTTCGCGATGAAGCAGCCTCCGGTCAGCTACTGGCTGAAGAAGGAAGCGAAGATCACCTCGGGTTCCAAGACCCCGGGCAAGGGCGCCAAGGCTGGCACCCTGACCAAGGCTCAGATCCAGACCATCGCCCAGGCGAAGATGAAGGATCTGAACGCGGCTGATCTCGAAGGCGCAATGGCCATGATCGAGGGCTCTGCCCGCGCCATGGGCCTGGAAGTGGTGGCTTAACATGGCAAAGCTTGCAAAGCGTATTCAGAAGATCCGCGAAGGCGTGGATCCGACCAAGCTCGTAGCGCTCACGGACGCCATCTCGATGGTCAAGGAACGTGCGATCGCCAAGTTCGACGAAACCGTTGAAATCGCGATGAACCTCGGCGTCGATCCGCGTCATGCGGACCAGATGGTCCGCGGCGTGGTCAACCTGCCGAACGGCACCGGCCGTGACGTTCGCGTTGCTGTTTTCGCACGTGGCGTCAAGGCTGACGAAGCCAAGGCAGCCGGTGCGGATATCGTCGGCGCTGAAGAACTCGTCGAAATCGTCCAGGGCGGCAAGATCGATTTCGATCGCTGCATCGCCACTCCGGACATGATGCCGCTCGTCGGTCGTCTCGGTAAGGTTCTCGGCCCGCGTGGCATGATGCCGAACCCGAAGGTCGGAACCGTCACCATGGACGTCGCGGGTGCCGTCAAGGCTTCCAAGGGCGGCGCTGTCGAGTTCCGCGTCGAAAAGGCCGGCATCATCCACGCCGGTATCGGCAAGGCCTCCTTCGAAGCCAAGGCTCTCGAAGAGAACATCAAGGCCTTCGCTGACGCAGTCATCAAGGCCAAGCCGGCCGGCGCCAAGGGTAACTACCTCAAGCGGGTAGCGATCTCCTCGACCATGGGTCCGGGCGTCAAGATCGATCCGTCGACGGTGACGATCTAAAAGTTTCGTCCGGAGCCTTCGGGTTCCGGACTGCATGAATTCCCGGTCCTTCGGGGCCGGGAATTTCCCAGGGAAACCTGGGAATTCCTGTCCGAGATTGCGGGTGGTTTCGACCTTAATCACTTGATGCCTGCATGAGACGGGTAAGACCCGAGATTTTTGAGGTGCCATGCGCCTCGTAAATTCGGTTCGAGCCTAGTGTGCCTTGTGCCTGGAGCCCCTGTGGCGACAGTGCGAGGGGACAGGATCCTCAAGCGTCGCTTGGGGTCCTAATCAAGGGATCCCTTGAGGCAAAGGCAACCCGATGGGGCCTGCAGGATTGCGGTCCCGTCAACTGGAGACAGACAGTGGAAAGAGCGGAAAAGCGCGAATTTGTCACGGAGCTGAACGAAGTCTTCAAGGCTTCTGGTTCGGTTGTCGTGGCCCACTATGCTGGTGTCACAGTTGCGCAGATGAACGATTTTCGTTCGAAGATGCGCGCTGCTGGCGGCACCGTCAAAGTCGCGAAGAACCGTCTGGCCAAGATCGCTCTTCAGGGTACGGAGTCGGAAGGGATGTCGAATCTCTTCAAGGGTCAGACGCTGATCGCATTCAGCGAAGACCCGGTAACGGCTCCGAAGGTCGTCATGGATTTTGCCAAGACCAATGACAAGATCATTGTTCTGGGCGGTTCCATGGGTGCAACCACGCTCACTGCGGATGCGGTCAAGTCGCTTGCGACCCTGCCTTCGCTGGACGAGCTTCGCGCCAAGCTGCTGGGCCTCTTGAATGCCCCGGCTACCCGCGTCGCTACGGTTGTTGCAGCACCGGCAAGCCAGCTTGCCCGCGTGTTCGCGGCCTACGCCAAGAAGGACGAGGAAGCCGCTTAAGGCGGTTTTTCGCTGTTCATACCCAAATCAAGTTCGAACCGAATATAAGGAACTATCAAAATGGCTGATCTCGCAAAGATCGTTGAAGACCTCTCTGCTCTGACCGTTCTGGAAGCTGCTGAGCTTTCCAAGCTGCTCGAAGAGAAGTGGGGCGTATCTGCAGCTGCTCCCGTAGCCGTTGCTGCTGCTGGCGGTGGCGCTGCTGCTGCTGTCGTTGAAGAAGAAAAGACCGAGTTCGACGTCATCCTCGTCGAAGCCGGCGCCAACAAGATCAACGTCATCAAGGAAGTCCGCGCCATCACCGGCCTGGGCCTCAAGGAAGCCAAGGACCTCGTCGAAGGCGCTCCGAAGGCTGTCAAGGAAGGCGTCAACAAGGCTGAAGCCGCTGACCTCAAGAAGAAGCTTGAGGACGCCGGCGCCAAGGTCGACGTTAAGTAATATCGGAATGCGGCGGGAGGGGTTTCCTCTCCCGCCCATTTCCTCCGAACGTATTACCCAGGAACCGTCAAAACGGTTCCTGGGTAATGGGTTCTCAAGAGGATGGTCCCGAATCGAACAGAAAAGGCAATCCGGCCTGGCGTGTTCGAGAGGTGGGACGAGATTGAGAATACCCATTGATCGACGGGATCGACTGGCCAGCGAACCCCGTCCGTTGCAGGCCCGGATGCAATTTTGAAGGAGCGACGATGGCTCAGACCCTTTCCTTTAATGGTCGCAGGCGCGTACGCAAGTTTTTTGGAAAAATCCCCGAAGTCACAGAGATGCCGAACCTCATCGAGGTTCAGAAGGCATCCTATGACCAGTTCCTGATGGTTGATGAACCGAAGGGCGGTCGTCCGGACGAAGGTCTGAACGCTGTCTTCCGGTCGGTCTTCCCGATCACCGATTTTTCCGGCGCCTCCATGCTCGAATTCGTGTCCTACGAATTCGAACTGCCGAAGTTTGACGTGGAAGAATGCCGTCAGCGCGATCTGACCTATGCAGCGCCGCTGAAGGTGACGCTGCGTCTCATCGTGTTCGATATCGACGAGGATACGGGCGCCAAGTCCATCAAGGACATCAAGGAACAGTCCGTCTACATGGGCGACATGCCGCTCATGACCGACAACGGTACGTTCATCGTGAACGGCACCGAACGCGTGATCGTGTCCCAGATGCACCGTTCGCCGGGCGTCTTCTTCGACCACGACAAGGGCAAGAGCCACTCTTCCGGCAAGCTGCTCTTCGCAGCCCGCGTCATTCCGTATCGCGGTTCCTGGCTCGACATCGAATTCGACGCCAAGGACATCGTTTACGCCCGTATCGACCGCCGCCGTAAGATCCCCGTGACCTCGCTGCTGATGGCGCTCGGCATGGACGGCGAAGAAATCCTGTCGACCTTCTATACGAAGTCGTCCTACCAGCGCGACGGCGAAGGCTGGCGGATTCCGTTCCAGCCGGAAACCCTGAAGGGTGCGAAGACCCTTTCCGACATGATCGACGCCGATACCGGCGAAGTGGTTGTCGAATCCGGCAAGAAGCTCAACCCGCGTCTTCTCCGTCAGCTGACGGAGAAGGGCTTGAAGGCCCTGAAGGCGACCAATGACGACATCTACGGCAACTATCTTGCCGAAGACATCGTCAACGCGGCAACCGGCGAGATCTACCTCGAAGCCGGCGACGAAATCGACGAAAAGACCCTGCCGATCATCCTGAGCGCCGGTTTCGACGAGATCCCGGTTCTCGGCATCGACCATATCAATGTCGGCGCCTATATCCGCAACACGCTGTCGGCCGACAAGAATGAGAACCGCCAGGACGCTCTGTTCGACATCTACCGCGTCATGCGCCCGGGTGAACCGCCGACGATGGAATCGGCCGAAGCCATGTTCAACTCGCTGTTCTTCGATTCGGAGCGTTACGACCTCTCCGCCGTCGGCCGCGTCAAGATGAACATGCGTCTCGACCTCGAAGTCGCCGATACCGTCCGCACGCTCCGCAAGGACGACATCCTGGCCGTGGTCCGGATGCTGGTCGAACTGCGCGACGGCAAGGGCGAGATCGACGATATCGACAACCTCGGCAACCGCCGCGTCCGTTCCGTCGGCGAACTGATGGAAAATCAGTATCGCCTCGGCCTGCTCCGCATGGAGCGCGCCATCAAGGAACGCATGTCGTCGATCGAAATCGACACCGTCATGCCGCAGGACCTGATCAACGCGAAGCCGGCAGCTGCCGCGGTTCGCGAATTCTTCGGCTCCTCGCAGCTGTCGCAGTTCATGGACCAGGTGAACCCGCTTTCGGAAATCACCCACAAGCGCCGTCTTTCGGCACTTGGCCCGGGTGGTCTGACCCGCGAGCGCGCAGGCTTCGAAGTCCGCGACGTTCACCCGACCCATTACGGCCGTATTTGCCCGATCGAGACGCCGGAAGGCCCGAACATCGGTCTGATCAACTCGCTTGCCACCTTCGCCCGCGTCAACAAGTACGGCTTCATCGAAAGCCCGTACCGCAAGATCATCGACGGCGTCGTGACGAAGGAAGTGCTTTACCTTTCCGCTATGGAAGAGGCGAAGTATTACGTGGCACAGGCGAACGCCGAACTGGATAAGAACGGCTCTTTCGTGGAAGAGTTCGTTGTCTGCCGTCATGCCGGCGAAGTCATGCTGTCTCCGCGCGACACCATCAACCTGATGGACGTCTCGCCGAAGCAGCTTGTCTCGGTCGCGGCCGCTCTCATCCCGTTCCTGGAAAACGACGACGCCAACCGCGCTCTCATGGGCTCGAACATGCAGCGTCAGGCCGTGCCGCTGGTACGTGCTGAAGCTCCGTTCGTCGGCACCGGCATGGAACCGGTCGTCGCCCGCGACTCCGGTGCAGCGATTGCTGCCCGCCGTGGCGGTGTGGTCGACCAGGTCGATGCGACCCGTATCGTTATCCGCGCCACCGAAGACCTCGATCCGTCGAAGTCTGGCGTCGATATCTATCGTCTGCAGAAGTTCCAGCGTTCGAACCAGAACACCTGCGTAAACCAGCGCCCGCTGGTCGCCGTCGGTGACATCCTGAACAAGGGCGACATCATTGCCGACGGTCCGTCGACGGACCTCGGTGACTTGGCGCTCGGCCGCAACGCGCTCGTCGCGTTCATGCCCTGGAACGGCTACAACTACGAAGACTCGATCCTGCTCTCCGAGCGCATCGTGTCGGACGACGTGTTCACCTCCATCCACATCGAGGAATTCGAAGTGATGGCGCGCGACACCAAGCTTGGTCCGGAAGAAATCACGCGCGACATTCCGAACGTTTCGGAAGAAGCGCTGAAGAACCTCGACGAAGCCGGCATCGTCTACATCGGCGCCGAAGTCCAGCCGGGAGATATCCTCGTCGGCAAGATCACCCCGAAGGGCGAAAGCCCGATGACGCCGGAAGAAAAGCTTCTGCGCGCCATCTTCGGTGAAAAGGCCTCCGACGTTCGCGACACCTCCATGCGCATGCCTCCGGGCACGTTCGGCACGGTCGTCGAAGTCCGCGTCTTCAACCGTCACGGTGTGGAGAAGGACGAACGCGCCATGGCGATCGAGCGTGAGGAAATCGAACGCCTCGCCAAGGACCGCGACGACGAACAGGCAATTCTTGACCGCAACGTCTATGGCCGTCTGACGGACATGCTGCGCGGCCAGATGTCGGTTGCCGGTCCGAAGGGCTTCAAGAAGGGCATCGAGCTCACCAATGCCGTCATCTCCGAATATCCCCGCTCGCAGTGGTGGATGTTCGCAGTCGAGGACGAAAAGGTGCAGGGCGAAATCGAAGCGCTCCGCGGTCAGTACGACGAATCCAAGTCGCGCCTTGAACAGCGCTTCATGGACAAGGTCGAAAAGGTCCAGCGCGGCGACGAAATGCCTCCGGGCGTCATGAAGATGGTCAAGGTCTTCGTCGCTGTGAAGCGCAAGATCCAGCCGGGCGACAAGATGGCCGGCCGTCACGGCAACAAGGGCGTCGTGTCGCGCATCGTTCCGGTCGAGGACATGCCGTTCCTCGAAGACGGCACGCATGTCGATATCGTTCTGAACCCGCTCGGCGTGCCTTCGCGCATGAACGTCGGCCAGATCCTCGAGACGCACCTGGCCTGGGCTTGCGCAGGCATGGGCAAGCGTATCGGTGCGCTGCTCGAAGAGTACCGCAAGTCGAACGATATCACCGACTTGAAGAAAGAGCTGACGGAAGCCTATCAGAGTGAGGCAAACGCCGAAGTTGCAAGCTTCGACGACGACTCTCTCGTTCGTCTGGCCGAGCAGTCCAAGCGTGGCCTCTCGATCGCAACGCCGGTCTTCGACGGTGCGCATGAGCCGGACGTCGCAGCGATGCTGACCAGGGCAGGCCTCGATCCGTCCGGTCAGTCGGTCCTCTATGACGGCCGTACCGGCGAACAGTTCGACCGCAAGGTGACTGTCGGCTACATGTACATGATCAAGCTGAACCACCTCGTGGACGACAAGATCCACGCGCGTTCGATTGGTCCGTACTCGCTGGTTACCCAGCAGCCGCTCGGTGGCAAGGCGCAGTTCGGCGGCCAGCGCTTCGGCGAAATGGAAGTCTGGGCGCTCGAAGCCTACGGCGCCGCCTACACGCTGCAGGAAATGCTGACCGTGAAGTCGGACGACGTGGCCGGCCGTACCAAGGTCTACGAAGCGATCGTGCGCGGCGACGACACGTTCGAGGCGGGCATTCCGGAGAGCTTCAACGTTCTCGTCAAGGAAATGCGCTCTCTCGGCCTGTCCGTCGAGCTCGAGAACTCGAAGATCGAGGACGCGAACGCCGGCCAGCTGCCCGACGCAGCCGAATGATCATAACAAGGCGCGCGCCGTTTGAAGGCGCGCGCCGCTCCCTCCGCCGGTATCCGCCGGCAGGATAGGGAAACTTTCGCCGCATTTCGCGGCTAATACCGTTTTAAAGCATCGGACGGTCCGTCCCGGGAATTTGGACTGTTCCGATCGCAAGCCGAGGGCTTCCGCCCCTAAAGGAGATAGGCATGAACCAAGAGGTCATGAATCTTTTCAATCCGCAGGTGCCTGCACAGCACTTCGACTCGATCCGTATCTCGATCGCGTCTCCGGAGAAGATTCTCTCCTGGTCCTACGGCGAGATCAAAAAGCCGGAGACCATCAACTACCGTACCTTCAAGCCTGAACGCGACGGCCTTTTCTGCGCCCGCATCTTCGGGCCGATCAAGGACTATGAGTGCCTGTGCGGCAAGTACAAGCGCATGAAGTACAAGGGCATCATCTGCGAAAAGTGCGGCGTCGAAGTCACGCTGTCGCGCGTTCGCCGTGAGCGCATGGGCCATATCGAGCTCGCTGCTCCCGTCGCCCATATCTGGTTCCTGAAGTCGCTTCCGTCGCGCATCTCGACCCTTCTCGACATGACGCTGAAGGATGTCGAGCGCGTTCTCTATTTCGAGAACTACATCGTCACTGAGCCGGGTCTCACCTCGCTCAAGGAAAACCAGCTTCTTTCCGAAGAAGAATACATGATCGCCGTCGACGAGTTCGGCGAAGATCAGTTCACGGCGATGATCGGCGCCGAGGCCATCTACGAGATGCTGGCTTCGATGAATCTCGAGAAGATCGCCGGCGACCTGCGTTCGGAACTTGCCGACACCACGTCGGATCTGAAGCAGAAGAAGCTGATGAAGCGCCTGAAGATCGTCGAGAACTTCATGGAATCGGGCAACCGTCCGGAATGGATGATCATGAAGGTCGTCCCGGTCATCCCGCCGGACCTGCGCCCGCTGGTTCCGCTCGATGGCGGCCGCTTTGCGACCTCCGACCTGAACGATCTCTATCGTCGCGTCATCAACCGTAACAACCGTCTGAAGCGCCTGATCGAACTGCGCGCTCCGGGCATCATCATCCGCAACGAAAAGCGCATGCTGCAGGAATCTGTGGACGCGCTGTTCGACAACGGCCGTCGTGGCCGCGTCATCACCGGCGCCAACAAGCGTCCGCTGAAATCGCTGTCCGACATGCTGAAGGGCAAGCAGGGCCGCTTCCGCCAGAACCTTCTCGGCAAGCGCGTCGACTATTCCGGCCGTTCGGTCATCGTGACGGGTCCGGAACTGAAGCTGCACCAGTGCGGCCTGCCGAAGAAGATGGCGCTCGAACTGTTCAAGCCGTTCATCTACGCCCGCCTCGACGCCAAGGGTTACTCCTCGACCGTCAAGCAGGCCAAGAAGCTGGTTGAAAAGGAAAAGCCGGAAGTCTGGGATATCCTCGACGAGGTTATCCGCGAGCATCCGGTTCTCCTGAACCGTGCGCCGACGCTGCACCGCCTGGGCATCCAGGCCTTCGAACCGATCCTGGTCGAAGGCAAGGCTATCCAGCTGCATCCGCTCGTCTGCACGGCCTTCAACGCCGACTTCGACGGCGACCAGATGGCCGTTCACGTGCCGCTGTCGCTCGAAGCCCAGCTCGAAGCCCGCGTGCTGATGATGTCGACGAACAACATCCTGCATCCGGCAAACGGCGCACCGATCATCGTCCCGTCGCAGGACATGGTTCTCGGTCTCTACTATCTGGCGATCATGAACCAGAACGAGCCGGGCGAAGGTATGGCCTTCTCCGACATGGGCGAACTGCACCACGCTCTGGAAAACAAGATCGTCACCCTGCATGCCAAGATCCGCGGCCGCTTCAAGACCGTGGACGCCGAAGGCAAGCCGGTTTCCAAGATTTATGAGACGACTCCCGGCCGCATGATCATCGGCGAACTTCTGCCGAAGAACGTCAACGTGCCGTTCGAGACCTGCAACCAGGAAATGACCAAGAAGAACATCTCCAAGATGATCGACACGGTCTACCGTCACTGCGGTCAGAAGGACACGGTCATTTTCTGCGACCGCATCATGCAGCTCGGCTTCACGCACGCGTGCAAGGCCGGCATTTCGTTCGGCAAGGACGACATGATCATTCCTGAAACCAAGGCCAAGATCGTTGGCGACACCGAAACCCTGGTGAAGGAATACGAGCAGCAGTACAACGACGGCCTGATCACTCAGGGCGAGAAGTACAACAAGGTCGTCGACGCCTGGGGCAAGGCCACCGAAAAGGTTGCAGAAGACATGATGGCCCGCATTAAGGCCGTCGAGTTCGATCCTGAAACCGGCCGCCAGAAGCAGATGAACGCCATCTACATGATGTCCCACTCGGGTGCCCGCGGTTCTCCGAACCAGATGCGCCAGCTGGGCGGCATGCGTGGCCTGATGGCCAAGCCGTCGGGTGAGATCATCGAAACGCCGATCATCTCGAACTTCAAGGAAGGCCTGACCGTTAACGAGTACTTCAACTCGACCCACGGTGCCCGTAAGGGTCTCGCAGACACCGCCTTGAAGACCGCGAACTCCGGTTACCTGACCCGTCGTCTCGTCGACGTGGCGCAGGATTGCATCGTCAACCTGGTCGATTGCGGCACCGAAAGCGGCCTCACCATGACGGCGATCGTTGACGCCGGCCAGGTCGTGGCTTCCATCGGCGCTCGTGTCCTTGGCCGTACCGCACTCGACGATATCGATCACCCGGTCACGGGTGCCCGCATCGTCGATGCCGGCAAGATGATCCTCGAGCCGGATGTCATCGAGATCGAAAAGGCTGGTATCCAGTCGATCCGCATCCGTTCGGCACTGACCTGCGAAGTTCAGACGGGCGTCTGCTCGGTCTGCTACGGCCGAGATCTGGCCCGTGGTACTCCGGTCAACATGGGCGAAGCCGTCGGCGTCATCGCGGCTCAGTCGATCGGCGAGCCGGGAACCCAGCTCACCATGCGTACCTTCCATTTGGGCGGTACGGCAAACGTGGTCGACCAGTCGTTCCTGGAAGCATCGTACGAAGGCACGATCCAGATCAAGAACCGCAACATGCTGCGGAACTCCGAAGGCGTTCTCGTCGCGATGGGCCGCAACATGGCGGTCACCATCCTTGACGAGCGCGGCGTCGAGCGTTCCTCGCAACGCGTCGCCTACGGTTCGAAGCTGTTCGTGGATGATGGCGACAAGGTTCGTCGCGGTCAGCGTCTGGCAGAGTGGGACCCCTACACACGCCCGATGATGACGGAAGTGGAAGGTACGGTTTACTTCGAAGACGTGGTCGACTCGATCTCGGTTTCGGAATCCACCGACGAATCCACCGGCATCACCAAGCGTCAGGTTATCGACTGGCGTTCGACGCCGCGTGGCATCGACCTCAAGCCGGCGATCGTCATCAAGGACGCTTCGGGCACCATCCTGAAGCTTGCCCGCGGTGGCGAAGCCCGCTTCAACCTGTCGGTCGACGCCATCCTGTCGGTCGAGCCGGGCAGCAAGGTATCGCAGGGCGACGTTCTCGCCCGCGTGCCGCTGGAAAGCGCCAAGACCAAGGACATCACCGGTGGTCTGCCGCGCGTCGCCGAGCTCTTTGAAGCCCGTCGTCCGAAGGATCACGCCATCATCGCTGAGATCGATGGTACGATCCGCCTCGGCCGCGACTACAAGAACAAGCGTCGCGTCATGATCGAGCCGGCGGAAGACGGTGTCGAACCGGTCGAATACCTGATCCCGAAGGGCAAGCCCTTCCATCTTCAGGAAGGCGACTACATCGAAAAGGGCGACTACATCCTCGACGGCAACCCTGCGCCGCATGACATCCTGGCGATCAAGGGCGTGGAAGCACTCGCTTCCTACCTCGTCAACGAAATCCAGGAAGTCTACCGCCTGCAGGGCGTTGTCATCAACGACAAGCACATTGAGGTGATTGTCCGTCAGATGCTGCAGAAGGTCGAGATCACCGATGCCGGCGACAGCCAGTATATCGTCGGTGACAATGTCGACCGGATCGAACTGGACGAAGCCAACGAGCGTCTTGCCGAGGAAGGCAAGAAGCCCGCTTACGGCGAACCGGTTCTGCTCGGCATCACCAAGGCGTCGCTGCAGACCCCGTCCTTCATCTCGGCCGCTTCCTTCCAGGAAACGACCAAGGTGCTGACGGAAGCCGCGATCGCCGGCAAGACGGATACGCTGCAGGGCCTCAAGGAAAACGTCATCGTCGGTCGTCTCATCCCGGCCGGTACGGGCGGCACCATGACCCAGATCCGCCGCATCGCCACCTCGCGCGACGAGCTGATCCTCGAAGAACGCAAGAAGGGTTCGGGCGCCTCGTCCGCCACCCCGATGCTTCAGAACCTGAACACCGAAAACACGCCTGCGGAGTGATCCGCCGGCACGTCGGTCAGAACGAAAAAAAACCGCCCGGAGCGATCCGGGCGGTTTTCTCGTTTCAGGCGGCGAGGGGACCGAACATTAAAAAAAAGCCGCCGAAAGTGTTCGGCGGCTCGTGCATGATTTGGTAAAGTGCTCTGAGACCGGGGGCGCCGCGAATACGGCGGGCTTGGATAGGGCGCGCAGCTCTACTGGTGAGGTGGGAAGGGACAAACCGGTAAGCGGAAGGGGGCATTCCTGCAGCCTCAGCGGGAGGAGGCGAGGGCGGTCAGGCCTCTTCGAAGATCGAGACTACTCGAACCGGATGATCGCGACTTCGCCTTCGAGCGCGCCCTGGTAGGCCGAGGCGTGCGGCTCCTCGGTGGGTTCGTCGGTCAGGACGCCGATCTGGTCGAGGTCGGCCTCGATGAAGCCTTCTTCCGAGAGGGCGTTGAGCGCCTCGCGCACGGCGGAATCGTCGTCCGGAGCGCGCAGCATGATATGCAGCTCGATGCCTTCGGTGCCCTTCGTCTCGTAGCCCTTGCCGATGATGATGAAGACCATCGGCCCGTCGAGGTTGTTGTCATTGTCGGGTGTGGCGATCATGGTCATCTCCGCGAGCGAATCCCTAGTATCGTCCGAAGACGAGGCGGAACGGAAGGTTCCCGCACTCTTTAGTGCGATCAGCGGTGATTCCCAAACATTATCCGCGAGGGCATCTCATATTTCTCGAAACCCTGTCTCGAAACCCTCCGTTTGGCCCCGAAACCAAGGGTTTGGGGCAATAATTTAGGATTTGGTCTTGACGGGCAGGGGGGAAAACAGTACACGCCCCGCATCGGAAGCGATGTGAGGCTTGCCCGTTCGGAACGACTCGTTCCGGAGTACGCCTCAGACACGGTTCCATACGCACGTTGAAGACACGAATGCTGCACGCACGACGCATGAGGAATGCGTCCTCTGCTTTTTGTGGTCCATCCGAAAAGCGGATCGGGCCACGTTTTGCGCATGAGGAAATGTGTGTGCCGCCGCCGGAAACGGCATCAGATCGGCCCGAAAGGGTACTGAGAAAAACGTAAGGGATGGTTGAATGCCTACCGTAAACCAGCTGATCCGTAAGCCTCGCCAGGCGAACGTAAAGCGTAACAAGGTTCCTGCTCTGCAGGAAAACCCCCAGAAGCGCGGCGTTTGCACCCGCGTTTACACGACGACCCCGAAGAAGCCGAACTCGGCTCTGCGTAAGGTTGCCAAGATCCGCCTGACCAACGGCTTTGAAGTCATCGGCTATATCCCGGGTGAAGGCCACAACCTGCAGGAACACTCCGTCGTGATGATCCGCGGCGGCCGCGTCAAGGACTTGCCGGGCGTTCGCTACCACATCATCCGCGGCGTTCTCGACACCCAGGGCGTCAAGAACCGCAAGCAGCGCCGTTCCAAGTACGGTGCGAAGCGTCCGAAGTAATTCGGCATTCTGATTATCCGGCGCTGCGCGAGGTTCTCCGCGTGGTAAAGCGCCCGCAACAATTGAGAGACGAGAAGTATGTCCCGACGCCATAGTGCAGAGAAGCGTGAGATCAACCCGGACCCGAAGTTCGGCGATCTGGTCGTCACGAAGTTCATGAATGCGATCATGCTCCACGGCAAGAAGTCCGTGGCTGAAAACATCGTTTACGGCGCGTTCGACGTCGTGCAGGGCAAGGCCAAGGCCGACCCGCTGGGTATCTTCCATTCGGCGCTCGACAATGTCGCGCCGCATGTCGAGGTTCGTTCGCGCCGCGTCGGTGGTGCGACCTACCAGGTTCCGGTCGACGTTCGTCCCGAGCGCCGTCAGGCTCTCGCGATCCGTTGGGTGATCGCTGCTGCCCGCAAGCGCAACGAAACGACGATGGTCGATCGCCTTTCCGGTGAACTTATGGATGCTGCAAACAACCGTGGCAGCGCCGTCAAGAAGCGTGAAGACACGCACAAGATGGCCGACGCCAACCGCGCATTCTCGCATTACCGTTGGTAATCTTCACTCGATCGAATTTCGAAAGGCAGTCCTATGGCTCGCGAATATAAAATCGAAGACTACCGCAATTTCGGTATCATGGCGCATATCGACGCCGGCAAGACCACGACCACCGAGCGTATTCTTTATTACACCGGCAAGTCGCATAAGATCGGCGAAGTTCACGACGGCGCAGCCACGATGGACTGGATGGAGCAGGAGCAGGAGCGTGGCATCACGATCACTTCCGCTGCGACCACGACCTTCTGGAAGGGCCGCGACGGCAAGATGCGCCGCTTCAACATCATCGACACCCCCGGCCACGTCGACTTCACCATCGAAGTCGAACGTTCGCTGCGCGTGCTCGACGGTGCGGTCGCTCTTCTCGACGCCAATGCCGGCGTTGAGCCGCAGACGGAAACCGTCTGGCGCCAGGCCGACAAGTACAACGTTCCGCGCCTGATCTTCTGCAACAAGATGGACAAGACCGGCGCCGATTTCTATCGCTCGGTCGAGATGATCAAGACGCGTCTCGGCGCGATTGCGGTTGTCTGCCAGTTGCCGATCGGCGCTGAGACCGAGTTCAAGGGCATCGTCGACCTGATCGAGATGAACGCTCTCGTCTGGCGCGACGAATCGCTCGGCGCTATGTGGGACGTCGTCGAAATCCCGGAAGACCTGAAGGCTCGTGCCGAAGAATTCCGCGAAAAGATGATCGAAACGGTTGTCGACATCGACGAAGAAGCCATGGAAAACTATCTGAACGGCATCATGCCGGACAACGATAAGATCCGTGCGCTCATCCGTCGCGGCACCATCGACGTCAAGTTCTTCCCGATGTTTTGCGGCTCTGCCTTCAAGAACAAGGGCGTTCAGCCGCTCCTCGACGCGGTTGTCGAATTCCTGCCGTCCCCGGCAGACATTCCGGCGATCAAGGGCATCGACGTCAAGACCGAAGCCGAAATCGACCGTCATCCCGATGACACCGAGCCGCTTTCCATGCTGGCGTTCAAGATCATGAACGACCCCTTCGTCGGTTCGCTGACCTTCTGCCGTATCTATTCGGGCAAGCTCGAAAAGGGTTCTGCGCTGCTGAACACGGTCAAGGAAAAGCGCGAGCGCGTCGGCCGTATGCTGCAGATGCACTCGAACTCCCGTGAAGACATCGAAGAAGCCTTCGCTGGCGACATCGTCGCTCTCGCAGGCCTCAAGGAAACCACCACGGGCGACACGCTCTGCGATCCGCTGAAGCCGGTCATCCTCGAGCGTATGGAATTCCCCGAGCCGGTCATCCAGATCGCCATCGAGCCGAAGTCCAAGGGCGACCAGGAAAAGATGGGCCTCGCGCTCAACCGCCTGGCTGCTGAAGACCCGTCCTTCCGCGTCAAGACCGACGAGGAATCCGGCCAGACGATCATCGCCGGCATGGGTGAACTTCACCTCGACATTCTCGTCGACCGCATGCGTCGCGAGTTCAAGGTCGAAGCTACCGTTGGTGCTCCGCAGGTTGCTTACCGCGAAACCATCACGCGCAAGCACGAAGAAGACTACACGCACAAGAAGCAGTCCGGTGGTACCGGTCAGTTCGCGCGCGTCAAGATCGTCTTCGAACCGAACCCGGACGGCGACGACTTCAAGTTCGAGTCCAAGATCGTCGGTGGTTCTGTTCCGAAGGAATACATCCCGGGTGTCCAGAAGGGCATTGAAAGTGTTCTGTCTTCCGGCCCGCTGGCTGGCTTCCCGATGCTGGGCGTCAAGGCGACCCTCATCGACGGCGCCTTCCACGACGTCGACTCGTCGGTTCTGGCATTCGAAATCGCCTCCCGCGCCTGCTTCCGTGAAGCAGCCAAGAAGGCCGGTGCCCAGCTCCTCGAGCCGATGATGAAGGTCGAAGTCGTCACTCCGGAAGATTACGTCGGTGACGTGATCGGCGACCTGAACTCCCGTCGCGGCCAGATCCAGGGCCAGGAATCGCGCGGCATCGCCGTCGTGATCAATGCCCACGTGCCGCTGGCGAACATGTTCAAGTACGTCGACAACCTGCGCTCCATGTCCCAGGGCCGCGCGCAGTACTCGATGACCTTCGATCACTACGCACCGGTTCCGACCAACGTCGCAAACGAAATCCAGGCTAAGTACTCCGGTCAGAAGTGACCGGGGTAACCCCGCCCAATCAATTAGAGAATAACCCCTGACGGGGATAAGAACGGAGAAGCCGGAAATGGCAAAGAGCAAGTTTGAGCGCAACAAGCCGCACGTCAACATTGGCACGATCGGTCACGTTGACCATGGCAAGACGTCGCTGACGGCCGCGATCACGAAGTACTTCGGCGAGTACAAGGCCTATGACCAGATCGACGCGGCTCCTGAAGAAAAGGCTCGCGGCATCACCATTTCGACGGCGCACGTCGAATATGAGACGCCGGCCCGCCATTATGCCCACGTCGACTGCCCCGGCCACGCCGACTACGTCAAGAACATGATCACCGGTGCGGCGCAGATGGACGGCGCGATCCTGGTTTGCTCGGCAGCCGACGGCCCGATGCCGCAGACCCGCGAGCACATCCTGCTCGCCCGTCAGGTCGGCGTTCCGGCGATCGTGGTGTTCCTCAACAAGGTCGACCAGGTCGACGACGCCGAGCTTCTCGAGCTCGTCGAGCTGGAAGTGCGCGAACTTCTGACCTCTTACGATTTCCCGGGCGACGACATCCCGATCATCAAGGGTTCGGCGCTGGCCGCTCTCGAAGATTCGGACAAGAAGATCGGCGAAGATTCGATCCGCGAGCTGATGGCCGCTGTCGACGCCTACATCCCGACGCCTGAGCGTCCGATCAACCTGCCGTTCCTGCTGCCGATCGAAGACGTGTTCTCGATCTCGGGCCGTGGCACGGTCGTGACCGGCCGCGTCGAGCGTGGCATCGTCAAGGTCGGCGAAGAAGTCGAGATCGTCGGCATCCGCGCCACCACCAAGACGACGGTGACCGGCGTTGAAATGTTCCGCAAGCTGCTCGACCAGGGTCAGGCCGGCGACAACATCGGCGCGCTGATCCGTGGCGTCCAGCGTGACGGCGTCGAGCGTGGCCAGATTCTCTGCAAGCCGGGTTCGGTCAAGCCGCATACTGTCTTCATGGCAGAAGCCTACATCCTGACGAAGGAAGAAGGCGGCCGTCATACGCCGTTCTTCACCAACTACCGTCCGCAGTTCTACTTCCGCACGACGGACGTGACCGGCATCGTCGAGCTTCCGGAAGGCACGGAAATGGTCATGCCGGGCGACAACGTGACCGTTAAGGTGACGCTGATCAACCCGATCGCGATGGAAGAAAAGCTGCGCTTCGCAATCCGCGAAGGCGGCCGCACCGTCGGCGCCGGCATCGTCGCTTCGATCGTCGAGTAAGTTTTAACGCAAGCGGCCCTGGCCGCTTGCGTATGACACAAAAATGTAGCAAATGGCGCGCGAGCGTGATTTGCCGTCTGCTTCGGGTTCGAGGCGGGCAATGAACAGACAAGGTGGGCCAAAGGCCCGAAGACTGGAAAGGGACGCCGTATTTCGGTGTCCCCTTCGATCTTTGAAACCGGTGGTCCGCCTTAAGGTAAGAGAACAACCCGTGCCCTATTGGGTTGGCACGTGGATAAACAGACAACAAGGATAACGTCGAATGAACGGCCAAAATATCCGCATTCGCCTGAAGGCGTTCGATCACCGCATTCTCGACGCGTCGACGCGCGAGATCGTGTCGACGGCGAAGCGCACCGGCGCAAGCGTCCGGGGCCCCGTTCCGCTTCCGACCCGCATCGAGAAGTTTACGGTTAACAGGTCCCCCCACATCGACAAGAAGAGCCGCGAGCAGTTCGAGATGCGCACGCATAAGCGCCTTCTCGATATCGTTGACCCGACACCGCAGACGGTGGACGCGCTGATGAAGCTCGACCTCGCCGCTGGTGTCGATGTTGAGATCAAGCTCTGAGACTTCTGTCTCGGGCTGAGTGAGAAGGATTGAACCGATGCGTTCAGGTGTAATTGCACAGAAGGTGGGAATGACGCGCGTCTACAACGACGCAGGCGAGCATGTCCCTGTAACCGTATTGCGGTTGGAAAACTGCCAGGTCGTGGCTCAGCGCACCGTAGACAAGAACGGCTACACTGCCGTTCAGCTGGGTGCCGGCACTGCCAAGGTAAAGAACACGACCAAGGCGCTGCGCGGCCATTTCGCCGTTGCCGAAGTCGAGCCGAAGGCGAAGCTCGTCGAGTTTCGCGTTTCCGAAGACAATCTGATCGACGTCGGCACCGAGCTGACGGCGGGTCACTTCACGGCGGGTCAGCTGGTGGACGTCACCGGTACCTCGATCGGTAAGGGTTTCGCCGGCGCCATGAAGCGCCATAACTTCGGTGGTCTCCGCGCCACGCACGGTGTGTCCGTTTCGCACCGCTCGCATGGTTCGACTGGTAACAACCAGGATCCGGGCAAGGTCTGGAAGGGCAAGCGCATGGCTGGTCACATGGGCCAGACGCGTATCACCACCCAGAACCTCGAAGTCGTTTCCACCGACGAGAACCGTGGCCTGATCCTCGTCAAGGGTGCCGTTCCCGGCTCCAAGGGCGCTTGGATCGTCGTTCGCGATGCCGTCAAGTCGGCCGCGAAGTAAGGGAGCCAAGCACATGGAATTTAACGTCAAGACCCTCGAGGGAAAAGACGCCGGCAAGGTAGCCCTGTCGGACGAGATTTTCGGCCTCGATCCCCGCGAAGACATTCTGGCCCGTATGGTTCGTTGGCAGCTCGCCAAGAAGCAGCAGGGCACGCACAAGACCAAGGGTCGTGCTGAAGTCTCCCGCACCGGCGCCAAGATGTACAAGCAGAAGGGTACGGGCCGCGCTCGTCACCATTCGGCTCGCGCTCCGCAGTTCCGCGGCGGCGGCAAGGCCCACGGCCCGGTCGTTCGCAGCCACGAGCATGACCTTCCGAAGAAGGTTCGCGCGCTGGCTCTCCGTCACGCCCTCTCTGCAAAGATGAAGGCTGAAGACATCATCATCGTCGACAACCTGGTTGCCGCCGAAGCAAAGACCAAGGCACTTGCCGGTTCGTTTGCTTCGCTCGGCCTCACCAACGTGTTGTTCATCGGCGGCGTTGAGCTCGACAGCAACTTCAAGCTCGCAGCCCAGAACATCCCGAACGTCGATGTTTTGCCGGTTCAGGGCATCAATGTTTACGACATCCTGCGTCGCGGCAAGCTGGTGCTTTCCAAGGCCGCGGTGGAAGCTCTAGAGGAGCGTTTCAAGTGACCGACATCCGCCACTATGATGTGATCGTATCTCCCTCGATCACCGAAAAGTCGACCATGGCATCTGAACAGAACCAGGTCGTCTTCAACGTTGCCAAGACTGCTTCCAAGCCGGAAATCAAGGCTGCCGTAGAGGCGCTTTTCGGTGTGAAGGTCACGGCCGTCAACACGCTTGTCCGTAAGGGCAAGGTGAAGCGGTTCCGCGGCTTCATCGGCAAGCAGAAGGACGTCAAGAAGGCTGTCGTTACCCTGGCCGAAGGTCAGACGATCGACGTCTCCACCGGTCTCTGAGGTATAAGATAATGGCATTGAAAAGCTACAACCCGACGACCCCGAGCCAGCGTCAGCTGGTCATCGTCGACCGGTCCGGCCTCTGGAAGGGTAAGCCCGTCAAGAAGCTCACCGAGGGTCTCTCCAAGAGCGGCGGTCGCAACAACTACGGCCGCATCACCGCTCGCTTTATCGGCGGCGGTCACAAGCGTACCTATCGCCTGATCGACTTCAAGCGTCGCAAGTTCGACGTCGAAGGCACGGTCGAGCGTCTGGAATACGACCCGAACCGCACGGCCTTTATCGCTCTCGTCACCTATACCGACGGTGAGCAGGCCTACATCCTGGCTCCGCAGCGTCTTGCTGCCGGCGACAAGGTGATCGCGTCCGAAAAGGCCGTCGACGTAAAGCCCGGCAACACGATGCCGCTGCAGTACATCCCGGTCGGCTCGATCGTTCACAACGTCGAAATGAAGCCGGGCAAGGGTGGCCAGATGGCTCGCTCCGCAGGCACCTACGTTCAGCTCGTCGGCCGCGATGCCGGCATGGCGATCCTGCGCCTGAACTCCGGCGAACAGCGCCTCGTACCGGGCTCCTGCCTGGCTTCGATCGGTGCTGTATCCAACCCGGATCACGGCAACATCAACGACGGCAAGGCCGGTCGTACCGTCTGGCGCGGCAAGCGTCCGCATAACCGCGGCGTCGTCATGAACCCGGTCGACCATCCGCACGGCGGTGGTGAAGGCCGCACCTCGGGTGGCCGTCATCCGGTCAGCCCCTGGGGCAAGCCGACCAAGGGCAAGCGCACACGTTCGAACAAGTCCACGGACAAGTTCATCATGCGTTCGCGCCACCAGCGCAAGAAGTAAGAGAGGAAGTCACTAATGGCTCGTTCAGTATGGAAAGGTCCGTTTGTTGACGGCTATCTTCTCAAGAAGGCTGAGAAGGTGCGCGAAGGCGGACGGAGTGAAGTAATCAAGATGTGGACCCGTCGGTCCACCATCCTGCCGCAGTTCGTTGGTTTGACGTTTGGCGTCTACAACGGCAGCAAGCACATTCCGGTCAGCGTCAACGAAGACATGGTCGGACACAAGTTCGGTGAATTCGCTCCCACCCGTACCTATTACGGTCACGGCGCGGACAAGAAGGCGAAGAGGAAGTAATCATGGCGAAGGCTAAGACCGAACGCCGGCTGAAGGATAACGAGGCGCAGGCAGTTGCGCGTACGCTCCGCGTCAGCCCCCAGAAGCTGAACCTCGTTGCCGCCATGATCCGCGGCAAGAAGGTCGAACGCGCGCTTGCGGAACTCGAATTCTCGCGCAAGCGCATCGCCGGCACCGTGAAGAAGACCCTCGAGTCTGCAATCGCCAATGCCGAAAACAACCATGACCTCGACGTCGACGCGTTGATCGTTTCGGAAGCCTATGTAGGCAAGTCGATCGTGATGAAGCGCTTCCACGCTCGCGGCCGCGGCCGTGCATCGCGGATCGAGAAGCCTTTCTCGCATCTGACGATCGTCGTCCGCGAAGTCGAGGAAAAAGGGGAGGCTGCATAATGGGCCAGAAAATTAATCCGATCGGTTTCCGCCTCGGCATTAACCGCACCTGGGACAGCCGTTGGTTCGCCGACAACGCGGAATACGGTCAGCTCCTCCATGAGGACCTGAAGATCCGCGCCTACCTGATGTCGGAGCTGAAGCAGGCCGGTATCGCCAAGGTGGTCATCGAGCGCCCGCACAAGAAGTGCCGCGTCACGATCCACTCGGCTCGCCCGGGCCTGATCATCGGCAAGAAGGGCGCTGACATCGAGAAGCTTCGCAAGAAGATCGCGACGATGACCAATTCGGAAACGCATCTCAACATCGTTGAAGTGCGCAAGCCGGAAATCGACTCGACGCTCGTCGCCCAGTCGATCGCCCAGCAGCTCGAGCGTCGCGTGGCCTTCCGCCGTGCGATGAAGCGTGCCGTTCAGTCGGCCATGCGTCTCGGCGCCGAAGGCATCAAGATCACCTGCGCCGGCCGTCTCGGCGGTGCTGAAATCGCCCGTACCGAATGGTACCGCGAAGGTCGCGTTCCGCTTCATACGCTGCGTGCAGACATCGACTACGGTACGGCGGAAGCCGAAACCGCGTTCGGCATCTGCGGTATCAAGGTCTGGATCTTCAAGGGCGAAATCCTTGAGCACGATCCGATGGCTTCTGAACGTCGCGCCATGGAAGGCGATGCCCAGGGTCCCGCAAGCCGCGAACGCGGCGATCGTGGTGACCGTGGCGATCGCCGCCGCGAAAACGCTTGATCAACGCTGGCGAAAGATAAGCTCGGAGAAGTAAGAAAATGTTGCAGCCAAAGCGTACCAAGTATCGCAAGCAGTTCAAGGGTCGCATCAAGGGTGTGGCCAAGGGCGGCTTCGACCTGGCCTTCGGTGAATTTGGTCTGAAGTCCCAGGAACCCAACCGCGTCAACGCCCGCGAGATCGAAGCGGCCCGCCGCGCGATCACCCGCGCGATGAAGCGCGCCGGCCGTGTCTGGATCCGCGTGTTCCCGGACGTTCCGGTCACCGCAAAGCCGACCGAAGTCCGCATGGGTAAGGGTAAGGGCGGCGTCGAATACTGGGCCTGCAAGGTCAAGCCCGGTCGCATGATGTTCGAGATCGACGGTGTTTCCGAGGAGCTCGCCCGCGAGGCGCTTCGTCTCGGTGCTGCCAAGCTCTCGGTCAAGACGCGCTTCGTACAGCGCATCGCAGAGTAAGGAGCAAGGCACATGAAAGCCGAAAACGTTCGCGGCCTCACGGCCGATCAGCTCAAGGACAAGCTCGCCGACCTGAAGAAAGAGCAGTTCAACCTGCGCTTCCAGAAGGCAACCGGCCAGCTCGAGAAGTCCTCGCGCATCACCGAAGTTCGCAAGGACATCGCCCGCGTGAAAACCATTGCCCGCCAGAAGGCGGCAGAAGCCAAGGCCTAAGGAAAAATAATATGCCGAAACGCATTCTGCAGGGCGTCGTAGTTTCCGACAAGAACGAGAAGACCGTTGTTGTCCGGGTCGAGCGCCGCTTCGCGCATCCGCTGCTTCAGAAGACGGTCCGCCGTTCCAAGAAGTACAAGGCGCATGACGAGAATAACCAGTACAAGGTAGGTGACGTCGTTTCCATCGAGGAATGCGCGCCGATCTCCAAGGACAAGACCTGGACGGTTGTTTCCGCCCAGGCTTAATTTGCTTCGGATCCGCGTCTGGGCCTTGCGCCCGGCGCAGAATCCTGTAAGAAGCACCCCACTGGCGCAGGACGCTCGGAAACGAGCGTTCTTTTGCTTTGAGCGCAGGGAAGGTCCTTTTAAGGAAACCACCTTGGCAAGACCCCACCCGCGCACAACGAGATTCTGTCCATAAGCCGAAACGGGGCGTTTTTAACGCCCGGTCGTTTCGGTCATTAGAAAAAGGCGACCTGACATGATTCAGATGCAAACAAACCTCGACGTGGCGGATAATTCCGGCGCACGTCGTGTCATGTGCATCAAGGTGCTGGGCGGCTCCAAGCGCAAGTACGCTTCCATCGGCGACATCATTGTCGTTTCGATCAAGGAAGCCATCCCGCGCGGCCGCGTCAAGAAGGGTGACGTGATGAAGGCGGTTGTTGTGCGTACCGCCAAGGACATCCGTCGTCCGGACGGCAGCGTCATCCGCTTCGACAACAACGCAGCGGTCCTCATCGACAACAAGAAAGAGCCGATCGGCACCCGTATCTTCGGACCGGTTCCGCGCGAACTTCGCGCCAAGAACCATATGAAGATCATCTCGCTGGCTCCGGAAGTACTGTAAGGAGCTCATGCGATGAACAAGATCAAGAAGGGCGACAGCGTCGTCGTACTCGCCGGCAAGGACAAGGGCCGCTCCGGCGAAGTCCTCCAGGTTATGCCGAAGGAAGACCGCGCCGTCGTGCGTGGCATCAACATGGTGAAGCGCCACCAGCGTCAGTCTCAGACGCAGGAAGCCGGCATCATCAACAAGGAAGCGTCCATTCACCTGTCGAACATCGCGATCGTCGCGAAAGACGGCAAGCCGACCCGCGTTGGCTTCTCCGTCATCGACGGCAAGAAGGTGCGTGTAGCCAAGCGTACGGGAGATGTGATCGATGGCTGAGGCAAAATATGAGCCGCGGCTCAAGGTGGAATACAATTCCCGTATCCGCGCCGCGCTGAAGGAGCAGTTCTCCTTCGCAAACGACATGATGATCCCCAAGCTGGACAAGATCGTCATCAACATGGGTGTTGGCGAAGCGACGGCTGACTCGAAGAAGCCTTCCGTGGCTGCTGCCGACCTGGCCGCCATCGCAGGCCAGAAGCCGATCATCACCAAGGCACGGAATTCCATCGCGGGCTTCAAGGTTCGCGAATTCATGCCGATCGGTGCCAAGGTCACGCTTCGCGGCGCCCGCATGTACGAATTCCTGGACCGTCTGATCAACATCGCGCTCCCGCGCGTTCGCGACTTTCGTGGCCTGAACCCGAAAAGCTTTGACGGCCGTGGCAACTTCGCCATGGGCATCAAGGAACACATTGTGTTCCCTGAGATCAACTACGACAAGGTTGATCAGATGTGGGGCATGGACATCATCGTTTGCACGACGGCTACCAAGGACGACGAAGCACGGGCTCTCTTGAAAGAGTTCAACTTCCCGTTCCGCCAGTAACCGTAACGACGAGCGTTTAGAAGGAACTCCCATATGGCGAAAACCAGCGCAGTTGAAAAGAACAAGCGCCGCCGCAAGACAGTTGCCAACCAAGCCGCCAAGCGTGCGACCCTGAAGGCAACCATCATGAACCAGGAACTTTCGATCGAAGAACGGTTCAAGGCAACCCTGAAGCTCGCTTCTCTGCCGCGCGATGGCTCGAAGACGCGTATCCGCAACCGTTGCGAAGTCACCGGTCGCCCACGCGCTTTCTATCGTAAGCTCAGGATGTCGCGTATTGCGCTTCGTGAGCTCGGCAATCTCGGCAAGGTGCCGGGCATCGTCAAGTCGAGCTGGTAAGGAGATCGTTAGATGACCATGACTGATCCCTTGGGCGATATGCTCACCCGCATCCGCAACGGCGCAGCCCGCCGCAAGTCGACCGTTTCCACGCCTGCTTCCAAGCTGCGTGCCCGCGTCCTCGACGTTCTGCAGGCTGAAGGCTATATCCGCGGTTATTCGGAAATCGACTTCGGTAACGGCAAGGCCGAGATCGAAATCGAACTCAAGTACTACGAAGGCGCGTCGGTGATCCGTGAGATCGGCCGCGTGTCCAAGCCGGGCCGCCGGGTCTATGTCTCGGTAAAGTCCATTCCGCAGGTCGCGAACGGCCTCGGCATCACCATCCTTTCGACTCCGAAGGGCGTGATGGCCGATCACCAGGCTCGCGAACAGAACGTTGGTGGTGAGGTTCTCTGCTCTGTCTTCTAAGACAGGGTAGGGGAACTCCATAGCGAACAGACAGGATTGAAACATGTCTCGTATCGGTAAAAAGCCCGTTCAGGTTCCTGCAGGGATCACGGCCACTGTTGATGGCCAGAAAGTGACTGCCAAGGGCCCGAAGGGTGAGCTTTTCTTCGTCGCAAACGACGAGATCAAGCTGGAACTCGAAAACAACGCTGTCTCGGTGACCCCGGTCAACGACAGCAAGGATGCTCGTTCGAAGTGGGGCATGTCCCGCACGATGATCGAAAACATCTTCAAGGGTGTGAAGGACGGTTTTGAGCGCAAGCTTGAAATCAACGGCGTTGGTTACCGCGCATCTCTGCAGGGCAAGAACCTGCAGCTGGCTCTCGGTTTTTCCCACGACGTGGTCTATCAGACCCCGGAAGGCATCACCATTGCCGTGCCGAAGCCGACGGAAATCATCGTCACCGGCATTAATAAGCAGCAGGTCGGTCAGGTTGCCGCGGAGATCCGTGAATACCGCGGTCCAGAGCCTTACAAGGGCAAAGGCGTCAAGTACGCTGAGGAACGGATCGTCCGCAAGGAAGGCAAGAAGAAGTAAGGACGACGGATCATGGCAACCAGAAAAGAAGCACTCACCAAGCGTGCGAGCCGTGTTCGCCGCCAGATCAAGAAGGTCGCAAACGGCCGTCCGCGTCTGTCGGTTCATCGCTCGTCCAAGAACATCTATGTCCAGGTCATCGACGACGTGGCCGGCCGCACGCTTGCTGCCGCCTCCACGCTCGACGCTGGTCTGCGCGCATCGCTGAAGACCGGCGCTGACGTTGCGGCTGCCGCCGCTGTCGGCAAGCTGGTTGCGGAACGCGCCACCAAGGCCGGCGTGACGGAAGTCGTGTTCGATCGCGGCGCCTTCATCTATCACGGCCGTATCAAGGCCCTGGCCGAAGCTGCCCGCGAAGGCGGCCTGAGCTTCTAAGAACTTTCGCCCGCATCCCTGAATAGGGGAGGCGGGCGAAATGCGGTTCGCCGCACTCATAAGTCGTTCCATCCTAGTCCTTCGTGGGCAGGGGATGGTTGGCTCCCGGAAATTGCCCATTGCACCCGGAAAAGAAAAAGGAAAAGAACAATGGCACAAGAAAGAAGAGGCCAGCGCGAAGATCGCCAGAGCCGCGAAGAGCGCGATAGCGAATTCGTAGACAAGCTGGTCGCGATCAACCGCGTCGCCAAGGTCGTCAAGGGCGGCCGTCGTTTTGGTTTTGCAGCTCTCGTCGTCGTCGGCGACCAGAAGGGCCGCGTCGGCTTCGGCCATGGCAAGGCACGCGAAGTGCCGGAAGCCATCCGCAAGGCGACCGAAAGCGCAAAGCGCGATCTGATCTTCGTTCCCCTGCGTGATGGCCGTACGCTGCATCACGATGTCAACGGCCGTCACGGCGCCGGCAAGGTTCTGCTGCGCTCGGCCAAGGCTGGTACCGGCATCATCGCCGGCGGCCCGATGCGCGCCGTATTCGAAACGCTCGGCGTCCATGACGTCGTTGCCAAGTCGACCGGTTCGTCGAACCCTTACAACATGGTTCGCGCCACGTTCGACGCCCTGAAGCATCAGGTGCATCCGAAGGACGTAGCAGCTCAGCGCGGCATCAAGTATGCAACGCTGCAGACTCGCCGCGCCGCTTCCGGCAATGCGCAGGAAGAATAAGGAGAGCGATAATGGCCAAGAAAGCCACTCAGGCAGAAGCCAAGAAGACGGTTACGGTCGAGCAGACCGGTAGCCCCATCCGCCGCCCGGCCGTGCAGCGTCAGACGCTGATCGGTCTCGGCCTCAACAAGATGCACCGGACCCGTACGTTGGAAGATACTCCTTCCGTTCGTGGCATGATCCGGGCTGTCCAGCATCTCGTTCGCGTCGTCGACGAGAAGTGAGACGGAGGAAACGACCATGAAACTGAATGAGATCAAGGACAACGAAGGCTCTTCCAAGGACCGTATCCGCGTAGGTCGCGGTATCGGTTCGGGCAAGGGCAAGACCGGTGGTCGCGGCGTGAAGGGTCAGAAGGCCCGTTCCGGCGTCGCCATCAAGGGCTTCGAAGGCGGCCAGATGCCGATCTATCGTCGCCTGCCGAAGCGCGGCTTCACCAACATCTTCAAGACTGACTACGCCGTCGTTTCGCTCGGCCGTATCCAGACCGCGATTGATGCCAAGAAGCTCGACCCGAAGGCAACGATCGATGCTGCTGCCCTCAAGGCTGCCGGCGTCATCCGTCGCCCCAAGGACGGCGTTCGTCTCCTCGCCGACGGCGAGCTGACGGCGAAGGTTTCGATCGAAGTTGCCGGCGCCTCCAAGGCTGCCGTCGAGAAGATCGAAAAGGCCGGCGCTTCGATCAAGCTGCTCGTCGTAGCTGAAGCAGCGGCCGAATAAATCGTTTTGAAATCGCCCGGTTTGTGCTTCACACCGGGCGATTTTATCTCCATATGTGAGCCTCACGATCCCGAAGCGATCCTGTTGGTCGCCTGACCGGGATCATACGGAAAACAGGGTGAGGCATCCGATTGCATTGGCAATCTCGCGCGCCCGGTTTTTTGAACCAGAATTTTTAGACTGCTTTCCGGACCCGGCATTTCCCCCGCCGCCGGAGAATTGGTCAGGCGGAGAATTGCATGGCTTCTGCAGCGGAACAACTTGCCTCCAATCTGAATTTTGCGACTTTCGCAAAAGCGGAGGATCTCAAGAAGCGACTTTGGTTTACCCTCGCGGCACTTCTCGTGTATCGCCTCGGTACCCACATTCCGCTTCCGGGCTTGAACCCCGAAGCCTATGCGCAGGCCTTCCGCGGCCAGGCCGGTGGCATCCTCGGACTTTTCAACATGTTTTCGGGCGGTGCAGTGGAGCGCATGGCGATCTTCGCGCTCGGCATCATGCCCTATATTTCCGCATCGATCATCGTGCAGCTGATGACCTCGGTCGTCCCCTCGCTTGAGAACCTCAAGAAGGAAGGCGAAGCCGGCCGCAAGATCATCAACCAGTACACCCGTTACGGCACGGTGCTGCTCGGCACGCTGCAGGCCTATGGCATTGCAGCCGGCCTCGAGAGCGGCCAGGGCCTGGTGCTGGATCCGGGCTGGTTCTTCAAGATTTCGACGGTCGTGACGCTGCTCGGCGGCACCATGTTCCTGATGTGGCTCGGTGAGCAGATCACCTCGCGCGGCATCGGCAACGGCATTTCGCTGATCATCTTCGCAGGTATCGCCGCAGGTCTTCCGACCGCGCTGGCCGGTACGTTGGAGCTTGGCCGTACCGGTGCGCTTCCGACTGCGCTGATTCTCACCGTTATCGTGGTGGCCATCGGCGTCATCGCCCTCATCGTTTTCGTCGAGCGCGCCCAGCGCCGCCTTCTGATCCAGTATCCGAAGCGCCAAGTCGGCAACCGCATGTTCCAGGGCGATACGTCGCACCTGCCGCTGAAGCTCAACACTTCGGGCGTCATCCCGGCGATCTTCGCCTCGTCGCTGCTGCTTCTGCCGGCAACTGCTGCGGGCTTTGCTGGCAATGCCGGACTGCCGGACTGGGCGACGATGATCATCTCGGCGCTCGGCCACGGCCAGCCGCTGTTCATGCTGCTCTACGGCCTGCTGATTGCCTTCTTCGCCTTCTTCTACACGGCGATCGTCTTCAATCCGAAGGACACCGCCGACAATCTGAAGAAGCATGGCGGCTTCATTCCGGGCATTCGTCCGGGCGAACGCACGGCCGAATACATCGATTACGTGCTGACCCGAATCACGGTCGTCGGCGCTATCTACCTTGTCTTCGTCTGCATCCTGCCGGAATTCCTCGTGGCCCGCAGCGGCGTGCCATTAGCCCTTGGTGGGACTTCGCTTTTGATTGTTGTCAGTGTAACCCTCGATACGGTAGCACAGATTCAAGGGCACCTCATTGCGCAGCAGTATGAGGGTCTGATCAAGAAGTCGAAACTGCGCGGAGGAAAGAGGGGACGATGAGACTGATTCTTTTAGGGCCGCCGGGCGCGGGTAAGGGGACCCAGGCCCAGCGGATCGTGGAGAAGCACGGTATCCCGCAGCTCTCCACGGGCGACATGCTGCGTGCAGCGGTCGCCGCCGAGACGGAAGTTGGCAAGCGCGCCAAGGCCGTCATGGATGCCGGCAATCTCGTCTCCGACGAGATCGTCAACGCGATCGTCTCCGAGCGTATCGACCAGCCCGATTGCGCCAACGGCTTCATCCTCGATGGTTTCCCGCGCACCCTGGTGCAGGCGGATGCGACCGAGGCGATGCTGAAGGCGAAGGGTCTCGATCTCTCCGTCGTCATCGAACTGCGTGTCGACGACAAGGAACTCGTGCGTCGCGTCTCCGGCCGCTATTCCTGCGCCCAGTGCGGCACGGTCTACCACGACACGGACAAGAAGCCGTCCCAGGAAGGCGTCTGCGACAAGTGCGGTTCGACGCATTTCAAGCGCCGTCCCGACGACAATGCCGAGACCATGACCAAGCGCCTCGAGGTCTACTACAAGGAAACCTCGCCGCTGATCGGTTATTACCACGCCAAGGGCAAGCTCAAGGCTGTGGACGGCATGGCCGATATGGACCAGGTCACGGCCGATATCGAAAATATCCTGGCGGCTCTTTGAGCCGTCATCTATCTGTTAAAGAATCTTGGGCGGAGCGGTTGCATTTCAGCGCTGATTCCGTTAAACACCGCGCCAACTCGCGACAGCTTTAGCGATCGGCGCGGATTTCCCGCAAGGACATCCGAGACCGGTCGTTGACCTGTTCCGTATGGTGTTTGAACTGGCGGCCATAGATCTGGCTGCTTTCATGGAAGAAGTACCACTTGCCGGATGGCAACTGGAACAAGGAGAATAGGCGTGGCACGTATCGCTGGCGTCAACATCCCGACTGCGAAGCGCGTTGTCATCGCGCTGACCTACATTCACGGGATCGGCCCGAAATTCGCATCGGAAATCATGGAGAAGGTCGGTCTTCCGGCTGAAAAACGCGTCCATCAGCTGACGGACTCGGAAATCCTCCAGATCCGCGAAACCATCGACCGCGACTATCAGGTCGAAGGCGACCTTCGTCGCGATACCGCGATGAACATCAAGCGTTTGATGGACCTCGGCTGCTACCGCGGCCTGCGTCATCGCCGCGGCCTCCCGGTCCGCGGTCAGCGCACGCACACCAATGCCCGCACCCGCAAGGGTCCGGCAAAGGCGATCGCTGGTAAGAAGAAGTAATTTGGGTGAGCGGTTGATTGGTGGGTAGTGCTCAGATCCTACCCACTGACGACTAACGACTGCTCGTTCCCAGGTGGAGCCGCTGGAATTACGGCGGTGCAGAGATCAACGAAAGGGATAAAATGGCCAAGGAAGCCACCCGCGTCCGTAGACGCGAGCGTAAAAATATCACGTCGGGCGTTGCCCACGTCAATTCTACCTTCAACAACACGATGATCACCATCACCGACGCGCAGGGCAATGCGATTGCCTGGTCGTCCGCCGGTGCAAAGGGCTTCAAGGGTTCGCGCAAGTCGACCCCGTTCGCAGCCCAGATCGCTGCCGAAGACTGCGCCAAGAAGGCGCAGGAGCATGGCATGAAGTCGCTGGAAGTCGAAGTCTGCGGCCCGGGTTCCGGCCGTGAATCGGCTCTGCGCGCTCTGCAGGCTGCCGGCTTCATGATCACCTCCATCCGTGACGTGACCCCGATCCCGCACAACGGCTGCCGCCCGCGCAAGAAGCGCCGCGTCTGATCGTCGGAAATTGAAGGGGCTGCCGAATCTCACATCGAGAATTGGGCGGCCTCTGTCTGAACTCGGGAATAGCCGCCTGACCCTCTGCGGAGGTTCGGCGGCTTTACCCATATCGCCGATGGACATGGTTCCGATCGGTGCCCCTCATGCTCGGTTGCCACGATTGGATGGTGGCAACGAACGGAAGGTATTTAGTGATGATCCAGAAGAACTGGCAGGAACTGATCAAGCCGAACAAGGTGGAATTCTCCTCCTCCGGCCGTACCAAGGTAACCCTGGTTGCCGAACCCCTCGAGCGCGGCTTCGGCCTGACGCTCGGCAACGCGCTTCGTCGCGTGCTTCTGTCGTCTCTGCGCGGTGCGGCTGTGACCGCCGTGCAGATCGATGGCGTATTGCATGAGTTCTCCTCCATTCCGGGCGTCCGGGAAGATGTGACGGACATCGTGCTCAACATCAAGGAAATCGCCATCAAGATGGATGGCGACGACGCAAAGCGCATGGTCGTGCGC
Organism: Neorhizobium sp. T6_25; assembly: GCF_002968555.1. Taxonomy (NCBI): domain Bacteria; kingdom Pseudomonadati; phylum Pseudomonadota; class Alphaproteobacteria; order Hyphomicrobiales; family Rhizobiaceae; genus Neorhizobium; species Neorhizobium sp. T6_25. The sequence goes on from NZ_PVBL01000015.1 coordinate 117,613, forward strand.
AAGCAGGGCCCGGGCTCGGTAACCGCCGGCGACATTCAGACGGTTGGCGATATCGAGATCCTCAACCCGCACCATGTCATCTGCACCCTCGACGAGGGCGCCGAGATCCGTATGGAATTCACGGTCAACAACGGCAAGGGTTACGTCCCGGCCGATCGTAACCGTGCCGAAGACGCTCCGATCGGCCTCATTCCGGTCGACAGCCTCTATTCGCCGGTCAAGAAAGTGTCCTACAAGGTGGAAAACACCCGCGAAGGTCAGGTTCTCGACTACGACAAGCTGACCATGACCATCGAAACCGATGGCTCGGTCACGGGTGAAGACGCCGTTGCCTTTGCCGCTCGCATCCTTCAGGACCAGCTCTCGGTCTTCGTCAACTTCGACGAACCGCAGAAGGACGTCGAAGAGGAGTCGGTTACCGAACTCGCGTTCAACCCGGCGCTTCTCAAGAAGGTGGACGAACTGGAACTTTCGGTCCGTTCGGCCAACTGCCTGAAGAACGACAACATCGTTTACATCGGCGATCTCATCCAGAAGACCGAGGCGGAAATGCTGCGCACTCCGAATTTCGGTCGCAAGTCGCTGAACGAGATCAAGGAAGTTCTGGCATCCATGGGCCTCCATCTCGGTATGGAAGTTCCCGCCTGGCCGCCGGAAAACATCGAAGATCTCGCCAAGCGTTACGAAGACCAGTACTGAAATCAACAAAGGCAGGTTTTGACTGCCTTTCCCCGTCAAACAGCGGGCCTCTGATCGAAAGAGATGAGTGCCCGTATGTGCCAGGAAACGGCAGGCCCTAAGAAGAATGGGTACCTGCATTAAAGGAGAATAGCCATGCGCCACGGAGTAGCCGGCCGCAAGCTCAATCGTACTGCCAGCCACCGCAAGGCGATGTTCGCCAACATGGCGGCTTCGCTCATCACCCACGAGCAGATCGTCACGACCCTTCCGAAGGCGAAGGAAATCCGTCCGATCGTTGAAAAGCTCGTCACTCTCGGCAAGCGCGGCGACCTGCACGCTCGTCGTCAGGCGATCTCGCAGATCCAGGACCAGGACGCTGTCAAGAAGCTGTTCGATGCCATCGCTTCACGTTACGCAACCCGCAACGGCGGTTACCTGCGTATCATGAAGGCCGGCTTCCGCCAGGGCGACAACGCTGCCATGGCCGTCATCGAGTTCGTTGAACGCGATGTCGACGCCAAGGGTGCAGCCGACAAGGCTCGTGTTGCCGCTGAAGCAGAAGCTTCCGAAGCCGCATAATCCTGTCCGCATCGTCGGAATAAAGGGCCGGGTGGAAACACCCGGCTTTTTCGCGTTTGATGACTTTGGGCGAAGGATGGATGATGGGTGAGCGAGCTTTGAGATCGGGGCGCATCATGCGGATTGCCGGGATGGTGGCGGTGATTGCCGTCGGCCTCGCCCTGCGCCGGTTCGGTTACGATCTCGGCCTGCCGTTCCTCGTGGTGAAATATGGAGGCTCGGTTCTTTGGGGCGCGATGGTCTACCTGGCCCTTGCCGCTCTCCTGAACTCCACCCGGGCCGCTCCGGTCATCGCCTTCGCTGTCGGGATCGCCGCCAGCGTGGAGTTCTCCCGGCTCTATCACACGCCATGGCTGGATGAATTCCGGCTGACGACCGCCGGTGCGCTTCTGCTCGGCCGCGTGTTTTCGCTCTGGAATATACTCGCCTATGTCGCCGGTATCGTGACGGCCGCATTCATCTATCGCCGCCTCGCGAGATCGAAGACCCGCTGACCCGCGTCGATGAGGCACTCCGGTTCTGAGTTGACTGGCGTGCGGCAGATTTCTACGGCCTACTGCCTTACCACCTGGGTCACTTTCGGCTTGCCGCGTTTCCAGTTCATGAATGGCCGCCTGACGGCCCGGTAAGCGAGGAGGAGGGCAATCAGCCCGATGTGGATGAACGGCACCAGCGTCACCGATTTGACCGCCAGCACGTAATGAAGCGCCCCGCCGGCGGCGATGATGTAGATCAGCCTGTGCAGCCTGTTCCAGCCTTGCGCGAGCTTGCGGATCGACCAGTTGTTGGAGGTGACGGCAAGCGGGATCAGCATCAGCAGGCAGGCAAACCCGATGGTGATATAGGGCCGCTTGGCGATATCGCCGCCCACAGCGCCGAAATCGAAGCGCAGGTCGAGCGACAGATAGACCGAGAAATGCATCAGCACGTAGTAGAAGGCGATCAGCCCCAGCGCACGGCGATAACGTATCCAGTTGATGCCGGCGAGATCGCGCAGCGGCGTGATCGCGAGCGTCGCGATGATGAACCGCAGCGCCCAGATGCCGAGCTGATGTTCGAATTCCTTGACTGGATTGAAGCCGAGGCCACCGGTCAGTCCGAGGTAAAAGTACCAGGCAGCCGGAACGAGCCCGATCACGTAGAGCGCCCAGACGCTGGCCTTGTGATAGCGGCGGGGCAGGGAGGGGAGGCTCGCCATTCTCAATAGTTCGCCTTCAGGTCCAGGCCGTCATAGAGGCTCGCCACCTGGTCCGCGTAACCGTTGAAAGGCAGGGTCGGCCGGCGGTTGGCGCCGAAGAAGCCGCCTTCGCCGATCCGCTGTTCCGTCGCCTGGCTCCAGCGTGGATGATCAACGGCCGGATTAACGTTGGAATAGAAGCCGTATTCGCGGGCGTTGGCGTTCTTCCAGGTGGTTTCCGGCTGCTTCTCGACCAGCGAAATCTTGACGATCGACTTGATGCTCTTGAAGCCGTATTTCCACGGCACAACGAGCCGGATCGGCGCGCCGTTCGGGTTCGGCAGCGTTTCGCCGTAAAGGCCGACCGCGAGGATCGCCAAGGGATGGCGCGCCTCGTCGAGACGCAGGCCTTCGATATAGGGCCAGGGCAGCGGCTGGAAAAAGCCCTTCTGGCCCGGCATTTCCTCCGGCCGCACCACGGTTTCGAACGCCACGTATTTGGCGCTGCCAAGGGGATCGACCTGGTCGAGAAGGGCAGACAGCGGGAAGCCGATCCATGGGATCACCATCGACCAGCCCTCGACGCAGCGCATCCGGTAGGTGCGGTCCTCGAGGTTCATCTTCATGAGCTCCTCAAGCCCGAATTCCTTCGGCTTTCCGACCATTCCATCCACCTTCACCGACCACGGCGTCGGTTTGAAGTCGCCGGAATTGGCGGCCGGATCTTCCTTGTTGACGCCGAATTCGTAGAAGTTGTTGTAGGTGGTGACGGCCTCCTTCGGCGTCGGCGTCTCGTCCAGCTTGAAGGCGTTGGGCTTGGCCGACAGCGGCGCGGCAGACGCGTTGTCTGCGCCCGCGAAGGCTAGTCCGGCGGCGGCGGCCGCACCCATAAAATTCCGGCGCGACATGTAGATATCGCGGGGGGTGATTTCGGAAGCCGAGATATGCGGCGGACGATAGGCGGGCATGTCGAAAATCTCCTCTGCGGCAGCGAGTGCCTTCTTGCTCCTATACGTAACGCGGAACCAAAAAGTTTCACAGCGGCGCGAAGATTGGTTCGAACCACGTTTGCGTGAAAAAGCGGAGGTTTGCGGATGGAAATGCGATCGATGGAACCCCATTTCGGGTTCTTCAGTTCTCATCGCAGGGCCATTCGCCCGACAGGAGGAGATTGCAGATGACGGCACGCACATGGGAGGCCGGAAGCAACGAGACCCTCGCCGATCGCACTGAGAGATTGCGGCGCCTGCGCCGCCTTTCGGGCATCGCGCGGTTGATGGACACGGCAATCGGCATTCCCGGCACCCGCATCCGTTTCGGCGCCGATTCCGTCTTCGGCCTCATCCCGCTGGTGGGGGATGCGGGCGGGGCGCTGGTCGGCCTCTACATCGTCAACGAAGCCCGAAAGCTCGGCCTGCCGCCCGCAAAGCTCACCCGGATGCTCGGCAATGTCGCCGCCGACTCCGTGCTCGGCAGCGTGCCGCTGGCGGGCGATGTCTTCGACCTCTTCTTCAAATCGCACCGCCGCAACGTCAAGATGATCCTCGACCATTTCGAGATTCATCCGGATGAACTGCGGGAGAGGTGAGGGCCGATCAGAACGCTTTCGGAAGTCCGGCTTGCTTGAGAGTGGCATTTGCGGTGTGACGGGATTTCACGCCATGGTCCACGGTGAAATAGCGTTTGGTGATCGGGCTGTACCAGATTTCGTGATCACCCTTGCCGGGCCGGTGGTAATGACAGCCGGCCTTTTCCAGCATCTCCTTCAATTCCCGAAGGTAGCCGGCCATTGTTCAGGCGCGTCGTGGGTTGGGAATGCGGGAGAGCTGCTCCGACATGATGTAGACAGGAATTTCCTGAAGCGGAGATGAGGTGCCGTTGAGCTCAATCAAATCGGCGAGCGCGGCTTTCACCTTTGGTTCTAGCTCTTCCATGGTATCGGCTTCAACTGCCAATCCCTCGATATCGTTGCTCGTCGCGACCCACACGGAGGCTTCCCCGTCCCAGGTGGCGCGAACGATGATCGACATGATGGAGGTCATTGCTTTCTCCGGACGGCCTTGAGAACAATATAGAGGTTCGAGGCCCGGAACACAATTTCGGTTTCTGCAGGTCTTCCAACCGTACCGCTTTGGCCTGTCGTGATAGTGACACTCCGGGCACTTTGCGCTAGGAAAGCCGCAAAACCACGGGCTTTTGCGCGCGTCTCCCGAAAGCGGTAGACTGTGCCGGCCCACAAGAAGAGATCGAGGACAACACCATGCCAGCTTACCGCTCGAGAACCACGACCCATGGCCGCAACATGGCAGGCGCGCGCGGGCTTTGGCGTGCGACCGGCATGAAGGACAGCGACTTCGGCAAGCCGATCATCGCCGTGGTGAACTCCTTCACCCAGTTCGTGCCCGGCCACGTGCACCTGAAGGATTTGGGCCAGCTCGTCGCCCGCGAGATCGAAGCGGCCGGCGGCGTCGCCAAGGAATTCAACACGATCGCCGTCGACGACGGCATCGCCATGGGTCATGACGGCATGCTCTATTCGCTGCCTTCGCGCGAAATCATCGCCGACTCGGTCGAATACATGGTCAACGCCCACTGTGCCGACGCCATGGTCTGCATCTCCAACTGCGACAAGATCACACCCGGCATGCTCAATGCAGCCATGCGCCTTAACATACCGGCCGTCTTCGTCTCGGGCGGCCCGATGGAGGCCGGCAAGGTTGTCCTGAAGGGCAAGACCCATTCGCTCGACCTGATCGACGCCATGGTCGCCGCCGCCGACGACACGATGAGCGACGAGGACGTCAAGGTCATCGAGCGTTCGGCCTGTCCGACTTGCGGCTCGTGCTCGGGCATGTTCACCGCCAATTCGATGAACTGCCTCACCGAAGCGCTCGGCCTGTCTCTGCCCGGCAATGGCTCCGTGCTGGCAACCCATGCGGACCGCAAGCGCCTGTTCGTCGAGGCCGGTCACTTGATCGTCGATATCGCCCGCCGCCACTACGAGCAGGAAGACTATTCCGTCCTGCCGCGCTCGATCGCCACCAAGCAGGCTTTTGAGAACGCCATGACGCTCGACATCGCCATGGGCGGCTCCACCAACACCGTCCTTCACATCCTTGCCGCGGCTTACGAAGGCGAGGTCGATTTCAACCTTGACGACATCGACCAGCTCTCGCGCCGTGTTCCTTGCCTCTCCAAGGTGGCGCCGGCCAAGGCCGACGTGCATATGGAAGACGTCCACCGTGCCGGTGGTATCATGTCGATCCTCGGCGAGCTGGACAAGGGCGGGTTGCTCAACCGCGAGTGCTTCACTGTCCATGCCGAAACGCTCGGTGATGCGATCGACCGCTGGGACATCACCCGCACCAACAGCGAGACAGTCCGCAATTTCTTCCGCGCAGCACCGGGCGGCATCCCGACCCAGGTGGCGTTCAGCCAGGAAGCGCGCTGGGACGAACTCGACACCGACCGTGAGGCGGGCGTCATCCGCTCCGTCGAACATCCGTTCTCGAAAGACGGCGGCCTTGCTGTCCTCAAGGGCAATATCGCCATCGATGGCTGTATCGTGAAGACGGCCGGCGTCGACGATTCGATCCTGAAGTTCACTGGTCCGGCCCGCGTCTTCGAAAGCCAGGATGCGGCCGTCAAGGCGATCCTATCCAACGAGATCGTCGCGGGCGACGTCGTGGTCATCATCTACGAAGGCCCCAAGGGCGGCCCTGGCATGCAGGAAATGCTTTATCCGACCAGCTACCTGAAGTCGAAGGGCCTCGGAAAGGCCTGCGCTCTGATCACCGACGGCCGTTTCTCCGGCGGCACCTCGGGCCTGTCGATCGGCCACGCCTCGCCGGAAGCGGCCAATGGCGGTACGATCGGCCTGGTGCGGGAAGGGGACAAGATCGAGATCGACATCCCGAACCGCACGATAAACCTCGCCGTTTCGGACGCCGAGCTCGCCGAGCGCCGCAGAGAGCAGGACGCCTCCGGCTGGAAGCCGTCGCAGCCCCGCAAGCGCAACGTCACCACCGCCCTGAAGGCCTACGCCGCATTTGCTGCGAGTGCCGACAAGGGCGCTGTGCGGATATTGCCGGAATAAGACACGGCCCAGGTCACCGCGTTGAAAAGCACAAGGCGCCGTCCGGTTCACGAGTCGGCGCTTTGTGCTATTCTGATGCTCCTGTTGCCCGAGGGATGAGAAATGTCCGAGCTTCATCGCATCACTTTCGATCCGCACATCTGTTCGGGACGCCCGACAATCCGCGGGCTGCGCATCCGGGTGAAAGATGTCCTGGAACTGCTGGCTTCAGGGGCAACGCATGAAGAAATTCTGGAAGACTTCCCGTTGCTCGAAGCGCCGGACATTGTTGCCGCGCTCGAATACGCCGCCCGTCAAAGCGATCACACCGTATTGCGCGTTGCCTGATGCGCTTTCTGGTGGATGCACAACTGCCGCCAGCCCTCGCACGATGGCTCGTCGAACGCGGCCATGACGCCGAACATGTCACGGATTGCGGCCTTCAGTCAGCCCCGGACGCGGAAATATGGGATTTCGCGGCTGCCTCGGGTGCGGTCGTTGTCACCAAGGATGAGGATTTCGCCCAGCGCAAAGCTCTTTCACAGAGCGGGCCGCCCATCGTCTGGGTCCGCCTGCCGAATTCGCGCCGCCGCGATCTGCTGGCCTGGTTCCAAAGAGCGTTGCCGAACATCATCGATGCTCTGGAGCGCGGCGAGACACTTATAGAGGTCATCTGACCGAGTTGTTGCTCCTACAGCGGCCGGTTCAAATTCTTGTAGGCCTCATCCAACTGCTTCAGCCTCTCGCCATAGGCCGCCCGGAGGCATTCGACATCCTCGCCGCAGGCCTGCCGCTTCTTCAGCCAGGCGCTCTGTTCGTCCTGCAGTTTGCCGCGGTTTCCCATCGCCATCAGGCTGGTGAGGATGTCGAAGGTGGTGACCATTTTCACGTCGGCATCGTTGAGCGTGCGGGTGTCGCAGATGACCTTCTCGTCGGCCGCAAGGTCTGCCCGCTCGCAGTCGAAACTCGCGGCAGCCGCAGGTCGGGGAAGGCCTGAAAGCGTCAGGCCGAGAAGGCTCGACATGCCGACGGCGATGGTAAAACGTCTCATTGCTGCACTCCTGATCTCCAGTCGCAACGCCTGGAGGTCAGCTCAGTTCCCAGAGGCTCCAGAGAGCGAAGACGAGAAAGGAGAACCAGATGAAAAGGATGAAGGCGAGGCCGGTGCGGCTGGTGGGGCGCTCGGCCCAACGCTCGGCCTTGGCGCGGAACTCGCTCATCAGCGGCGCGGGGACCAGCCTGATGGCAAGCGCGATGCCGAGCGGCACGATCAGCAGATCGTCGAGATAACCGAGAACGGGAATGAAATCGGGTATGAGGTCGATCGGCGACAGCGCGTAGGCCGCGACCGCGCCGGCGACCAGCTTGGCGTGCCACGGCACGCGGCGGTCGCGCGCGGCGAGCCACAACGCCAGAACGTCGCGTTTCAACCGTTTCGCCCAACCTTTCATGCCTGCCAGCCAGTTCAATGTTTTTCTCCCGATCTCGACCCTATATAGGGAGGAAAGCTTGACGGTTTTCGCCACAATCTCCGTTGTTCCGCCACCTTTCCTTTCTAGCGTTGCGCGCTACAAATCGATCCGGATTTTTCTCAAATGAGGACTTACATGCTGACCATGCCGAAACGCGTGTCGACCGGCCTTCTCGCTCTTGTTCTTCTGATGCCCATTGCGGCGCTTGCCCAGGAAAAGGTGGTGCCGCAGAGCCGTCAGGAAATGCAGCTCTCCTTCTCGCCGCTGGTCAAGCAGACGGCCGGCGCCGTTGTCAACGTCTATGCCGAACGGGTCGTGCAGCGCCTCAATCCGTTTGCGGGGGACCCCTTCTTCGAGCAGTTCTTCGGCCAGCGTATGCCGAACCGTTCGGAAAAGCAGTCGTCGCTCGGCTCCGGCGTCATCCTTGCCGCAGACGGCCTGGTCGTGACCAACAACCACGTGATCGAAGGTGCCGACGATATCAAGATCGCGCTCGCCGACGGCCGCGAATTCCCCTGCGACGTGGTGCTGAAGGACGCGAGCATCGACCTGGCCGTGCTGCGCATCAAGTCGAAGGAGCCTTTTCCGGTTCTCGCCATAGGTGATTCCGATCGCACCGAAGTCGGCGATCTGGTGCTTGCGATCGGCAACCCGTTCGGCGTTGGTCAGACGGTGACGAGCGGCATCGTCTCCGCACTTGCCCGCAACCAGGTCACCACCGGCGATTTCGGCTTCTTCATCCAGACCGACGCCTCTATCAACCCGGGCAATTCCGGCGGCGCGCTGATGAACATGAACGGCGAACTGATCGGCATCAATACCGCGATCTTTTCCCGCGGCGGCGGCTCGAATGGCATCGGGTTCGCGATCCCCGCAAATCTCGTGAAAGTCTTCCTCGCCACGGCTGCCGCAGGCAAGACGAGCTTCGAACGCCCCTTCGTCGGCGCGAGCTTCGATGCCGTCAATTCGGATGTGGCCGAAGCGCTCGGCCTCAAGACCGCCCGCGGTGCACTGGTGACGCGCGTTGTTGAGGGCGGCCCGGCGGACAAGGCCGGCCTGAAGCCCGGCGAAGTGGTAACTGCCGTCAACGGCATTTCGGTCGAGCATCCCGATGCTCTCGGTTACCGGCTGACCACCGCCGGTCTCGGCAGGCAGGCGGTGCTGACCATCCAGACCGCCGACGGCCAGCGGCAGGTGAACCTGGCGCTCAACACCGCCCCGGAAACAACGCCCCGCGACGAGCGGCTGATCGAGGGGCGCAATCCGTTTGCGGGCCTTCGCGTGGCCAACCTGTCGCCGAAGCTTGCGACCGAACTGCGCATCCCGGCTGAAAAGACCGGCGTGGTCGTGACCGACGTGACGCGCAACTCTCCCGCCGCCCGGCTGGGTTTCGAGCCAAAGGACATCCTGATCTCCCTGAACGGCACTGCCGTCACCAGCACCAAGGGCATGGAAACCATGCTCGGCGACGATCCAGGCTTCTGGCGGGTCGAGATCGAGCGTGGCGGCCAGCGCATCAGGCAGTTCTTCCGATGAGCGGTGATCTCTTCGCGCCCAAGGTTCCGGAAGAGGTCGCCAACCGGCGGCCGCTTGCCGATCGCCTGCGGCCGAAGTCGCTCGCCGAAGTCACCGGCCAGCCGCATCTGACGGGCGAGGACGGCGCGCTGCGGCGGATGATCGATAGCGGCTCGCTCGGCTCGATGATCTTCTGGGGTCCGCCCGGCACAGGCAAGACCACGGTGGCGCGGCTGCTTTCCGGCGAGGCGGGTCTCGCCTTCGAGCAGATATCGGCGATCTTTTCCGGCGTCGCCGATTTGAAGAAAGTCTTCGAGACCGCGCGCCTGCGTCGCATGGACGGCCGCCAGACGCTGCTCTTCGTCGATGAGATACATCGCTTCAACCGCGCCCAGCAGGACAGTTTCCTGCCCGTCATGGAGGATGGCACCGTCATCCTGGTCGGTGCCACCACCGAAAACCCGAGCTTCGAACTCAACGCCGCTCTCCTGTCGCGTGCCCGGGTACTGACCTTCCGCAGCCATGACGAGGAAAGCCTGAGCGAGCTTCTCACCCGAGCCGAACAGGCCGAAGGCAAGCCGCTGCCGCTTGACGAGGATGCGCGCGCCAGCCTTGTCCGCATGGCCGACGGCGATGGCCGCGCCGTGCTGACGCTCGCCGAAGAGGTCTGGCGCGCCGCGCGGGAAGGGGAGGTCTTCGATACGACGGGCCTCACCCAGATCGTCCAGCGCCGCGCTCCGGTTTACGACAAGGCGCAGGACGGCCACTACAATCTGATCTCGGCGCTCCACAAGTCGGTGCGTGGCTCGGATCCGGATGCGGCGCTCTATTATCTGGCGCGGATGTTCGATGCCGGCGAGGACCCGCTTTATCTTGGCCGCCGACTGGTGCGCATGGCGGTCGAGGATATCGGCCTTGCCGATCCGCAGGCGCTGGTCGTCTGCAATGCCGCCAAGGATGCCTACGATTATCTCGGTTCGCCTGAAGGCGAGCTGGCTTTCGCGCAGGCCTGCGTCTACCTGGCGACCGCGCCGAAATCGAACGCGGTCTATACCGCCTTCAAGGCCGCCACCCGCGCCGCCAAGGAAAACGGTTCGCTCCTGCCGCCCAAGCACATCCTCAATGCCCCGACCAAGCTGATGAAGGGCGAGGGGTATGGCGACGGCTATCGCTACGACCACGATGAGCCGGACGCTTTTTCAGGTCAGGATTACTTCCCGGAAAAGATGGGTCGGCAGACGTTCTACGACCCGCCGGAGCGCGGCTTCGAGCGTGATATCCGCAAGCGGCTCGATTGGTGGGCCAAGCTTCGCAAGGAACGATACCCGAAATGACCCTCTTCTGAAAGCGGTCAGGAGGCCTGTTTCTGGGCCACAACGTTGGCCGGAGCGCCGATCAGCCTGACGGAAGATTCCGCCAGCCCGTGATGGCCTTCCATGTCGACGATGACGTGCCAGTGGCCAGCCTCCGGGATCACCAGGCGGATGGGGGACCGTTTGGCGATGCCGCCGACATATTTGAAATCGAGAAGCTCGGTAAAGCGCTGGAAGTTGGCGGCGTTCATCAGGCGCACGTTGTTGACCGCATTCAACGTCACCTCGATCGTCGTCCCCGCCCGCTGCGGTTTCAGATCGTAGTGGGTAAAGCGGAAATTCGGTACGGCCATTCCTGCCTCATTGATGCCAGCATAGAAGTTCATCAATCTTAACAAAATGTCGTTAACGAATGGTGGAACCTAGCGGCTACCTGTGTGTTTAGTTTTTGAAGACCAGCTTCAGCCGGCACAGTCCCCATGCCGCGCCGAAGACAATCAGGCGGCTTTCGTCCCCTGCAGCCGCCGTACAAGAATAATTTTTTGACCTCCAATCTGCCTGTCCCGCCGTCTCCTCGCGGCGGGATTTTCTTTGCGCGAACAATTTTTAGCGTGGATTGTCGGCCCGGGCTCTTCCTCTCCGTCCTTGGGGCATCACCACCGATCCCCGAGGAGGACGTCATGTCGATCAGGATAATCGCCACCGCAATCGCAGCCCTTGCCGTATCGCTCGTTCCGGCATTCGCCGAAACGCAGGAGCCGAGATCGGCCGCATCGCAGGCGGCGGCCGCCGCCGAGCCATCGAAGAAGGGCCGTGTCGAGGCCGGCGGCATCAGCTATTATTACGAGATCCGCGGGAAAGGCGAACCGCTCCTGCTGCTCCACGGTGGTCTCGGCTCCGTCGACATGTTCGCCCCGATCATGCCGGCGCTGACGGAGCACCGCCAGGTGATCGCCGTCGATCTTCAGGGCCATGGCCGCACCCCGCTCGGCAAGCGTCCGATCAGCCTGGAAGCCATGGGCGCCGACATGGGCAGGATCGTCTCGGAACTCGGCTACCGCCAGGTCGATGTACTCGGTTATTCGATGGGCGGCGGCATCGCGCTGCAGATGGCCGCGCAGGCGCCGGAAAAGGTGCGGCGGCTCGTCATCGCCTCGGCGCCGTTTGCCAAACGCGGCTTCTTTCCGGAAATGATCCCGCAGCAGGAGTCCGTCACCGGTGCCATGGCCGAGATGATGAAGGACACGCCGATGTTCATCTCCTACAAGGCCGTGGCGCCGGATGTCTCCGAATTCCCGCGGCTCCTCGATGCCATGGGCGACCTGATGGGCCGGGACTACGATTTCTCCGATGCGGTCGCCAAGTTGACCATGCCGGTCATGCTGGTCTACGGCGACAGCGACATGGTGCGCCCGGAGCATATCGTCGAGTTTTATCAGAAGCTCGGCGGCGGCCTGAAGGATGCCGGCTGGATGCGGGAGAACATGCCGAAGAACCGGCTGGCGATCCTGCCCGATCTGACCCATTACGAGGCATTCGCATCGCCGACCCTGGCGCCGACCGTGCTGCCTTTCCTGGATGGCAAGAGCAATGCACCGAACTGGGCGGAGCAGGTGAAGAAGTGAAAACCGCAACAAAAGCTATGCCGGCCGAAAAGCCGGCATAGCTTCGATTTCAAGCACTTGCCGGCATCTGCGGATTCCCGTTCGGAAGCACTTGAATCAGTTTCTGAGGTTTTCCCGGTCGAGCTGCAGCGTCAGCGCCAGCACCGTTTCGCAAGTGGGGGTCGGCACCCCGGCGAGCTTACCAAGCGCCACCACCATGCCGGTCAGCGGAACGATCTCCAGCGCCTTTCCGGCAAGCAGGTCCTGCAGCATCGAGGTCCTGACCGGGCCGAAGCCGCCCGATCGGCCGAGCTGTTCTTCGAGGCTTCGGCTGAAGACCGCGCCGAGCGCCTCGCCGACGCCCTTGGTTTCCGCCATCACCTTGCCGACCTGCGCGACCAGCGCTGCATTTTCCATGATGCTGTTCATCCGGCCGCGGGTCAGCGCGCTGATCGGGTTATATGCAGCGTTGCCCATCAATTTGGTCCAGATCTCGTCGCGGATCCGCGGGGTCGGGATGATGTTGAGCCCGGCGCGGCCGAGAAGTTCGGAGATCGACACTAGGTCCGGCGAAAGCTCACCGGATGGTTCGCCGAGGAAAAAGCGGCCGTCGCCATTGAGGCGGATGGTGCCGGGTTCGGTCACCTCCGCCCCCTGATAGGCGACGCAGCCGATGACCCGTTCCGGCCCGACCAGCTGCCAGAGCTTGCCGTCCGGATCGAGTTCCGGAAGCTGTCTTTCCGCATGCCAGCTTCCGGAATCCCGATGGAAATACCACCAGGGAATGCCGTTGAGGATCATGATGACCCGCGTGCTTTCCTTGAGAAGGCTCGCAAGGCCTTCGGCCGCATCGGCAAGCTGGTGTCCCTTGAGACCGGTAACGATCAGGTCCTGTTTCGGCAGTACCGCCGGATCGCTGGTGGCGGTGACACGCGCGTGGAGCGGCGCGGCATCGCCGCCCTGCTCGACGGTCAAGCCCTTGTCGCGAATGGCGGCGAGATGTGCGCCGCGCGCCACGACCGAGACATTGGCCTCAGCGCCGAGCCCGCTCGCGATCTTTGTCGCAAACGTGCCCCCGAGAGCGCCCGCACCGTAGATGCAGATATTCCTGATGGTCATGATCCTCACCGACGCTTACATTCAGCAGTGCGGTAGATCTAGGGCATCTCCGGCGGTCAGGCGAACGAGTTTTTGTGATGGGTCAATGGGCTCTGCTGGCGACGAGTTCCGTCCGGCGAAGCTCGTCGATGGCGGCAACGGCGTCCTTCACAGACCAGCCGGCCTTGACGGCAGCGGCAACCATCTTGATCTCCGCTTCCTCTTCGAGCGCAAGAAAGAGCGGTTCGAGGGCCTCCTGAACGGTGAGGATATGCTCATCCGGCGGGGCGATGGACGTACGTGCAGCGGACGTAGGCATGATACGCTGGGCTCCTCTCTCTTTTGTGATCGAATCCTCACAATTGCTTTGAGGGGAAAAAGTTCCACCGAACCTGTGGAAAATTTCATTCGGCCGCTTTCTGCAGCACCGGGCTTGTTCTTTCGCCAAGCCTCTGCCTTGTTGCCGAGCTAAAATACAAGTGATTCGGGTGCCACGAGGCCGCCCGGCCGGCGGGTGCCGATGCCAAGGAGATTGTGATGACGGACGCCAAAAAATACCAGATCACCGAAATGCGGCCGAAGATCACCGTGATTGGCGTCGGCGGCGGCGGTGGCAACGCCATCAACAACATGATCGCCGAGGAGCTGGCGGGCGTCGATTTCGTTGCCGCCAATACCGACGCGCAGGTTCTGGCGACCTCCAAGGCATCCCGCCGCATTCAGCTCGGCGCCCACGTGACCGAAGGCCTCGGGGCCGGTTCGCTGCCGGAAATCGGCCGCGCTGCGGCGGAAGAATCGATCGACGAGATCATGGATCACCTCTCCGGCTCGCATATGTGCTTCGTGACGGCCGGCATGGGCGGCGGCACCGGCACCGGTGCCGCACCGGTCATCGCCCAGGCGGCCCGCAATGCCGGCATCCTCACCGTCGGGGTCGTCACCAAGCCCTTCACCTTCGAAGGCAACCGCCGCATGAAGACGGCCGATGCCGGTATCGAGGAACTGCGCCGCGCCGCCGATACCGTCATCGTCATTCCGAACCAGAACCTGTTCCGCATTGCCGATGCCAAGACCACGTTTGCCGACGCGTTCATGACCGCCGACAAGGTGCTGTTTGCCGGCGTCGGCTGCATTACCGACCTGATCGTCAAGGAAGGCCTCATCAACCTCGATTTCGCCGACGTGAAATCGGTGATGAAGGGCATGGGCCGCGCGATGATGGGCACCGGCGAAGCTTCCGGCGACGGCCGCGCTCTGCTCGCCGCCGAAGCCGCGATCGCCAACCCGCTGCTCGACGACATCTCGATGAAGGGCGCCAAGGGCGTGCTGATCTCGATTTCCGGCGGTTCCGACATGACACTGTTCGAGGTGGATGAAGCCGCAAGCCGCATCCGCGACGAAGTCATGGACGATGCCGACATCGTCGTCGGCGCGATCTTCGACCGCAATCTCGACGGCAAGTTCCGCGTCTCGGTCGTCGCGACCGGCCTCGATGGCGGCGAAGCCGGTGTCGCTCCCGGCACTCCGGCGGACATGCAGACTTTCCAGCGTACGCTGCAGTAACGTCGGTTCGCTTATCTGGAAAACAGCAGTTTTATATAGGAGCGGTAGGCAAGGATCTGCCGCTCCAGTTGCCGGGGATCCTTTAGCGCCTTGGACATGATAATCGCCCCGTCCATGATGCAGGACAGCATGTTCGCCACATCTGCCAGAGCCACCGGTTCGCGGGGCGGATAAACCGCTGCGATCTCCTCGATATGCTCGAGAAAGCGCGCGTTCCAGGACCGGATCGAATCCGAGTTCAGCTTCAAGACTTCATGATCGAAAAGCCGCTCCTGATAACAGACGGCCGCGATCAGGCAGCCTGGATGGCCGCCCGGCAGATCGCGCACCAGTTCGCTCAGGAACTTCAGCCCCAGTAGGAAAGCCTGCAGCGGATCGTCGCTGAGTTCCCGGCCTCGGCCAAAGATGTCGTCGAAGACCTGGTCGTTTTCGGCGACATAGCGGCGCAGCATCTCGCGCGCCAGCTCGTTCTTGTCCTTGAAATGGTAGAAGAACCCGCTCTTGGTGATGCCGGCTTCGGCGATCAGTTCGTCGATCGACGTGGCGGCAAAGCCCTTGGCGAGCACGGACGTTTCCGCAATTTCCATGATGCGGTCGCGGGTGGCTGCTCCTTTGCGCGTCTCTCGTGTCTCCGAAGACTTGACCGCCGGTACAGTTTCGCGTGGCCTCACGGCGGCGGCGCCGAGATTCTCTGCCCTCTGAGACATGCTAACCTCCCGTAAACCCGGACAAATTTCAAAAGCATGCTCGGCTGTACCATGAGCTTACTAGAAGCCCCGCACGTAAATCTGCGAAAAACGGTCATTCACTGAGCGGCCGAGAGCAATATCCGGGATCCGCTCGTCATGTTTACCACAGGAGACAGACGATGGCCAAGTATCGCCACAACCTGCCGCAGATCAACAGCGGCGATTTTCTTTCCGACGGAGGTCTGGAGACGACGCTGGTCTTCCATCGCGGCATCGACCTTCCGGCCTTCGCAGCTTTTCCGCTGCTCGACAACGCCGCCGGCCGCGAGGAACTGACCGCCTATTACGAGACCTATCTGGCGATCGCCCGCGATCACCGCCTCGGCTTCATCCTCGACACGCCGACCTGGCGTGCGAATGCCGACTGGGGGCCGCAGCTCGGTTACGATCGCGACGCGCTGAGGGCGCTCAATATCCGCTCGGTCGAATACATCGAAAAACTGCGTCGGCTCTGGGAACGGCCGAGCCGGCCGATCGTACTCAACGGCGTAATCGGTCCGCGCGGCGACGGCTACAAGGACGGCAACATGGAGCCTCAGGCAGCCGAGGATTATCACGCCTTCCAGGCTGAAGCCTTCGCCGACAGCGAGGCCGACATGATCTCGGCGATCACCATGAACAATATCGGCGAGGCGGTCGGCATCGTCCGGGCATCTAGGCGCGTCGGCATGCCCTGCATCGTGTCCTTCACGGTCGAGACGGACGGCCGGCTGGTCAACGGCAAGACATTGCGGGCGGCGATCGAGGAAACCGATGCGGCGACCGATGGTTACGCGGCCTATTACATGGTCAACTGCGCCCACCCCACCCATTTCGAGCAGGCGCTTTCCCGCGGCGAAAGCTGGGTGAAGCGGATCTCCGGCATCCGAGCCAACGCGTCCGCCAAGAGCCATCAGGAACTCGACGATTCGACGGAACTGGATATCGGCGATCCGCTCGACCTCGGCGCCCGCTACCGCTCGCTCCGCCAGAACTATCCGGCGATGCGGGTGCTCGGCGGTTGCTGCGGCACCGACCACCGGCATCTGCAGGCGATCTGCGACGCCTGTCTGCAGGCGGCCGCGGCCTGAGGCGGGAGGGAGGAGCATGGCTGCCACAACACTGCTTGGCGCCATCGCCCTGATTTCCGGCCGTTGGCTCGACCCCTGCGTCACGGTGAAGGATGCCGATGGCGAGCGCGGCCGGGCGAGGCTCAGGACCCTGCCCATGATCGACGAACACCTGCTGCGCGATATCGGCTTTCGCGAGGAGGTATCCCGTTTCCACCGCAATCGCTTTCCGGTTTTTTGACCCCAGGGACCGGTTCTCGCAAATGCCTTCCGGCGGTTTCGGCTGCCGGGAGGCTTTTCCTTTTCCGTCTCTTCCCCGTCTTTCCACCGTCATCGCGTGGCGGTATAGCTCGCGGCCCATTCGACGATCGAGAGGAGGCCGAGCATGGATGCGACGGATGTCGGCGCCCATTGGGAGAGCAATGCCGAGACCTGGACGATCTATTCGCGGGCCGGCTACGACAAATACCGGGATGCGCTGAATACGCCGGCCTTCCTCGAGATGCTGCCGCCGGTCGCCGGATTGAAAGGGCTCGATCTCGGCTGCGGCGAGGGCACCAATACCCGCGAGGTCGCGCGGCGCGGGGCCGAGATGACCGGGCTGGACATCGCCCCGACCTTCATCCGTTACGCCCGCGAGACGGAAGCTGCCGATCCGCTCGGCATTGCCTATGTGCTCGGCGACGGGCAGGGGATCGATTTCCCGGACGAGAGCTTCGATTTCGTCACCGCCTTCATGTCGATGATGGACATGGCCGATCAGCGAGGGGTTCTGAAGGGCATTTACCGTGTGCTGAAGCCCGGCGGCTTCCTGCAGTTCTCGATCCTGCATCCCTGTTTCATGCCGCCGACGCGCAAGAACATCCGTGACGAGACGGGCGAGGCGGTCGCCATCCAGGTGGCCGACTATTTCGACGAGACGGACGGGCGCATCGAACGCTGGCTGTTTTCGGACATTCCGGCCGAGGAGCGGGCGAAGCTGACGCCGTTTGCGGTGCCGCGTTTCCACCGGACGCTGACCACTTGGGTGTCGATGATCGTCGGCGCCGGGCTGGTGATCGAGGCCTTTGGCGAGCCGATGGCATCCGAAGAGGTGGCGCGGGCCGAACCGGTCGTCGCCGACACCCGCGTCGCGCCGATCTTCCTGCACATCCGCGCCGTCAAGCAATAGACGCGAAAAGAGCGGCCAAGCTCTCGCATGGCCGCTCCATCAGGGTCTCGGTGGTCAGTAGCGTGTCGCGACCAGCAGGTCTTCCTCCTCGTCCCGCTGACGACCGCCGAGTGCGGCTGCCGCCGACGAAATGAATGCGCCGACGAGCAGCGACAGTGAGCCGACCAAGGCGGTCGTGGCGGCTGCCTTGCGGGCCTCGTCCGCTGCCTTCTGGGCCGCGACCTTGGCATCGTCGATCCGCTTCAGGACCGCATCGACGCGAGCGCGGGCATCCTGCGGCGAAAGGCCGGTGCGGGCAGCGACGATCGTTGCCAGATAGGCCTTGTCGTCTTCCGGAACGCCGCCCTGGACGGCACCGTTGAGAAGAATGCGCGACACTTCCGCGGTTGCCGCCCCGTCATCGTTCTGGGCTCGGGCCTGGGCCTGCTGCGGACGCAGCAGCGCATCTGTGAAGTACGACGTCGCCATGTCCGTGCCGCCGGACCCGCTATCCGACGAGGACGCGGCCACTGCGGTACCGGCGATGCCTGCGGTCGATGCCGCCGATCCGAAAGCCTGCGCTCCGGTGTTCGCCAGCGAGCCGAGCGACGACGCCAGGAAACCTGCGACGAAGACGGTGGCGACGGCCCAGGAGACGAAGCCGTGGGCGGTATCGCGGAAGAACACCTCGTCGGTATGCACGGCCGCCCATTTGGTGCGCAGCCGACCGGTCAGATATCCGCCGAGCGCCGCCGACAGCCATTGCACCACCACCAGCCAGATCGCCGCGCTGATGCCGACGGTGGCGGCCGAACTGCTTTCCCCCGACCAGGGAGAGATCATGGTGAGGCCGAGGCCGGATCCGAAAAGGATGAGGATGAGGCTGATGCCGGTGGCAGCCACCGCGCCGCCGAAGATCGGCCCCCATGCGATCGCAGATTTCGACGACTCCACCGGAGTTGCGATCGCGGAGCCTGCGGATGAAATGGGCATTTTCCGCCTCCTCAACGCATGAAGAGAACAAGAAGGATGACGATCGGCAGTGGGATGCCGAGAAGCCAGAGCAGTATGCCGCGTCCCATGGTGAACCTCCTGAAAGAACACAGTTTGTTGTCGAATTGCGTTCCCTCAACACGCCGGCCGACGGTTGGTTCCTGACGCCGATTTATTTAACGATTTTAGCTGAGGCGGGGTGGTTGCCGACGCACCCGTTCAACGTGTGGCGACGTCCATGGTCGAGCCCGAATGGTCACTAAAGCGTGAGCCTGTAACCGGGGTGCTGCCTGCCGCGAATGAGGCTGCAATGGCCACGTTGCAAGGAGCATCCCCGTGAACAACCGGAATTCGTTTCGTCTCGCATTCGCCGCCGCATCCCTGAGCCTTCTCGGCGCCGCGCCCGCCTTGGCCGGGGCGCGAAATCCGGTGGTGGTCGAACTGTTTACGAGCCAGGGGTGTTCGTCGTGCCCGCCCGCCAATGCCAATCTGGTCAAGCTGAGCAGCGATCCCGACATCCTGGCGCTCAGCTTCGCCGTGACCTATTGGGACTACCTCGGCTGGAAGGACATTTTCGGCAGGGAGGAGTTCACTCAGCGCCAGGTGACCTACGAACCGGCACTCGGCCAGTCGAGCCCATTCACGCCTCAGATGGTCATCAATGGCCGCACTTCCGCGGTTGGCCAGGATCTCGGTGAAGTCCGCAGCCTGATCGCAGCAGAAAAGCCGCTTGCCGGACCTGCGGTGCGCCTGAAGGGCGACACGGTCGCGATCGATGGCGGCGGCAAACCGGCTTCGCCTGCCGATATCTGGCTGATCCGCTATGATGCGGGCCTTGTCGAAGTTCCCGTGGCACGCGGCGAAAATGCCGGCGAGACACTGCCCCATGCACATGTGGTGCGCCAACTGACGCATCTTGGGCTATGGGACGGCAAGCCACAAAGCCGGACGATCCCGCCGGCAAAGCCCAACGAGAAACGTGCTCTGCTCGTCCAGGAGCGCAATGGCGGCCAAATTCTTGCGGCGGCGACGGATTGATGAAGAGCGGAGACGGCGCGCTAAAGCTGCGTGCTCCTCTGATGTCCACATCATCCGTAGAGAACCTGTTCCGGCGCCGCTGCTTCAATCCATCGGCGCGGGACCCTGCTCCCGATGCTGTTACACTTGTTGATCGGTTCTCTGCCACTCGCGGCCGGCGAGTTAAGGAAGTGTTTATGAATTCGTGAAAAATGAATGGATACTTGCCGGCGGTCCGGGCCTGAGGGGCTTGGTTGGGATGACCGAGACTGCCGCGCGGTGCGTAACCTTTTGAGTAACCGCCTGCATGTGTTCGCGACGCAGGTGCTGTACGGAGTAAAGCCAAGACCATGAACAAGAAGCCCTTCGCCCTGGCGATCTTCGCCGCATCTTTCGCCACGCCCCTCTGGGCTGCCGACCTCGCGCCCTATTCCGAACCGCCGGCCTATAACGAACCTGCCGGCGCGCCGAAGGCGGGCTGGGGGGGCGCCTATGTCGGTGCCGATCTCGGCATGGCATCCCGCAAGCTGAACCCGTTCGATGGCGACAAGGGCCTCGTTCTCGGCGCTCACGGCGGCTACAACATGGACCTCGATTCCGGCGTCGTCGGCGCGGAAATCGAAGCCTCGCATCTCGGCAACGTGGAAAGCCGCGTACCGGGCGGCAAGATCACCGAAAAGGGCCGCGTGGCCGCCAAGGCCAAGGCTGGCGTCGGCTTCAACCAGACGCTCGTCTACGGCACCGCGGGTGCTGCGCTCACCAGCTTCGGCGGCAAGAACGGCACGTCCGGTCCGGACGGCTGGAAGCCGGGCTGGATCCTGGGCGCGGGCGTCGAGCAGAAGCTCACCGACAACCTGTCGGCCCGGGTCGAATACAATTACACCATGACCAACGACGTCCGCAGCACCTCCGGCGGCGTCTCCTCCAGGACCGACGTGCGCGACCAGACGCTCAAGGCTGGCGTGAACTACAAGTTCTAGTCCCGCAAAAAAACTCTCCGGATCCATCGGATCTGGAGAGGGCATTGTTGCGGTTCGACAATCTATAAAGCGCCGTATGCCGGAAGGCCTACGGCGCCGTTGGTATAATGGGCGGTTCTCAGAGAGCCGCGTCGGTGTCGAGCTGGTCGCGGACCTGGTCGATCTTGCCGACGGCCGGCCCCACGCCAAGCTCGTCCTGCGCCCACCCGAAGGCCTCGTCGCTCACCGGTGCGCCCGCGAAATCCTCCAGCGCATCGCGAAGTGCTGCCTCGCCGAGCTCGGGATCGGTGGCGGCAGGATCGATGCCGTTCGTCAGTTCGTATTGCGCATAGGCGTTCACGTAGGCCGAGAGCGAGGTCATCCGCGGATCGTTGGTGTTGAGATAGGCGTGGTAGTTGCGCTTCAGTGAGCTTAGGCCTGCCACTTTTGCGGCCTGCGGCTTGGCTTTCTCCGCTGGCGTTGCCTTCGAGACCTTGCGGTCGGCATCCTTCTTCGTCCGCTCTTTGCCGGAGCCGAGACTGGCCGAGTTCGACCGGCTCTTGCCGGAATTCCCATGGTTCGAGACGTCGTCGCGACCACCGCCCTTGCCGCCGCCGTTTCCGCCGCCGCCACCATTACCGCCGCCGTTACCGCCGCCATTGCCATCCTTGGCCAAGGCGAGGTCCGGAAATCCGGTTACGCCTCCACCGACGGACACTGCGGCGAGCGCAAGGACGACGATGCCGTTCTTGAGGACCTTGTTCATGTTCATCCATCTCCTGATATGCATTGCCAAAGCCACAAGAAGCTTTGCGCTTCGCGGCTTTTCGGATGCCGTACATTCTGGCGCAGAGGCGGATATAAATCCATGGGATTAGGACCAATGAGCCTGCCTTCGGGACCAAGGTCCGGTGGGGCGGGGACATTGGTCTCATCGGGAGCCTGCACCAATCTTCATGGAAGCCGTACGACACTGCCGCGAGGACGACGATGCTGATCGATGCAAGGTGTGAGGCGGCCACGGATCCGCGGGGTGATGCCCTCCGAGGGGTCTCGACGCTGAAGATCGATCCGTTCAATCGCGCGGCGCTCTACAAGTACGAGTCCTGACGGAGGAGGCGGGGCGTGAGCCATAAAATTCCGAAACGCACGCTCTTGAAGGCGATATCGCGGGGGGCCTATCTTCCTGGGCTTTCCCATCTGGGGAATGACCGCGCCGCCGGTGATCCTCGCCAATATTGCTGTCATAACCCATATCCGTCCTTTCTGCCGGAGCGGGCACGGAGGGTGCAAACCTGTGCAAATGCTGGGGCGCGTCCTTTTCACAAATGAAATAAATCTGTCACAAAACTGTAATGAGCAACAGATAGAGGGTAGCCGACGCCCAAGCGTCAATCCGAATTCCAAGGGAGAAATCCATGAAGAAGTATCTAGGAAGCTGCGCTGTAGCCGCAATTCTGCTGGCCACCGCAGGCGTCGCAACGGCTCGCGATCAGGTTCAGGTTGCCGGTTCCTCCACCGTTCTTCCCTATGCGAAGATCGTTGCGGAAGCTTTCGGCGAAGCCTTCCCGAAGTTCAAGACCCCGATCGTCGAGTCGGGCGGCACCGGCGCCGGCCTCAAGGAATTCTGCAAGGGCGTCGGCGAAGCCACGATCGACATTGCAAATGCTTCCCGCGCGATCAACAAGTCTGAAGCCGAAGCCTGCAAGGCGGCCGGCGTCACCGACGTCCAGGAAATCCGCATCGGCTACGACGGTATCGTTTTCGCGACCGCCAGCAGCAACGGCGACATGAAGCTCGAGCCGAAGGACATCTACAAGGCTCTCGCCGCTCAGGTCGTTGTTGATGGCAAGCTCGTCGCCAACCCCTACAAGAACTGGTCGGAGATCAACCCGACGCTTCCGAAGGGCCCGATCGCCGCCTACATCCCGGGCGAAAAGCACGGCACGCGCGAAGTTTTCGAACTGAACGTTCTTGCTGCAGGCTGCAAGGATTCCGGCGCAACCGACGTCATCGCCAAGGAGCTCGCTGAGAAGGCCGCCCAGACCAAGGCTTGCGTTGCTGTTCGCAAGGACGGCGTTGCCGTGGACATCGACGGCGACTACACCGAGACGCTCGCTCGTATCGCTGCCAACAAGACCGGCGTCGGCGTATTCGGCCTCGCTTTCTACGAAAACAACGCCGACAAGCTGAAGGTCGCCACCATGCGCGGCATCAAGCCGACCGCAGCCACGATCGCTGACGGCACCTATCCGGTTTCCCGTCCGCTGTTCTTCTACGTCAAGAAGGCTCACCTGGGCGTCGTCCCGGGCCTCAAGGAATACGTCGAGTTCTTCCTCTCCGACGACATGATCGGCCCTGACTCGCCGCTCATCGAGTACGGTCTGGTTGCCGCTCCGGACGCCCAGCGCGAACAGGCCCGCAAGGACTTTACCGCTGGCAAGACCATGTAATCAAAAGAACGGCGCCGCTCCTGGCGGCGCCGTTTCTCTCCGACCGCAGGCTTTTGCCTCGGTGGGGAATCGTCGGTTTTGCGGCGATGGTGTTGCGCGAGGCGCGACGGCGATGCGATCGGTTCCGATGAACGGAGCTGGGCGGTGATGGGTTGCCGCCGAAGGCGGTACGCCGGGGGATTATGATGAACACATCACTAATATTGTTGATTTTGGCGATAATCGGCATAGCCGGTTACGTCGCCGGTGCCCGGTATGCAATGGCACTGGTCGGAGGAATTTCCTCCAAACTTCATTCGCGGCCTGGATATTACGGTTCTTTTGTCGCCGTCTGGGCGATCTTGCCGGCCGTCGTCATTCTTTTTGTCTGGCTGGTCGCCAGCCCCATGTATATCAGCTCCTCGGTGCGCGGTGCGTTTCCCGAAGAGGTGAAAACCCAATCGCAGGCCGAGCAGGGCCTGAGCTACGGCATGATTACCTCGATTGCCCGCGGCATGAATGCGCTGACTGGCGACGAAATCGCCCGCATCGAGAATAATCCGGTGGAGCTTCGTGCTGCGCTTGGCGCCAAGGGCGTTCCGCTTGCGGGTGATCCGCAGCCCTTCATGGTCAAGGCCGCTGCCGAGCTGAACAGGATGACCTTCGTCAGCCGTATCCTCATGACGATCATTGTTCTGGGGGCTTCCATCGGCGGCGCCCTCTTTGCTTATCGCCAGATCGCGCCGCGCTTCCGCGCCCGCAACCGGGTGGAAAAAGTGATCCTCGGCAGCCTCGTCGTCGCGTCTTCGATCGCCATTCTGACCACCGTCGGCATCGTCGCATCGATGCTGACGGAAGCTGCCCACTTCTTCACCGCCATTCCCGCCTGGGAATTCTTCTTCGGCACGGTATGGGACCCGCGTTTTGCCGCTGCGGGTTCGGGTGGCTCCGAAGGTCAGTTCGGTCTCATTCCGCTGCTGCTCGGCACGCTCTATATCGGTTTCGTCGCGATGCTCTTCGCGGTTCCGATCGGTCTCTTTTCGGCAATCTACATGTCGGAATATGCTTCGCCGAAGGTCCGCTCGGTTGCCAAGCCGCTGCTCGAAGTGCTCGCCGGCATTCCGACCATCGTCTACGGCTTCTTCGCATTGACGACGGTCGGTCCGTTCCTTCGCGACATTTCTTCGCAGCTGAACGGCCTCGTCACCGGCGACTATGCCAACTTCATACAGGCACAGAGCGTTCTGACGGCTGGTTTCGTCATGGGCATCATGCTTATCCCCTATGTGTCCTCGCTATCGGACGACATCATCACGGCAGTGCCACGTGCCCTGCGTGACGGCTCGCTCGGTCTCGGCGCCACTCGGTCGGAAACCATCAAGAAGGTCGTCCTGCCGGCAGCTCTGCCGGGTATCGTCGGCGCTCTCCTGATGACCGCATCGCGCGCCGTCGGCGAAACCATGATCGTCGTGCTTGCGGCCGGTGTTGCCGCCCGCCTGCAGATCAATCCGTTCGAGCCGATGACGACCGTGACCGTCAAGATCGTCAACCAGCTGACGGGTGACCTTGAGTTCACCTCGCCGCAGACCCTGGTTGCCTTCGCGCTGGGCATCACGCTGTTCGCCATCACGCTTTGCCTCAACATCTACGCGCTCTATATCGTGCGCAAATACCGGGAGCAGTACGAATGACCGATGTGGTTTCTCCCGCCGCCGGCATCCCCAAGGCCAAGTCCGTCCGTCGCGATATCGGCATCAAGGGCCGCTACGCCGCCGAGCGTCGCTTCCGCGCCTATGGCATCGCCGCGCTTTCCTTCGGCATCATCTTCCTGATGCTTCTCCTGTGGTCGGTGGTCTCCAAGGGATACACCGCCTTCCAGCAGACCATGATCACCATGCCGGTCGAGTTCTCGCAGCAGATCATCGACCCGCAGAACGAAAGGGCCACCAACCCGCAGAAGCTGATGACGGCGAACTATCCGGTCGTCGCCCGCAACGCGCTCGCCAAGCTGCTCAACGTCAGCGTGGACGACCGTGTCGCAGCCCGCGCAGTCAGCCAGATGCTGTCGGATGGTGTCCGCGTTCAGCTGCGTGACCTGGTGGTCGCCAATCCGGCGATCATCGGAACGACGCAGACGGTAAGACTGCTCGCCTCCGGCGATATCGACTCGGCCTACAAGGGCCAGATCGACCTCAACGTCGGCCAGGAGAACCGCAAGATCAACGACCAGCAGCTCGGTTGGATGACGCAGCTCTCCGACAGCGGTGCGCTTGCCAAGCATTTCAACAGCGGCATTTTCGTCAACGGCGCATCGAGCCGTCCGGAAGCCGCCGGCGTCGGCGTCGCGCTCATCGGCTCGTTCTACATGATGCTGATCGTGCTTGTCCTGGCGCTGCCGATCGGCGTCGCCGCCTCGATCTATCTCGAGGAGTTCGCCCCGAAGAACAAGTTCACCGACCTGATCGAGGTGAATATCAACAACCTCGCGGCCGTTCCCTCGATCGTCTACGGTCTTCTCGGTCTGGCGGTCTTCGTCAACTTCATGGGCCTGCCGCGTTCCGCCTCCTTCGTCGGCGGTCTGGTGCTCACCCTCATGACGCTGCCGACGATCATCATCGCGACCCGCGCGGCGCTGAAGGCCGTGCCGCCTTCGATCCGGGCGGCGGCCCTCGGGCTCGGCGCATCGAAGATGCAGACGATCTTCCACCATGTCCTGCCGCTTGCCATGCCGGGCATCCTGACCGGCACCATCATCGGCCTGGCCCACGCACTCGGCGAAACCGCGCCGCTGCTGCTGATCGGCATGGTGGCCTTCGTCGCCAACTATCCGACCACGCCGCTTGACCCGTCGACGGCGCTGCCGGTCCAGATCTACATGTGGGCGAACGAAGCGGAGCGCGCGTTCGTCGAGCGTACCTCGGGAGCAATCATCATCCTGCTCCTGTTCCTCATCCTAATGAATGTTGGCGCAATTCTCTTGCGGCGTCGCTTCGAGCGGCGCTGGTAGAAGGAGTATGACAATGAATATGATGTCAGAATCGGCAGTAGAAAAGGCGCTGGACCAAAAGATGAGCGATGCTTCCCACAAGATGATCGGCAAGGACGTTTCGGTTTATTACGGCGAAAAGCGTGCGCTTTTCGACGTCAACCTCAACGTCCGCGAAAACACTGTGACGGCTCTCATCGGTCCTTCCGGCTGCGGCAAGTCCACCTTCCTGCGCTGCCTCAACCGCATGAACGACACGATCGAGAATTGCCGCGTCACAGGCAAGATCACCCTCGACACGGACGATATCTACGACAATAACATCGACGTCGTGGAACTTCGCGCCCGCGTCGGCATGGTGTTCCAGAAGCCGAACCCGTTCCCGAAGACCATCTACGAGAACATTTCCTACGGTCCGCGCATCCACGGTCTTTCCAAGAACAAGGCCGACATGGACCAGATCGTCGAGGCGAGCCTGCAGCGCGCCGGTCTCTGGGGCGAAGTGAAGGATCGCCTGCACGAATCCGGCACCGGCCTCTCCGGCGGCCAGCAGCAGCGTCTGTGCATCGCCCGTGCGATCGCCGTGTCGCCGGAAGTCATCCTCATGGACGAACCCTGCTCGGCTCTCGACCCGATCGCGACCGCCAAGGTTGAAGAACTCATCCATGAGCTGCGTGCCAACTACACGATCGTGATCGTGACGCATTCGATGCAGCAGGCTGCCCGCGTGTCGCAGCGCACCGCCATGTTCCATCTCGGCCAGCTCGTCGAGGAGAACGACACCGACAAGATGTTCACCAATCCCGACGATCAGCGCACCCAGGATTACATCATGGGCCGTTTCGGCTGATCCAGCCGATTGTGCCGCCTGAAAATCAATTTTGAGGACTAGAAGATGGCATCGACCCATATCCTGTCGGCTTATGACGACGAACTGAAATACCTGAGCCGCCGCATTTCCGAAATGGGTGGCCTCGCCGAGCAGATGTGCTCGGACGCCGTGCGGGCGCTGGTCAATTCCGACGCCGCACTCGCCCAGAAGGTCATCTCCGACGACGTGATCCTCGATCACGCCGAGCGCGAGATCGGCGACAAGGCGATCATCACGATCGCCCGCCGCCAGCCGGTTGCAGCCGACCTTCGCGAGATCGTCGGTTCGCTGCGCATCGCCTCCGATCTGGAGCGCGTCGGCGACCTTGGCAAGAACACCGCCAAGCGCGTCATCGCGGTTCAGGGCACCGGCGTTCCGCGCAAGCTCGCCCGCGGCCTCGAACATCTCTCCGATCTCGCCCTCGTGCAGCTCAAGGACGTCCTCGACGTCTATGCGACGCGTTCGGCGGAAAAGGCCGAGGCGATCCGCAGCCGCGACGAGGAAATCGACGCGATGTACACCTCGCTGTTCCGCGAACTCCTCACCTACATGATGGAGGATCCGCGCAACATCACCACCTGCACGCATCTTCTGTTCTGCGCCAAGAACATCGAGCGTATCGGCGACCACGCCACCAACATCGCCGAGACCATCTACTACATGACGACAGGCGCCCAGCCGGAAGGCGATCGTCCGAAGGACGACTCGTCGAACACGCTCGGCGCGATCACCGAATAGAACTGACGGAGCAGGCCAAGAATGCTGCCGAAAATCGCTGTCGTAGAAGACGAAGAGGCGCTGAGCGTGCTTCTTCGCTACAATCTGGAAGCCGAGGGTTATGAGGTCGATACCGTTTTGCGGGGCGACGAAGCCGAAATTCGGCTTCAGGAGCGGGTACCGGACCTTCTGATCCTGGACTGGATGCTGCCCGGCGTTTCCGGCATCGAACTCTGCCGCCGGCTGCGCATGCGCCCGGAAACCGAGCGCCTGCCGATTATCATGCTGACGGCCCGCGGCGAGGAGAGCGAACGTGTTCGCGGCCTCGCCACCGGCGCCGACGACTATGTGGTAAAACCCTTCTCGACGCCGGAACTGATGGCGCGCGTCAAGGCCATGCTGCGCCGGGCCCGTCCGGAGGTGCTCTCAAGCGTTCTCCGTTGCGGCGATATCGAACTTGATCGGGAAACCCATCGCGTCCACCGCAAGAGCCGCGAAGTGCGTCTGGGCCCGACCGAATTCCGCCTGCTCGAATTCCTGATGGCGGCGCCGGGGCGGGTCTTTTCCCGCTCGCAGCTTCTGGACGGCGTCTGGGGCCATGACATCTACGTCGACGAGCGTACGGTCGACGTCCATGTGGGAAGACTCCGCAAGGCACTCAACTTCTCCAACATGCAGGATGTCATCCGCACCGTCCGCGGCGCCGGATACTCCATGGAAACATAGTTGGTGGCCACGAGATGAGCGCGCGGGTCCTGTTGGTCGACGACGACGAGTCGTTCCGCCTGATATTGCGGAAAGCCCTCGTGGCCGACAGCTTCGTCGTATCGATGCTGGCAAGTGGAGCCGAGATCTCAAATCGCTTGAAAGCGGTTCCGCCGGATATCCTGGTCATGAGTTCGGATCTTCCGGGCGTGCGAGGTCTCGAGGTGTGCCGCGAGGTGCGTCTCGACCCTGTCCTGTCGCGCCTTCCGATCATCCTCCTTGTGCCGTCGGGTGGCGAAGGCCTTCACCTCATAGCACTCGCGGCGGGTGCCGACGATTGCCTCCTAAAGCCATTCTCCCCGGTCGAGCTCGTTGTCCGTGTGAAGAACCTGCTCAGGCGCGTGAACCCGGCGCTTCTCGACCATATGCTGAAGGTCGGCGATCTCACGCTTGACCGGGAAGCCCATCGGGTTCACCGGCAGAAACGTGAGGTCAAGCTCGGGCCGAAGGAGTTCAAGCTCCTTGAATTCCTGATGCGGACGCCGGGCAAGGTCTATTCCCGCTCGGAGCTCAAGGCGTCCCTATGGGGCGACGACACGACTGTCGATGAGCGCGCCATCGATGTCCATATCGGCCGGCTTCGCAAAGTCATCAGCCTCGGCAAGTCCGACAACGTGATCCGGACCGTGCGCGGCGCCGGATACGCATTGGGCGATTTCTGACGCCGTCTCGTTGGACTTGAGTCCAACCTTTATTCTGACCGTCTCATTGCGACCCGGCGGACCATTGCCATGGAGGCTGGCGAAGCAGCATTCGGCGTCTATTGAAACTATGCAGCGCCTTTCACCAACGCCTCCGCCGTACCTTGCGGGTCGACCGCAATCACCTTCAGATATGCCTTTGCCGGCTGGTCCGGTTCGGATCGGCCTTGCTCCCAGTCGCGCAACGTCCCGAGCGGAATCTGGTAGCGGCCGGAAAACTCTTCCTGGGTCAGGCCGAGCGCGCGTCGGATGACCTTGACCTGCTGCATGCGGGGAGCGGAGCGGATCTGCTCGCCCGTCATGGGTGGGTTGTCCGGGTCCGCGAGCGCATTGGCTTCCGCTTCATCGTCGCTCATGGCGTCAAAGCGAGCCCAGTTCGATTGCTGTTTTTTACTATCTGGCATCTTCATACTCCCGACGCTCCGCCCGCGTTGCTTTTCTGGCTGATATGAGCCGGATCGTTTCACCACGCTCGGTATAGATGACAGTCAGGAAGCGACCATTGCCGAGTCCGATGATGCGTCGTCTGATCTCACCGTAATCCATCGATCTGTCTTCGGTATCGAAGGCGAATAGGTCTTTAAAAACTGCGGAGGCGTCGGAAAGGCTGACGCCGTGCTTGGCGAGGTTCATCGCCGCCTTTTGTTCATCCCATTCAAAATCTAGCATGGTTGACTACGGGTTTCCAGTAGTTCCCATGTATTAATTCGAAGCTGCCTTTCCTGTCGCAGCCAGCTTGGTATCGACATTTCATTTCCTTCTCCACAGACAAATCCCCGCGGTGAACTCAATCACCGCGGGGATCAGCTTATCTCAGTCTAGGTTGTGGAAAAGCGGCTGCGCCACTTATTCCTGTATTATCAGCTGCACCCGCTCGTAGCCCCACAAGTGTCGCACTTCTCGCAAGTCCCATTCCGGACCATCGTGAAGTTCTGGCACTCGCCGCACATGTTGCCCGTATAGCCCTGGGCAATCGAGCGCATGCGGCGTTCGTTTTCGACCTTTTTGGCTTCCGTCTTGGCGGTCGCAGCCTCGTCGGCGGCCTTGTCGGAGAAGAGGGCGGTGGTGGCCACCTGTTCTTCGGTCAGTTCCTCGACGATCTCTTCGGCGAGTTCCTTGGCGCGCTCCTCGTAGTCCCGCTTGAAGGAGACGATTTCGGAAGTCGAGATGGCGACGGTCGGTTCCAGCTTGCGGGCGGCGGCACCGGCAAAGGCGGTGACGTTGGTGCCGGCCGAGGCGCGGGCAGGGGCGGCGGTCGCCGCACCCTTGATGTCGGCTGCCGGGCGGTCGCCGCCGGTGCCGGAGACGAGGGTTGGCTTGTAGCCGCGGGTCAGGCCCTTGGAGACGACATCCGCCTTGCCTTCCGAGACGCCGCGGCCAAGCGCGGTGTTGGAGAAGTCCGACGTATCGACATGCGCGAGGTCGTGGCGGCCGAGATAGGAGATCGCCAGTTCGCGGAACACGTAGTCGAGGATCGACGTGGCGTTCTTGATCGCATCATTGCCCGTGACGATGCCGGCGGGTTCGAACTTGGTGAACGTGAAGGCATCGACATATTCCTCGAGCGGCACGCCGTACTGCAGGCCGAGCGAGACGGAGATCGCGAAGTTGTTGATGAAGGCGCGCAGCGCCGAACCTTCCTTGTTCATGTCGAGGAAGATTTCGCCGAGACGGCCGTCGTCGTATTCGCCGGTGCGCAGGAAGATCGTGTGCCCGCCGATCTTCGCCTTCTGGGTATAACCCTTGCGGCGGCCGGGCAGCTTTTCCTGGCTGCGGACGACCTTTTCGATGATCCGCTCGACGATCTTTTCGGTGATCGTCACCGCCTGGGCGGCTGCCGGCTGGGCCAGCAGTTCCTCGACGGCGTCTTCCGCATCGTCATCGGCAATCAGCGACGAGTTGAGCGGCTGGGAGAGCTTTGAGCCGTCGCGATAAAGCGCGTTCGCTTTGACACCGAGCTTCCAGGACAGCATGTAGGCGGAGCCGCAATCCTCGACGGTCGCGTCGTTCGGCATGTTGATCGTCTTGGAGATCGCACCCGAGATGAACGGCTGGGCGGCCGCCATCATGCGGATATGGCTTTCGACCGAGAGGTAACGCTTGCCGATCTTGCCGCAGGGGTTAGCGCAATCGAAGACGGCCAGGTGTTCGTTCTTCAGGAACGGTGCGCCTTCGAGCGTCATCGCACCGCAGACATGGATGTTGGCGGCTTCGATGTCCTTCTTGGAGAAGCCGACATGTTCGAGCAGGTTGAAGCTCACGTCGGCGAGCTGCTCGTCGGTGACTCCAAGCGTGCCCTTCAGGAAGTCTGCGCCAAGCGTCCACTGGTTGAAGACGAACTTGATGTCGAAGGCAGCCTTGGTGGCGCCGTTGATGGCTTCGATCTTCTCGTCGGTGAAGCCCTTGGCCCGAAGCGAGCCGGGGTTGATGCCCGGTGCCTGGTTGAGGTTGCCGTGGCCGACGGCATATGCCTCGATCTCGGCGATCTGGCTTTCCGAATAACCGAGCGTGCGCAGGGCTTCCGGGACGGCGCGGTTGATGATCTTCCAGTAGCCGCCGCCGGCGAGCTTCTTGAACTTGACGAGTGCGAAATCGGGCTCGATGCCGGTCGTGTCGCAATCCATCACGAGGCCGATCGTGCCGGTCGGGGCGATGACCGAGACCTGCGCGTTGCGGTAGCCGTGCTGTTCGCCAAGCGAGAGCGCCTTGTCCCAGGCAGCCTTGGCATGGGCGACCAGATCCTGGTCCGGGTTTTCCGAATGGATCAGCGCCACCGGGTTGACCGACAGCTGCTCATAGCCGGAGGTTTCGCCATGGGCGGCGCGGCGATGGTTGCGGATGACCCGCAGCATGCTGTCGCGGTTCGGCGCGTAGTTCGGGAAGGGACCGAGCTCGGAGGCGATCTCAGCCGAGGTGGCGTAGGAAACGCCGGTCATGATCGCGGTCAGCGAGCCGGCGATGGCGCGGCCTTCCGGCGAGTCATAGGCAATGCCTGTCGACATCAGCAGGCCGCCGATATTGGCGTAACCGAGGCCGAGCGTGCGGTACTGGTAGGAGAGTTCGGCGATCTGGCGCGATGGGAACTGCGCCATCATCACCGAGATTTCGAGCACGACGGTCCACAGGCGCGTCGCGTGTTCGTAGTCGGCGATGTTGATGCGGGCGGTCGTCTTGTCCTTGAACTGCAGCAGGTTCATGGAGGCGAGGTTGCAGGCCGTGTCGTCGAGGAACATGTATTCCGAGCACGGGTTCGAGCCGCGGATCGGGCCGCCGGCCGGCGAGGTGTGCCAGTCGTTCATCGTCGTGTTGAAATGGATGCCCGGATCGGCGGACGCCCAGGCGGCGTAGGAGATCTGCTCCCAGAGATCCTTGGCCTTCAGCGTCTTCATCACCCTTCCGTCCTTGCGGGCGGTCAGGTTCCAGTCGCCGTCGGTCTCGACAGCGCGCAGAAAGTCGTCCTTCAGCGAGACGGAGTTGTTGGAGTTCTGGCCGGAGACGGTGAGATAGGCTTCCGAATCCCAGTCCGTGTCATAGGTCTTGAATTCCAGGTCCTTGTAGCCCTGGCGGGCGAACTGGATGACGCGGCCGATATAGTTTTCCGGAACCTGGTCCTTCTTGGCAGCCTTGATCTCCCGCTTCAGGGCAGGGTTCTTGAGCGGGTCGTAGCAATCGTCCCCAGATCCGCCTTCGCAGTTCAGGCAGGCCTTCATGATCGCCTTTAGGTGGCGCGAGACGATCTTCGAGCCGGTGACGAGGGCCGCTACCTTCTGCTCTTCCTTGACCTTCCAGTTGATGTATTCCTCGATATCCGGATGGTCGATGTCGACGACGACCATCTTGGCGGCGCGGCGGGTGGTGCCGCCCGACTTGATGGCGCCGGCAGCGCGGTCGCCGATCTTGAGGAAGCTCATCAGGCCCGACGAACGGCCGCCGCCGGAGAGCTTTTCGCCCGCGCCGCGCAGCATCGAGAAGTTGGAGCCGGTGCCGGAGCCGTATTTGAACAGGCGCGCTTCGCGGACCCACAGGTCCATGATGCCGCCTTCGTTGACGAGATCGTCCTCGACCGACTGGATGAAGCAGGCATGCGGCTGCGGATGCTCATAGGCCGACTTGGATTTGGTGAGCTTGCCGGTGAAGGGATCGACATAGAAATGGCCCTGGCCGGGGCCGTCGATACCATAGGCCCAATGCAGGCCGGTGTTGAACCATTGCGGAGAATTCGGGGCGACGCGCTGGGTGGCGAGCATGTAGGCAAGCTCGTCCATGAAGGCGGCCGCGTCTTCTTCGGAGGTGAAGTAGCCGCCCTTCCAGCCCCAATAGGTCCAGGTGCCGGCAAGGCGGGAGAAAACCTGGCGCGCATCGGTTTCGGAACCGTACTGCTCTTCCTTCGGCAAAGCCTTCATTGCTTCCGTGTCAGCTACAGAGCGCCACAGGAAGGAGGGGACGTCGTTTTCCTCGACCTTTTTCAGGAACTTCGGAACGCCGGCCTTGCGGAAATACTTCTGCGCCAGAACGTCCGTCGCAACCTGGGAGAACTGCGCCGGCACGTCGATATCGGCAAGCCGGAAGACGATCGAGCCGTCCGGATTGCGGATCTCGCTGATCCCCTTGCGGAATTCGATTTCCCCATAAGCGCCTGTATCCGGCTTGGTGAAACGACGTTCGATGCGCATTGCCTTAATCCTCGTCCGTTGGCGCCTGATGATAAGGCGCAGATGTGCCGCTCCAGCTCACACGTTCGACGCGCGCAGCCGGTTGAATGTTCCCGATCCCAGGTGAATCATCTTTCGATGCGAACCTGTATGTTGTGGTGATAACGGCTGCAACACTACTACATATAGTATTAACAGAATCTTTCCGCCAGTCCCAGCCGTTGTTCCGGAGCGGAAAAACGAGCACGCACGGAGACCGTGATAGCAGCCCGTCCTCATAGCCGGACTGCATGATCTTTCCCGTCAAACTCGAAGAAGAACCGGCCTCGTTAATTCCGGTCCAGTCGCCGCCGCAACGTAAGGAACACTGTCGAACGAGCCGAGAGATTCGTCAAGGCGTAGATTGCAACGCTTTTATAACCACAAGATATTGTGGTTCGCGGCTGTGGATAACGGGGACGAAGAAATAGCCGAGGATTCTCAGGCAGTTGCGGGGACAGCCTGAAACTTGCGTTATGAGGCGCGGAAATATTTCGTGAGCGGCAGCAGGTGCCGAAAGCCCGATCTAGCAGGGTTTTGAGGGTTCGGCTGTACCATATTGGGGCAGGTCAAGAATCTGTGGCCACCACTAATAGATAAGGCCGCGCGGTTTTTAACCGGCAGGCCCGTGACAAGCACCGAGATTTTTGAAAAGGGGCCGGAGAGAATCAGCCGCCGGCGATCGGCTCCCGGTGAAGCCCTGTCCCCGCGGAAAAGAGCCCCAGTTGTCCCAACTGACTTCCAGTGCGTCGGGACGATAGCCGCGCAGGCTACCCGAAAAGGCGTGGATGTGTGCCGAACAGGTTCTTCATCGGCGAGTCCCTTGGGACTTCGTTTATCTTTTCCTGGCGCTGCGGCGTCAACGATGCCGCAGCGCCAGGGGTATCTCGCCCGGTTCAGAGAGAATCGACGTTTATCCCGATCGTCACGGCGCCGATCGGCGCTCCGCTCTCATCGGTAATCGTCACGCTTGCCTGCGACTGCAGCGTCTGGGACGATTCGTCCTTTTCAACCTCGTCGACGAACAGCGCGTTCTTGCCGGCACCGAAGGATTTCTTGAACTTTGCCTCGTCGCCCTGCCAGTAATCGGAGGTTATGTCGCTCTGGCCGACATTGAGGCCCTTGGCGTCCATGACGAAGATTTCCGTAATCGCCCCTCCAGACTTTTCCTTCTTTTCCACGAGAAGCTTCGACAAGGCGTTGTTCAGAACGCTGTCGATCGTCGCACGATTGGAACTGTCGACCTCGGCGCGCCATTTTTTGTCGAGCGCCAGGATATCGGCGTCGCTCAGCTTGGCATTGGTGGCATTCTGGGCCTTGATCGCCGAAATGATCACTGCGTCGGTGAGCCAGGGCTTTACTTTACCGGTGACATATTCGGTCACCGGCGCGACGTGGGCCTCCTCGGCCAGAGCCGTGCCAAGCGGCAGGGCGGATACGGTGCTGCCGAGAAGGAGCATGACGATGATCTTATGCATAGGTGTTTCCCTTCCAGAGGTTGCTGACGTTTATGCGCTCATGCCGC
Organism: Neorhizobium sp. T6_25; assembly: GCF_002968555.1. Classification (NCBI taxonomy): domain Bacteria; kingdom Pseudomonadati; phylum Pseudomonadota; class Alphaproteobacteria; order Hyphomicrobiales; family Rhizobiaceae; genus Neorhizobium; species Neorhizobium sp. T6_25. The sequence continues at coordinate 153,295 of NZ_PVBL01000015.1, forward strand.
TTCAGAGGCGTCTTCAGGACGCTTGTCTGAACGGAGCGGCAAAGCCGGTTTTTTTGTCGGAGAGAGATTGATGCCCCCCCGATTCGGAATGGGCCCGGGCACCATTTCCGGCTGTTTTTGCGACAGTGAAGCTGCTGGCCGAACTCAGCAGCAGACGGCCTTGCGAGAGCAGTTCCTGGCAGGCTGCATTGGTTTCCTCCACCATCGCGGCATTCTGCTGCGTGGCATGATCCATCTGGTTGATCGCGCTGTTGATCTCCTGCAGGCCCGTGGCCTGTTCCCGATAGGACTGGACGATCGAAACGATGCTGTCGCTGATGCGGTTGATCTGGTCGCCGATCTGGAGAAGGGCGTCGCCCGTGTCGTTGACAAGCCCGACGCCGGCAGCGACTTCCTGATTGGAGCTGGTGATCAGAACCTTGATTTCCTTGGCCGCATTTGCCGATCTCTGGGCCAGCTCGCGCACTTCCTGAGCAACGACTGCAAAACCCTTGCCGGCCTCGCCCGCACGGGCCGCCTCGACACCGGCATTCAGCGCCAGGAGATTGGTCTGGAAGGCGATCTCGTCGATAACGCTGATGATGTGGCCGATCTGGCTGGACGAAGCCTGGATCCGGTCCATCGCCCCGATCGCATTGCGGACGACGGTTGCCGAGGAATGGGCGCCCTTCTTCGTCTCCTCGACGAGGTGCCCGGCGCTCTCGGCCTTCTGCGAAGAGGTCCTGACCGTTGTCGTGACCTGGCCAAGGGAGGCGGCGGTCTCCTGGAGAGCGGCGGCCTGTCGTTCCGTGCGTTGAGCCAGCTGGTCGGCGGCGCCGGCAAGCTCGCTGGAGCGATCCTCCACCTGGTGGGACGCTTCCTTGATCTCCGTCAGGGCGGCAGCAACCGCCTCCACCATGTTGTTGAAGTCCTGCTGCAGTTTTTCAAAATCCGGCCCGAGACCATTGAGATGAATCGAGAAATCGCCTCCGGCAAGCCTTTCCAGCGCGTGTCCGAGCTCTGCCATGACGGCTCGTTGGGTATTGCTGGTTTCCTCGGTGATCCGCGTATTGCGGGCGCGTTCCTCGTCAAGCGACTGGCGCTGTACCGCGGCGATACGCTCTTCCTCGACCTTCGCGATAGCCTCGCCGCGGAACACTTCCAACGCGCGAGAGAGAACACCTATCTCGTCGCCATTGCGCTGGTATTCGACCGGAGAGGTGAGGTCGCCGGTTTGCAAGGCAATGATGCGCGCACTGAGGTTCCTGACGGGGCGTCCGACCAGCCGGCGCATTGCCAAGAGGAAGGCTGTGACCGCAACGGTGATGATGAGCAATTGGATAAGCAGCGTGTTCAGCACTTCCTGCTGCGCCGTGGCGAGGATTTTCTCCACCGACCAGGCAGTGAAGAGATAGCCCGTGACCTTGCCGGATTTGTCTGCGGGCAGGGGAACGACGATCCCGACCAGACCTCTGGAAGCCAAAGTCGTATCGACAACCGTGCTGTCGGGTTTTTGACCGATCACCTGGGCCAATTCGGCGGAGGACAGGACGCCCGCCACGCCGTCGCGTGCCCAGATGTCGACCGGTGCGAGCTCGGCGTTGAACGCGGCGAACTGGACGAGGTCGAGGTTAGGGTTGTCGCGCTGCAGAGCATAGGCTTCCCGCACCGCATTGACCTTGCCCCATTTCACGCCACCGGCCGCAACCGACGCGAACTGCTCGGCGCCGCGCGACCAATGTGCCGTCGCCGTGCTGATCAGCAAGCGCGTTTCGGATATCCAGGTATAGGTGGCCAAGGCAGAAACGCCACAGATGTTGACCGCGACAATAAGCGCCGCCAGTTTCGTGGTCAGCGGCATCCTATTCAGAAAATCACGCATGCGGGCCTCGATGTCATGCAGACGCGACCGGGGGGAACCCAGCCTGGCGGATTGAACTCGGACATCGTACGCTGAGAGTTTACACGACAGGCATCATGCCCGTGTCGCCATTGTCAGGCAAAGCCTACGGACGACAGTGTTCCTTCTTTATATGAAGAAAAAATAAAATTAGGACGCCCTCATGGGGAAAGTGGAGAAATATACCCGCCTGGGGCGAGATCTCGACGCGAGTTCCTTATGAATGCCAATTCAGGCCGCACGAAGTCCTCCTCGATCCTTCACGACGCCGAAATGAACGGTTTTCACCGCAGGCCTCAGGGACGCGCCGGATTTCGTGGCTGGCCTCGCGCCGAGGCGCTTCCGCGGAGAGAGGGCTCGACGTCACCCTTCTCCCCTGCCATCCACAAGTGCCGCCCGCGCCTCCGCCCTAAAACTGGCTGCTAGAGCACATCCTGTTCAATCCGGGTCATATCCAGCAGCCCTGAAGTAGTTTGCGCATTCTGCCGGTGTGAAGCGGGGGATCAAGGCGCCGACGGCATCCCATAGAGCATCGACCTTTCGCTCCGCC
>NZ_PVBL01000016.1:0-155499 GCF_002968555.1 Neorhizobium sp. T6_25
TTATATCCTCGATCATCCGGAAACGGTCGCGGGCAAAGAGGTGCTGGATTTCGCCAGCGGCTCCGGCCTGGTGGCGATTGCAGCCCGGCTCGCCGGCGCCGCCGACGTGCTGGCCGCGGATATCGATCCCTGGGCTGCGAGCGCCATAGCGTTGAATGCCGCGGAGAACCGAGTGGTAATCCGCTCCACCGCCGACGACCGGATAGGCAAGGCTGTCGAGGCGAATGTCATCGTGGCCGGCGATGTCTTCTACGACCGGGATTTTGCGTCGGCCCTGATCCCGTGGTTCACGCGGCTTGCGGGCGAGGGAAAGCTGGTCCTGGTCGGCGATCCCGGCCGCAGCTACCTTCCGAAGGACAGGCTCAAGTCGCTGGCGGTCTATCAGGTGCCGGTCACCCGGGCGCTGGAAGACAGCGAGGTGAAGATGACGACCGTCTGGCGGTTTGTTTAGCTTCGAGCAGGTAACGCCGCCCCTCAATTCCCGCCGCGGATGACGCAGACGCCGGCTTCGTAGGAGCAGGCGTTTCCGAAGCCCCGCATGCCGCTATCGACATCGATGATCTTGGCCTTGGGCGCGAGCACCACGCGGCCTTCCTGCGCCCACCAGTAGTCTTCCGAAAAATAGCGCGCGAAATGGATGCCGAAGTCGGGGATCGGGGGAGCCTGCAGCGGTCCGCTGAAAATGCCGAGTCGGCGGACGAAGGATGCCGTGCCGGTATAGAAGACGCGGAAGCTTTCCACCTCCGGCGCGCGGTCCTTCCGTTCCGTCCAGCGATTGCCTGCCAGGCGATAGACGCTGCTGTCGGCATCGCTCCGGCCGTCGCGGGCGTTCGTGGCGGATGCGAGCGACGCCAAAAGGGCGGCAGCGACCAGGACAGGCTTGATGCGATTCGCGATCATGGCGAAACTCCGGAGGATATGATTAACGAAACGTTATCATAAATCGGCTCCTCCCGTCCCGGCGGCAACGAAATCTTTCGAAAGTGTAGTTAATGTGACAGTCGGGTTTGCACCGCATCAGCCCCGAGAAAGCCACAATCGATTAAATTGGAAATCCGTTTGAATTGTTCTTGTCGTCCGACATTCGTACGATTAAACCACGCCAATGATGCAATGCACATTTCTTCGGCATCGCGTGCATTGCCGGGCACCCGCTCTTGATACCGCATACGACGCCGCGAGGTTCTGATGGCGAATGTGACAAATAACCGGCCCCTGTCGCCGCATCTTCAAATCTACAAATTTATTCCCACCATGGCGATGTCGATCGTTCACCGCATTACCGGTGCGGCGCTCTACTTCGGCACGCTGCTGGTCGCCGCCTGGCTGATCGCGGCCGCGTCCGGCGAGGAATATTTCAACCAGGTCAACTGGCTGTTCGGCTCGATCGTCGGTCAGATCGTCCTGTTCGGTTATACCTGGGCCCTTCTTCACCATCTGCTCGGCGGCCTGCGCCATATCATGTGGGATATCGGCTACGGGTTCGAGAAGGAATTCTCGACCATGCTCGCCAAGGCCAATCTCGTGGCTTCCATCGCGCTGACCGTTCTGGTCTGGGCGATCGTGCTCATCGTTCGCTGAGGGGATCGATCATGGATATGCGCACTCCTCTCGGAAAAGTTCGCGGCCTCGGCTCGGCCAAGAGCGGCACGGAGCATTTCTGGCGTGTTCGAACCACGTCGCTCGCCCTCGTCCCGCTTCTCCTCTTCTACATCGTCTTCCTGATCGCCTATGGTGGCAGGCCTTATGCCGAAGTGGTCGGCGCGCTCGCCAATCCCTTCGTCGCGACGATCAACGGGCTGACCGTCATCGCCAGCATCATCCACATGCGTCTCGGCATGGAAGAGATCATCCAGGACTACATCCATTCCGAAATCACGAAGATCGTTCTTCTGATCCTCAACGCCTTCTTTTCCCTCGCGGTGGGCGGCCTCTGTCTTTTCGCCGTCCTGAAAATCGCATTTGCAGGATAACCCCGTCATGGCATCCGTCACACCCATCGCCCAGAACGGCAAGGCCTATACCTATGTCGACCATTCCTATGACGTGATCGTCGTCGGCGCCGGTGGCGCTGGCCTGCGCGCCACGCTCGGCATGGCCGAACAGGGTTTCAAGACCGCCTGCATCACCAAGGTCTTCCCGACCCGCTCGCACACCGTGGCCGCCCAGGGCGGCATCGCCGCCTCGCTGCAGAACATGACGCCGGATAGCTGGCAGTGGCACCTTTACGACACCGTCAAGGGTTCCGACTGGCTCGGCGACGTCGATGCCATGCAGTACATGGTTATGGAAGCGCCGAAGGCGGTCTACGAGCTCGAGCACTACGGTGTGCCTTTCTCCCGCAACGAAGAAGGCAAGATCTACCAGCGCCCGTTCGGCGGCCACATGCAGAACTTTGGCGCCGGCCCTCCGGTGCAGCGCACCTGTGCCGCGGCAGACCGTACCGGCCACGCCATCTTGCACACGCTTTACGGCCAGTCGCTGAAGAACAACGCCGAATTCTTCATCGAATATTTCGCGCTCGACCTGATCATGTCTGACGACGGGCGCTGCACCGGCGTCGTCGCCTGGAACCTCGACGACGGCACGATACATCGCTTCGCCGCCAAGATGGTGGTGCTGGCGACCGGCGGTTACGGCCGCGCCTATTTCTCGGCGACATCAGCCCATACCTGCACCGGCGACGGCGGCGGCATGGTGGCTCGTGCCGGCCTGCCCTTGCAGGACATGGAATTCGTGCAGTTCCACCCGACCGGCATCTACGGCTCCGGCTGTCTGATCACCGAAGGCGCGCGCGGCGAAGGCGGTTACCTCGTCAATTCCGAGGGCGAGCGCTTCATGGAGCGTTATGCACCTTCGGCGAAGGACCTTGCTTCCCGCGACGTCGTCTCGCGCTGCATGACGCTGGAAATCCGCGAAGGCCGCGGCGTCGGCAAGAACAAGGACCACATCTTCCTGCATCTCGACCATCTCGATCCGGCCGTTCTGCACGAACGCCTGCCGGGCATTTCCGAGAGCGCCAAGATCTTTGCTGGCGTCGACGTGACGCGGGAGCCGATCCCGGTTCTTCCGACCGTGCATTACAACATGGGCGGCATCCCGACCAATTTCTGGGGTGAAGTGCTCAACGCCGACAGCAACAATCCGGAACGTCTTCTGCCCGGCCTGATGGCCGTCGGCGAAGCGGGCTGCGCCTCGGTTCACGGCGCCAACCGCCTCGGCTCCAACTCGCTGATCGACCTCGTGGTCTTCGGCCGCGCCGCCGCGATCCGCGCCGGCGAGGTGATCAACAAGGCCGAGCCGATCCCGGCGCTCAACATCGCCGCCTGCGACAAGATCATGGAGCGTTTCGACCGCCTGCGGAACGCCAACGGCGGCACGCCGACCGCGGTGCTGCGCGACAAGATGCAACGCACCATGCAGGACGACGCCGCCGTGTTCCGCACGCAGGAATCGCTGGAATCGGGCTGCAAGCGCATGTCGGCGATCTGGGGCGAGCTGAAGGACATCAAGGTCACCGACCGTTCGATGATCTGGAACTCGGACCTGGTCGAGACGCTGGAACTCGAAAACCTGATGGCGAACGCGATCGCCACAGTGGTCGGCGCGGAAGCCCGCAAGGAAAGCCGCGGCTCCCACGCCCGGGAGGACTACACGTCCGGCCCGTTCGGCGGCCGCGACGACGAGAACTGGCGCAAGCACACGCTCGCCTGGGTCAGCGACAGCGGCGACGTCAAGCTCGACTATCGCCCGGTTCACACCGAGCTCATCGCCGAAGGCATCGATCCGCACAAGATCGAGCCGAAAGCGCGTGTTTATTGAGGTAAATTGTGGCGCGCATTGAGATTGTATCCTTGGCAGCGTTGGGGGTAATCGTTTTGATGCTCGCCGGATGTTCGTTCATTTTCGTGAACGGCGTTGAAGGCGCGTACAGCGCAACTGGAAAGCCACTTATCGGTAAGGTGAGCGCGCATAACGAGCCGGGTGGGACGCTGGCTCTCGGTTCTCCCGATAAGCAAGAGTGCCAAGGGCGATATACGGAACTGCGCTCCGGTATTTCCGTGCTCGGGCTGCAGGTCAAAAATGCGACTTACAAGGGTCGCCTCTATTGTCTTGATGGCCGAACTGGAAGCTTTGAGTTGATTTCGGCACCACATGGACGAACGGGTTCAATTACGGGCGAGATTGGCGGCGAAGCGTTTCGTCTAGCGTTGATCGAACCGAAGAAAGCAAGATGCGATAACGATGAATGCCGATGGGGCCTTAAATGGACCTATGGAAACGAACTTAGGGATATGCGGACCTACAATAAGGTCGAGGCCGAACATATCGCCAGTAAAGCAATTCGGTCTGCCGGTGACATGTAAGGAAAACAAACATGGTTGAACTCGCTCTTCCCAAGAACTCTCAGATGACCGAAGGCAAGACCTGGCCGAAGCCGGCGGGTGCCAAGAACGTCCGGGAATTCCGCATCTACCGCTGGAACCCGGATGACGGCCAGAACCCGCGCATCGACACCTATTATATCGATGTCGACGATTGCGGCCCGATGGTTCTCGACGGTCTGCTCTACATCAAGAACAATATCGATCCGACGCTGACGCTGCGCCGCTCCTGTCGCGAGGGCATCTGCGGCTCCTGCGCCATGAACATCGACGGCACCAACACGCTCGCCTGCACCAAGGGCATGGACGACGTGAAGGGCACCGTGAAGGTCTATCCGCTGCCGCATATGCCTGTGGTCAAGGACCTGGTTCCGGACCTCACCAACTTCTACGCCCAGCACCGCTCGATCGAGCCCTGGCTGAAGACGGTTTCGCCGCCGCCGGCCAAGGAATGGAAGCAGAGCCACGAAGACCGCCAGAAGCTCGACGGCCTCTACGAGTGCATCCTGTGCGCCTGCTGCTCGACCTCCTGTCCGAGCTACTGGTGGAACGGCGACCGTTACCTCGGCCCGGCCACCCTGCTGCAGGCCTATCGCTGGCTGATCGATAGCCGCGACGAAGCCAAGGGCGAGCGCCTCGACAATCTCGAGGATCCGTTCCGGCTCTATCGCTGCCACACGATCATGAACTGCGCCCAGACCTGCCCGAAGGGCCTGAACCCGGCCAAGGCGATCGCCGAAATCAAGAAGATGATGGTCGAGCGTCGCGTCTGAGGCGTTCTCGACATTTGATGCCTCATTCGGTCCTCGCGTCGGCGGGACCGGATGCATTGCAGCATTCTTCTTGATCAGCCATGCCGAATTGTTCCAATACGACTTGATTAACCAAGGTGGTTTACGATAATTCGGTCTCAATTCAGTGGCATCGGTGGCGGGTCAAGCTGAAAGCAGGAGTTAGATGATGCAGTTCAGATACGTGGCGACGGGACTTGTTCTTGCCTTGGCGCTGGCCGGTTGCCAGCGCACATCCTATAGCCCCTATAGCGATCTGCCCGCCCAACCCTCTCAGCCGGCGCCGCTTCAGGCGCAGCCCGTGCCGTCCGTTCAGGGCGGCCAGCTTCCGCCGCCTCCCGGCGCTGCCGGTTCCTCCCAGTTCCCGAGCGCGCCCGGCGCAAATCCTGCCATGGCGTCGGCCAATGCCGCACCGCCTGCGACTGCGCTCGACATCAAGAAGGAAGCGATGGTCGGCAATTGGCGTGTGTCCAATTCCGGTTCGTCCTGCGACATGTTCCTGACGCTCACCAATCTCGGCGGCGGTTCGCGCGGCGGTACCCGCGGCTGTGCCGGCGAACTGACGGCGATGGGCTCCTGGGACGTGTCGGGCAAAATGGTCCAGTTCAAGAACCGGGCCGGCGACGTGATCGGACGTGTCTACAAGAGCGCCGAGAACCGCTTCGACGGTACGATGAACTCCGGCCAGCCGGTCAGCCTCAGCCGCTAAGCGGTTCCCCACAGTATCGAGGGCGTCCGGTTGGAACCCATTCCCGAATACACGACGAGCGTCGGCGAGGAGCTGAAGGCTTTGACCGTGTCGGGTGTGCTGACCGCCGACGCAGCCCAATTGGCGGTTGCCGTCAAGCTCGACCATCTGCTGACCTGCCTTCGCGAGACGGGACCTGCGAAGAAGAAGAGCGCGCTTGGCTGGCTTTTCGCCAAGGGCGGCGGGCGGCCGCGCGAAATCCGCGGACTCTACGTGCATGGCAGCGTCGGGCGCGGCAAGACCATGCTGATGGACATGTTCTTCAAGAAGGCGCCGACGACAAAGAAGCGTCGGGCGCATTTCCACGAGTTCATGGCGGATGTGCATAACCGCATTCACGACCATCGCCAGAAGCTGAAGCGCGGCGAGACCAAGCAGGCCGATCCCGTGCCGCCGGTCGCTGCCGCCCTCTTTGCGGAAGCCGAGCTTCTCTGCTTCGACGAATTCTCGGTCACCGACATCACCGATGCGATGATCCTGGCGCGGCTGTTCACGGAGCTGTTCGGGCTCGGCTGCGTGCTGGTCGCGACCTCCAACGTGGCCCCCGGCGATCTCTACAGGGACGGGCTGAACCGCGGGCTGTTCCTGCCGTTCATCGCGCTTCTCAACCGCTACGTGGACGTGGTCACCCTCGACTCGCCCAACGACTACCGCATGCAGAAGCAAGCAAGCCTGCCGGTCTACGTGACGCCGCTCGATGCGCGCGCCGACGCCGCGATGGAGTCCGCCTGGCACCAGGTGACCGAAGGCAAGAAGGCGGCGCCTGCCGAGATCCCCATGAAGGGCCGCAGCATCCACGTGCCCTCCGCCGCCGGGCGAGCAGCACGCTTCGATTTCAAGGACATCTGCGGCAAGCCGCTGGGGGCGTCGGACTATCTGGCGCTCGCCAATCGCTTCGACGCGATCTTCGTCGAGCGCGTTCCGCAGCTCGGGCCAGAGAAGCGCAACGAAACCAAGCGGCTGATCAACCTCGTCGATGCGCTCTACGACCACGCGGTCCGGCTCTATATTTCCGCCGCGACCGCGCCGGAACATATCCTCCTGGAGCGAAAAGGCACAGAAGGCTTCGAGTTCGACCGCACCGTCTCGCGTCTTTTTGAGATGCGCAGCCCGGACTATCTTGCACTGCACCAGGAAAAGCGCCGCCGACTTTAACGGTTTTGTGACATAAACTATTACGTTTACGTAAGAGTTTTAACATCTAACCGATTGAAAAAGTTGGGCCGGAAATAATCGATTGCCATTTTAGGCGGATGGCGGTATGCGGTCTGGCACGTTGGTAGGCGAGCCGTAGTCTGCCATGGATTCGGATCTCGAAAGGAAGCTTTTCGATGGCGCGCAAGAAGATCGCACTTATTGGTTCTGGCATGATCGGTGGAACGCTGGCACATCTCGCCAGCCTGAAGGAATTGGGCGACATCGTCCTCTTCGACATCGCTGACGGCATCCCGCAGGGCAAAGGCCTCGATATCGCCCAGTCCGGCCCGGTCGAGGGCTTCAATGCCAAGCTTTCCGGCGCCAGCGACTACGCGGCTATCGAAGGCGCCGATGTCTGCATCGTTACCGCCGGCGTCGCCCGCAAGCCGGGCATGAGCCGCGACGACCTGCTCGGCATCAACTTGAAGGTCATGGAACAGGTCGGCGCCGGCATCAAGAAATATGCCCCGAACGCCTTCGTGATCTGCATCACCAACCCGCTCGACGCGATGGTCTGGGCTCTCCAGAAGTTCTCGGGTCTGCCGAAGAACATGGTCGTCGGCATGGCCGGCGTGCTCGACAGCGCCCGCTTCCGCCTCTTCCTTTCCGAAGAATTCAACGTTTCCGTCCAGGACGTCACCGCCTTCGTTCTCGGCGGTCATGGCGACACGATGGTGCCGCTCGCCCGTTACTCGACCGTCGGCGGCGTGCCGCTCACAGACCTCGTCAAGATGGGCTGGGTCACCAAGGAACGTCTCGAAGAAATCATCCAGCGCACCCGTGACGGCGGCGCCGAAATCGTCGGCCTGCTGAAGACCGGTTCGGCCTATTACGCGCCGGCCGCCTCGGCGATCGAAATGGCCGAGTCCTTCCTCAAGGACAAGAAGCGCGTTCTGCCGGCGGCCGCCTATCTCTCCGGCCAGTACGGCGTCAAGGACATGTATGTCGGCGTTCCGACGATCATCGGCGCTGGCGGTGTCGAGCGCATCATCGAGGTCGAGTTCAACAAGGACGAAGAAGCTGCCTTCCAGAAGTCCGTCGGCGCCGTTGCCGGCCTCTGCGAAGCCTGCATCAACATCGCCCCGGCTCTCAAGTAATTGACGCGCTGAAGTCATCGAAACAGGGACAAACCCATGAACATTCATGAATATCAGGCCAAGGCTCTGCTGAAGGGCTATGGCGCGCCGGTTGCGGAAGGTGTCGCGATCCTCAAGGCTGACGAGGCCGAGGCTGCTGCGAAGTCGCTGCCGGGTCCACTTTACGTCGTCAAGAGCCAGATCCATGCGGGCGGCCGCGGCAAGGGCAAGTTCAAGGAACTCGGCCCCGACGCCAAGGGCGGCGTTCGCCTCGCCTTCTCGATCGAAGAAGCCAAGGCGCATGCCAAGGAAATGCTCGGCAACACGCTGGTGACCGCGCAGACCGGTGAAGCCGGCAAGCAGGTCAACCGCCTCTACATCGAAGACGGCGCCGACATTGCCCGCGAACTCTATTGCTCGCTGCTGGTGGACCGCTCGGTCGGCCGCGTCGCATTCGTGGTTTCGACCGAAGGCGGCATGGACATCGAAGCCGTTGCCCACGACACGCCTGAGAAGATCCAGACGATCGCCATCGATCCGGAAGCCGGCGTGACGGCGGCGGACATCGCCGCGATCTCCAAGGCTCTGGAACTCGACGGCGCTGCCGGCGAAGATGCCAAGTCGCTCTTCCCGCTGCTCTACAAGGCCTTCAACGAGAAGGACATGGCCCTTCTCGAGATCAATCCGCTGATCGTCATGAAGAACGGCCACCTGCGCGTTCTCGACGCGAAGATGTCGTTCGACGGCAACGCGCTCTTCCGTCACGACGACGTCAAGGCGCTGCGCGACGAGACCGAAGAAGACGCCAAGGAAATCGAAGCCTCCAAGTGGGACCTCGCTTACGTCGCGCTCGACGGCAATATCGGCTGCATGGTCAACGGTGCCGGTCTCGCCATGGCGACGATGGACATCATCAAGCTCTACGGCAAGGAGCCGGCTAACTTCTGCGACGTCGGCGGTGGCGCCGGCAAGGAGAAGGTGGCTGCGGCCTTCAAGATCATCACCGCGGACCCGAAGGTCGAGGGCATCCTCGTCAACATCTTCGGCGGCATCATGCGCTGCGACGTCATCGCTGAAGGCGTTGTCGCGGCGGTGCAGGAAGTCGGCTTGAAGGTTCCGCTGGTGGTGCGCCTCGAAGGCACCAATGTCGAACTCGGCAAGAAAATCCTCAACGAGTCCGGTCTCGCGATCACTGCGGCTGACGATCTTGACGACGCGGCGAAGAAGATCGTCGCGGCGATCGAAGCCTAACCTGGAAGGACCGGAATCAATGTCTATTCTCGTTAACAAAGACACGAAGGTCATCGTCCAGGGCCTGACCGGGAAGACCGGCACCTTCCACACGGAACAGGCGCTCGGCTACTACGGCACCAAGATGGTGGGCGGCGTTCATCCCAAGAAGGGTGGCGAATCGTGGTCGTCCGGCGTCGACGGTACGGCGCTGCCGATCTTCACCTCGGTTGCCGAAGCCAGGGAACGGACCGGCGCCGACGCGACCGTGATCTACGTTCCGCCGGCAGGCGCCGCGGACGCGATCATCGAAGCGATCGAAGCCGAAGTTCCCTTCATCACCTGCATCACCGAAGGCATCCCGGTCATGGACATGGTCCGCGTCAAGGCTCGCCTCGACCGCTCCAAGTCGCGTCTGCTCGGCCCCAACTGCCCGGGCATCCTGACCCCGGAAGAATGCAAGATCGGCATCATGCCGGGCTCGATCTTCCGCAAGGGCTCGGTCGGCATCGTTTCCCGCTCGGGCACGCTGACCTATGAGGCCGTGTTCCAGACCTCGAACGAAGGCCTCGGCCAGACCACCGCTGTCGGCATCGGCGGCGACCCGGTCAAGGGCACCGAGTTCATCGACGTCCTGGAAATGTTCCTCGCTGACGAAGCCACGACCTCGATCATCATGATCGGCGAAATCGGCGGCTCGGCAGAAGAAGACGCAGCGCAGTTCCTGAAGGACGAAGCCAAGAAGGGCCGCAGCAAGCCGATGGCCGGCTTCATCGCGGGCCGCACCGCTCCGAAGGGCCGTACGATGGGCCATGCCGGTGCAGTGGTTTCCGGCGGCAAGGGTGACGCGGAATCGAAGATCGCGGCAATGGAATCGGCAGGCATCAAGGTGTCGCCGTCCCCGGCCCGTCTCGGCAAGACCTTGGTTGAAGTCCTCAAGGGCTGACGCCACATAAAGAACACTCGCCGCCGCTAGATAGATAGGTGGCGATTGATCCGACAAGCTTCGGACAGGCGAAGCGCTCCATGCTTCGCCTGTCCATGTTTTGCGTCTCTCAGTTTCTGGAGACGCGTGACCGCCAAGCGCGGTTCGGTACCAAGACGAAGACCAAGAAAATGCGGAATACCGGAAGTATTTTTCGGTTCCGATTACGTCAGGAGGCGGGCGCGGCGCCCGCAGATAACCATGGCACGGCAAGAAGCCAACGAGCAGTTCCTCATCACCTCTTTCCTCGACGGACAGAACGCGGCCTATATCGAGCAGCTCCATGCTCGTTACGAGGACGATCCGACATCCGTCGCGCCGGAATGGCAGGCCTTCTTCAAGGCACTCGCCGACAATCCGGACGATGTGAAGGCGGCGGCGAAGGGTGCCTCCTGGCAGCGCAAGAACTGGCCGATCACGGCCAATGGCGAGCTGGTCTCGGCGCTCGACGGCAACTGGCCGATCGTCGAAAAGGCGATCGAAACCAAGGTCAAGGCAAAGGCGGAAGCGACTGCCGCGGCGACCGGCAAGCCGGTCAACGAAACCGATGTGCTGCAGGCGACGCGGGATTCCGTGCGCGCCATCATGATGATCCGCGCCTACCGCATGCGGGGTCACCTGCATGCCAAGCTCGATCCGCTCGGCATTGCCAGCGCGGTCGAGGACTATAACGAGCTTTCGCCGACGGCTTACGGCTTCACGGAAGCGGACTACGACCGCAAGATCTTCATCGACAACGTGCTCGGGCTCGAACACGCGACGCTCCGCGAGATGATCACGATCCTGGAGCGCACCTATTGCTCGACGCTGGGCGTCGAATTCATGCATATCTCCAATCCGGAAGAGAAGTCCTGGATCCAGGAGCGCATCGAAGGCCCCGGCAAGGGCGTCGAATTCACCGCCAACGGCAAGAAGGCGATCCTTCAGAAGCTGGTGGAAGCGGAAGGTTACGAACAGTTCCTGGACGTACGCTTCAAGGGCACCAAGCGCTTCGGCCTCGACGGCGGCGAATCGCTGATCCCCGCGCTCGAACAGATCATCAAGCGCGGCGGCCAGGACGGCCTGGAAGAAGTCATCGTCGGCATGGCCCACCGCGGCCGCCTGAACGTTCTGACCAACGTCATGGGCAAGCCGCACCGCGCAGTGTTCCACGAGTTCAAGGGCGGTTCGTTCAAGCCCGACGAAGTCGAAGGCTCGGGCGACGTGAAGTACCATCTCGGTGCTTCTTCCGACCGCGAGTTCGACGGCAATACCGTGCACCTGTCGCTCACCGCCAACCCTTCGCATCTTGAAATCGTCAACCCGGTCGTCATGGGCAAGGCGCGCGCCAAGCAGGACATGCGCGCCAAGGTCTGGGAAGGCGACGTCATTCCGCTCAAGGAGCGTTCCAAGGTTCTGCCGCTGCTGTTGCACGGCGATGCGGCCTTTGCCGGCCAGGGCGTCGTGGCTGAAATCCTCGGCCTTTCGGGCCTGCGCGGTCATCGCGTCGCCGGCACGATGCACGTCATCATCAACAACCAGATCGGTTTCACCACCAATCCGGCCTTCTCGCGTTCGTCGCCCTACCCGTCCGACGTCGCCAAGATGATCGAAGCGCCGATCTTCCACGTCAATGGCGACGATCCGGAAGCGGTCGTCTATGCCGCCAAGATCGCGACCGAATACCGGATGAAGTTCCACAAGCCGGTGGTCATCGACATGTTCTGCTACCGCCGCTTCGGCCATAACGAAGGCGACGAGCCGGCGTTCACGCAGCCGAAGATGTACAAGGTCATCCGCGCCCACAAGACGGTCGCGCAGATCTATGCCGACCGCCTGATCGCCGAAGGTCTCCTCACCGACGGCGAATTCGAGAAGATGAAGGCCGACTGGCGCGCCAATCTCGAAACCGAATTCGAGGCCGGCCAGAGCTACAAGCCGAACAAGGCCGACTGGCTGGACGGCCAGTGGTCGGGCCTGCGTTCGGCCGACAATGCCGACGAACAGCGCCGCGGCAAGACCGCGATGCCGATGAAGGAACTGCGCGAGATCGGCCGCAAGCTGTCGACCATTCCGGAAGGCTTCAACGCTCACCGCACCATCAAGCGGTTCATGGAAAACCGCGCCCAGATGGTCGAAACCGGCGAAGGCATCGACTGGGCCATGGCGGAAGCCCTGGCCTTCGGTTCGCTCGCCGTCGAAGGCACCAAGATCCGCCTGTCGGGCCAGGATTGCGAACGCGGCACGTTCTCGCAGCGCCACTCGGTTCTCTACGATCAGGACACCGAAGAGCGCTACATTCCGCTCGCCAACCTGGCGCCGACCCAGGCCCGTTACGAAGTCATCAACTCGATGCTTTCGGAAGAGGCGGTCCTCGGCTTCGAATACGGCTATTCGCTTGCCCGCCCGAATGCGCTGACCCTCTGGGAAGCCCAGTTCGGCGACTTCGCCAACGGTGCACAGGTCGTGTTCGACCAGTTCATCTCGTCAGGCGAACGCAAGTGGCTGCGCATGTCCGGTCTCGTCTGCCTGCTGCCGCACGGTTATGAAGGACAGGGTCCGGAACACTCCTCGGCACGCCTGGAGCGCTGGTTGCAGATGTGCGCCGAAGACAACATGCAGGTCGCCAACGTCACGACGCCGGCCAACTATTTCCACATTCTGCGCCGGCAGACGAAGCGCGATTTCCGCAAGCCGCTGATCCTGATGACGCCGAAGTCCCTGCTGCGCCACAAGCGGGCTACCTCGACGCTTGCCGAAATGGCCGGCGAGTCTTCCTTCCACCGTCTCCTCTGGGACGATGCGGAGGTCATCAAGGACGGCCCGATCAAGCTGCAGAAGGATGCCAAGATCCGTCGCGTCGTGCTCTGCACCGGCAAGGTCTATTACGACCTTCTCGAAGAGCGCGAAAAGCGCGGCATCGACGACATCTACCTGCTGCGCATCGAACAGCTTTATCCGTTCCCGGCCAAGGCCCTGATCAACGAGCTCTCCCGCTTCCGCAACGCGGAAATGGTCTGGTGCCAGGAAGAGCCTAAGAACATGGGCGCGTGGTCCTTCATCGACCCGTATCTGGAATGGGTTCTGGCGCATATCGATGCGAAGTATCAGCGCGTTCGTTATACGGGCCGGCCGGCAGCGGCTTCGCCTGCGACGGGCCAGATGTCGAAGCATCTCGCACAGCTCGAAGCCTTCCTCGAAGACGCGCTCGGCGGCTGATTCCCAGCCGCTTCTCCACTTTTCACAGACACAACCTGACAAACACGGAAACAGATCATGGCCACCGAAATCCGCGTCCCAACCCTCGGAGAGTCCGTCAGCGAGGCAACCGTCGGCACTTGGTTCAAGAAGGTCGGCGATACGGTCAAGGCCGACGAGCCGCTCCTCGAGCTCGAAACGGACAAGGTGACCGTTGAGGTTCCGTCGCCGGCTGCAGGCGTTCTGACCGAGATCGTCGCCGCCAACGGCGAGACCGTCGGCCTCGGCGCCCTGCTCGGCCAGATCGCGGAAGGTGCTGCTGGCGCCGCGACCGCTGCTCCGGCTGCAAAGCCTGCCGAAGCCGCGCCGGCCAAGGCTGCCGAACCGGCTGCTCCGGCACCGGTCGCCGCTGCCGCCACCTCGATGCCGCCGGCTCCGGCTGCCGCCAAGATCGCTGCGGACAACAACATCTCGACTGCCGATATCGATGGTTCGGGCAAGCGTGGCCAGGTTCTGAAGGGCGACGTGATCGCTGCCGTCGCCAAGGGCATTTCCGCTCCGGCCCAGGCGCCTGCCGCTCCGGCAGCACCGCGCCCGGTTTCCTCGGCCGACGACGCATCCCGCGAAGAGCGCGTGAAGATGACGCGCCTGCGCCAGACGATCGCCCGCCGCCTCAAGGACGCGCAGAACACGGCCGCCATGCTGACCACCTATAACGAGGTGGACATGAAGGCGGTCATGGACCTGCGTAACCGCTACAAGGACGTGTTCGAGAAGAAGCATGGCGTCAAGCTCGGCTTCATGGGCTTCTTCACCAAGGCCGTGACCCACGCGCTGAAGGAACTGCCGGCCGTCAACGCCGAGATCGACGGTACCGACATCATCTACAAGCAGTATTGCCATGTCGGCGTCGCCGTCGGCACAGACAAGGGCCTCGTGGTTCCGGTCGTGCGCAACGCCGACCAGATGTCGATCGCCGAAATCGAGAAGGATATCGGCCGCCTCGGCAAGCTCGCCCGCGACGGCCAGCTCTCCATGGCAGACATGCAGGGCGGCACGTTCACCATCTCCAACGGCGGCGTCTACGGTTCGCTGATGTCCTCGCCGATCCTCAACGCTCCGCAGTCCGGCATTCTCGGCATGCACAAGATCCAGGACCGCCCGGTCGTCGTCGGCGGCCAGATCGTCATTCGCCCGATGATGTATCTCGCGCTCTCCTACGACCACCGCATGGTGGACGGCAAGGAAGCCGTGACCTTCCTGGTGCGCGTCAAGGAAAGCCTCGAGGATCCGGAACGCCTGGTTCTCGATCTCTAAGACGGGGACGGACCCATGGAAACGCTCGGGGTTACCGCAACGCCATACATGACGCTGCTGGCCTTGAGCGTTGTCCTTCTGGTGTTCCACATCCTGCTGCAGGGCACGCTCTCCACTCGCGAACTTGGTCGTGAATGGAACGCCGGCCCGCGGGACCAGGGACTGGCACCGAGGGGCCGGTTCGCGGGGCGTGCCGAACGCGCCTCGAAGAATTTCCAGGAGACCTACCCGGCGTTTGTCGGCCTGCTGCTCGGCGTTGCCTTTGCGGGAGACGACGCGTCCGGCTGGGGACTGATCGGCGGCTGGATCTGGCTGATCTCCCGGATCGTCTATATCCCGCTCTACATGGGCGGCGTGCCCTATATCCGATCCCTCGTCTGGACGGTAAGCCTGATCGGGCTTCTCGCCATGACCATCGCGCTCTTCCGGTGACGCCATGATCGCATCCTTGAAAACATGGCTTCCGATATTCTGCCTGGTGCCGGGCATGGCGATAGCTGCCGAGCGATGCGCCATCGAGAAGGCCGTGTTCGTCGAGGCTACCGCCGGGACCGTGCTGTCGTTCAAGCCGGTCGGTTCGGACGCCGCGGTGGTCAGCCATCTCTTCACGATCACCGGGGCCAAGCTGAAGCTCGACGGCAACGTCATGTATGACGAGGAATCCAAGCGTCCGGGTGGCATGGTGACGAACAATTGCCCGCAGGGTGATGCGACCGGCGCCGAACTTCGAGCCTGTACGGTCTGGACAGGCGTCCCCTATGCCCTTGATGTGGCGACCGGCCATATCGACATATTGGGCGCGGCCAATGCCCCGGCGCCGGACGCGATCCTGATGCCGGGCTTCGGCCCGTCGATCCGACATTCGACGCTATGGGGCAAGAGCGGTCTGAAACAGGTCCCCTGGGACCTGTACGAATTCAAGGAATGCAAGGCATGAGCGAAGACCCTGTTCTCCTGGTGACCGGCGGAAGCCGCGGCATCGGCGCGGCGGTCTCGCTGATGGCCGCCAGCCGTGGTTGGCGGGTGGCGGTGAACTACGCCTCCAATCGGCAGGCGGCTGAAAAGGTGGTTTCGGAAATCGAGGCCGCCGGCAGCGAGGCGATAGCGGTCCAGGCTGATATCGGCAATGCGGCCGAGATCGTCGCGATGTTTCAGGCGGTCGACCGACATTTCGGGCAGCTCGACGGGCTGGTCAACAATGCCGGGATCGTCGACATGCCGCAGCGCATCGACGAGATGAGCGCGGAGCGCATCGAGCGGATGATGCGGATCAATGTCACCGGTTCGATCCTGTGTGCCGGGGAAGCGGTCCGCCGGATGTCGACGAGACACGGCGGCAAGGGTGGCGCGATCGTCAATATCTCGTCGATGGCCGCCAAGCTTGGCTCTCCGGGGCAATATGTCGACTACGCAGCTTCGAAGGCGGCGATCGACACGCTGACCATCGGCCTGGCACGCGAAGTCGCGACCGAAGGCGTGCGCGTCAACGCGATCCGCCCGGGCATCATCGACACGGATATCCATGCGTCCGGCGGCCTGCCGGACCGGGCGCGCGACATGGCGCCCAGCGTTCCCATGCAACGGCCGGGCAGGGCGGAAGAGGTGGCGGATGCCGTCCTCTATTTTCTGTCGCCAGCGGCTTCCTACGTAACCGGCGCCATACTCGACGTGAGTGGCGGGCGCTAAAGCAATTCCAGCAAAAGTGCGCAGCGGTTTTGCGTTCGGAGTTGCGATGAAACGAAGAGATGAAGAGAAGGAAAAACAACTATGGCATATGATCTCGTCGTCATCGGGAGCGGCCCCGGCGGTTACGTCTGCGCGGTGAAGGCTGCCCAGCTCGGCCTCAAGGTCGCGGTCGTGGAAAAGCGCGCCACCTATGGCGGGACCTGCCTCAACATCGGCTGCATCCCTTCCAAGGCGCTGCTGCACGCTTCCGAAATGTTCGCCCACGCCGCCCATGGCATGGATGCGCTCGGCGTCGAGGTTTCCGCGCCAAAACTCAATCTTGAAAAGATGATGGCCCACAAGGACGCGACCGTTAAGTCGAACGTCGACGGCGTCTCCTTCCTGTTCAAGAAGAACAAGATCGACGGCTTCATCGGCACCGGCAAGATCGTTTCGGCGGCCAAGGTCTCCGTGACCGGCGACGACGGCAAGGTCCAGGAACTCGAGGCCAAGAACATCGTCATCGCCACCGGCTCCGACGTTGCCGGCATTCCGGGCGTCAATGTCGAGATCGACGAGAAGGTGATCATCTCGTCCACCGGCGGCATCGCGCTCGAAAAGGTGCCGGCGCACCTGATCGTGGTCGGCGGCGGCGTCATCGGCATGGAGCTTGGCTCGGTCTGGTCGCGCCTCGGTGCCAAGGTGACCGTGGTCGAATATCTCGACAAGCTGCTGGGCGGCATGGACGGCGACGTTTCCAAGCAGTTCCAGCGGATGATGGCGAAGCAGGGCATGGACATCCGCACGGATGCCAAGGTCACCGGTGTCGAAAAGGCCGCCAATGGCGCCAAGGTCACCTATGAGCCGGTCAAGGGCGGCGACGCCCAGACGCTCGAAGCCGACGTCGTGCTGATCGCCACCGGCCGCAAGCCCTACACGGCGGGTCTCGGCCTCGAAGAAGCGGGCGTCAAACTCGACAACCGCGGTCGCGTCGAGATCGACGGGCACTTCAAGACCAATGTCGAAGGCATCTACGCGATCGGCGACGTCGTTCGCGGCCCGATGCTCGCCCACAAGGCGGAAGACGAAGGCGTTGCGATCGCCGAGATCATCGCCGGCCAGCATGGCCATGTGAACTACGACGTCATCCCCGGCGTCGTCTACACCCAGCCGGAAGTAGCGTCCGTCGGCAAGACCGAGGAAGAGCTGAAGGCTGCGGGCATTGCCTACAAGGTCGGCAAGTTCCCGTTCACCGCCAATGGCCGCGCCCGCGCCATGCTGGCCACGGACGGTTTCGTGAAGATCCTCGCCGACAAGGATACCGACCGGGTTCTCGGCGGCCATATCGTCGGTTTCGGCGCCGGCGAAATGATCCACGAGATCGCCGTGCTGATGGAATTCGGCGGTTCGTCGGAAGACCTCGGCCGCACCTGCCATGCCCATCCGACCATGTCGGAAGCGGTCAAGGAAGCCGCGCTGGCGACCTTCTTCAAGCCGATCCATATGTAAGCGCGTCCAGCGCTTTCATGCCGGTACGATCAGAAAGGGTGGGACATTGTCCTGCCCTTTTCGCTGTCCGCGCTCCCTATCCCTCGAGGCGGCCCGTGGCGTCGCGGTCGCGCTCGTATCGCCTCGCGAGCGGAAACGGCGGCAACCAGGACTCGCGGCGGATGATCCAGCTTTCGTAGGTTGGCGTCAGCTGGTCAGGGGCATCCAGGGATCCGAGGTTGACTTCGATCTCGTCCGCGGTGCGTGCGAAAACCGAGGAACCGCAGCGGGGACAGAAAAACCGGCCGGCGTAATCGTGCGTCTCGCCATCGACCGTCACCGCGTCCTGCGGAAATATTGCGGAAGCGTGGAAAAGCGCTCCATGGTGCTTGCGGCAGTCGAGACAATGACAGAGGCCGACCCGGTACGGCAGTCCCGACGCCACAAATCGTACGTTGCCGCACAGGCAACCGCCGGTAAATCGATCCATGTTGCATCTCCTCCAAGATCAAGCGGCCGGATTTTTACACCCAGCAGCGTCTTCGGTGCAATTGTCCGCAGCGGACGATAATGGTCATCGCTACCGGCCGAACGCACGGCATGGAATTACGATTGGTCAATTCCAGGATTAAATCTTGGACAGGCATGCCGCTTTCGCTTGAGCCTCCGGCAAACGGCCATAGATTGGATGCCATTGTTCCAATCTTCTGAAAAGGCTGAGAAATGGCTCTCTCCTTCACCTTGCCGCAGCGTATCCTGCATTGGCTGATGGCGGCGCTGATCCTCTTCAACCTGCTTTTCACCGATGCGATGGAGACTGCCGCGCGGCTGATGTTCCGCGGCCAGGCGCTGACGCCGGAACAGGTGAGTGCGGCGAATATCCACGCCTATGTCGGTATCAGCGTGCTGGTTCTCGGCCTGATCCGGCTCTGTCTGCGGCTCGTGCAGGGCGTGCCGCCGGAGCCGAGGCAAGAGCCGCCGTTCCTGCGGGTGGTGGCGAAGATCAGCCACTGGGCTTTTTACGCGCTCTTTGTCGCCATGCCGCTCGCCGGCATCGGCGCCTGGTTCTTCGGCAACGCGACAGCCGGCTTCGCCCATGCCGGGCCGCTGAAACTTTTGATGTGGGCGTTGATCGTCGCCCATATCGGCGGCGTGCTGGTGCATCAGTTCTACTGGAAGACCGATGTGCTGAAGCGGATGACGAGCGGTCGATGAAGGATGGGCGGCGTCAATTGACCGCCGTCACCTTGAAGCCCTTCTTCCGGAGGAGTTCGACAAGGCCTTCCTCGCCCGGCAGGTGAAGAGCGCCGACGGCCATGAAGGCGGCGCCCTGATCGAGGATCGGGGCTGCCCGATCGGCCATCACATGGTTGCGCTTGCTGACCACCAGGTTTTCAAAGTCGCCATAACCGGCCTCGTCCTCGGTGCCATCAGGTGCCACGGCTTTCAGCATCGGTATGGCAAGGCCGATCTCGCCGGAAAGATAGACTTCCGTCAGCGTCTCGAAGACATCGTCGACGCGCTTACCGAGCTTGATGGTTTCGATCAGCGACTTGAGGTGCAGATCGATCGGGATGGCATTCAGTGCCGCTGCCTGCTCTTCGAGCGTTTCCAGGCCCTTGACGGGCTTGCCCTCGGCCGTTGCCTGTTCGGCGATCTTCTTGTCGAGGAAGGCGACGTTCTGGGCCTTGCGGGCAAGCTCGCAGGCCGGCACGGAAACGAGCGCCATCAGCATCCATGGCCGCATGCGCGAGACGGCCGAGAGCGGCACTCCGCGGGCCTTCAGACCGGTTTCGAGCAGCGCAACATCGTCCTTCGGCAAGAGCGAATCGATCGTGCTGCCGTCCGTCAGCATCATCAGTTCCGGTTTGGCCAGCATCTTGGCCATCGCCTTCTTCTCGTCGATGACCTCGTCGGATTCGATGATGATGGTCTTCGCCTTGGAATGGGCTTCTGCGGCGCCGAGCGGCATTTTCAGAACCCGCGGATCGGACACATGCATGGTGCCGAGCAGGTAGGATGGTGCCAGCCCGTCCTTCTCGATCTTCCAGAAAATGCCCTTGCCGTTCGGCACTTTGGCGGCTTCAGTGACGATCTGGTCGTAGAGCGCCGACTTCTCGGCCTTCATCTCTTCGAGGAGGTTCCGGCCGTCGCAGGCGGGCGTTTCCGCCCGTGCCGGGGACAGCGAGCCGAGGACGAGAAGGAAAGAGGCAAGCGCCACGACGTGGGCAGCCGCGATCAGCCACAGCACGAAACCTTGGGCGCGCTTGATCAAAGCGCCGGTGGGGGAGGCAAAGGCGGGAGTCATCATGTCATCCGTCTGAAAGTTGCCGGCATGTTAGCGATGGCGGCTGCACAAGCGCTTAACGCAGTTGGTTAAAACTTCGTTCAGGCAGATTTAGGGGCTAAGCACGGGGGTGGGCGCGGTCGTAGACTTCCAGCAGCCTTGAGGAATCGACGCCGGTATAGACCTGGGTCGTCGAAAGGCTGGCATGGCCGAGCAGTTCCTGGATGGTGCGCAGATCGCCGCCGCCGGCGAGCAGATGGGTGGCGAAGGAATGCCGCAGCGCATGCGGGGTTGCCGTCTCCGGCAGCCCGAAGGCGCTTCTTAGTTTCTGCATTTCTCGCTGGATGATCGCCGGCTGCAGCGGTCCGCCGCGGGCGCCGCGAAACAGCGGCTTTTCGGCTTCCAGATGGTAGGGGCAGAGTTTCCTGTAGGTGGCGACGGCATCGAACACGGCCTGCAGCAGCGGCACGAGACGGGTCTTGCCGCCCTTGCCGGTGATCCGCAGGGTTGTCGCGCCCGGTGTCAGGTCCGTTGGTCTGAGACCCAGGGCCTCGGAGATGCGCAGGCCGCAGCCGTAGAGCAGGGCCAGCACGGCCGCATCCCGGGCGGCGATCCATGGCTCCTCCTGCAGCTGGGCACCTGTCGTGACAAGATTGAGCGCCTGGCGGTCGGTCAGCGGTTTCGGCAGGGACTTCGGCTGCTTCGGCGCCCGGATGGCGCCGGCTGCTGCAGCGTTCACCAGGCCCTTTCGCTCGAGATAACGAAGAAATGAACGGAGCCCGGCGAGATGCCGGCCGAGCGACTTTGCTCCGGAACCGTCTCGGCGGCGCGCGGCCAGGAAAGCACGCAGGTCGGCCGGGCGCAGGGTGTGGATATCGGAAATTTTCGCCGGACCTGCCAGATGTCGGGTCAGAAACGTCAAAAACTGCCGCGTATCGCGTTCATAGGCATCGAGCGTGTTGTCCGAAAGCCGGCGTTCGTTTGCCAGGCTCTCCAGCCATTCGCGACGTTTTTCCACGATATCGGGTGCGGCGATAATCAGCAGCTCATTCACTGTCGGCCCCGTTGAATTTGGATTGGTTGCGCCCCAGATTGCTCTGGACGGCGTTACAAAATCCCTAAGACTGCCTTAGTCGTGGGTAACGATGTCATCGTTCGATCATACGGGGCTGCCATACCAAGCAGGTCCTGCCTGCGGGAGTTTCTATGGCGCGCCGTGATTCTACGACCACTTTTGGACAGTTCGCGGAAACAGTCGCCCTCGTTTCACAAGGCAAACCCGGTCACATCGTCGACACATTGATTGCCGAGCGCGGCCAGCGGATCGTCCAGAATCCGCTCTGGCCGGTAATGCGGCCATTTCTCTACACGCTGCTCCGTTATGGACGGGCGATCAACTTCGCCAACGACATCTCGACGCTCAGCGGCTTCCAGTGCTTCGAATACATGAGCGATCTCCTGAAACTGGATGTGACGGTCGCCAATGCCGAACGCATTCCCGAAAAGGGCGGCTTTATTCTCGTCAGCAACCATCCGACGGGGATCGCCGACGGGGTTGCCGTCTTCGACCTCCTGAAGTCGCGCCGGCCGGACATGATGGTGTTCGCCAACCGTGACGCGGTGCGCGTCAATCCCCGCTTTTCCGAGATGATCATCCCCGTCGAGTGGCGGGAGGAATACAAGACCAAGCTGAAGGCGCGCGAGACGCTGGTTCTGACCAACAAGACCATCGAGGACGGCAAGGTCATGGTGCTGTTTCCCTCGGGGCGCATCGCCTACTGGGCGGAGGGCAAGCTCAACGAACGGCCGTGGAAAACCTCCGCCGTCAGTCTCGCCCGCAAGTACAATCTGCCGATCCTGCCGATCCACATGCGGGCGCGCAATTCCGGCCTGTTCTACTGGTTCGCCAAATGGTCGACGGAACTGCGTGACATGACGGTGTTCTACGAGCTCCTGAACAAGAAGGGCGACCATTTCGATTTCACCGTCGGTCAGATGATCCCGCCGAGCGCGCTCGATGGCGACATGACGGAGGTCACCAAGGCGCTGGAACAGCACACGGTGTTCGAACTCGCCGCGGATGGCGATGCGACGTTCAAGGCCGTGGAGAAATCGCAGACGGCTTCGGCGGCGTGAAGTCGGGTTGAGCAGCATTTTTTCCATCCCGTTGTTCGGCTAGGAATAGCGCATGCTGCTTCGCTCGATGTTTGCCGCCAATTATCGCTCGCTGCGCTCGATCCGCATGGATCTGGCCGGTGTCAACCTGTTCATCGGCGAGAACGGCGTCGGAAAGTCCAATCTTTACCGTGCCCTGCAGCTGGTGCAGGCGGCGGTTCGCGGCAATCTGGCCTATGAGATCGCGGCCGAAGGCGGCATGGCCTCGGCGCTCTGGTCCGGCCATCGCCGGCAGGAGAAGAATTTCCGCATCAAGCTCGAGGTCGAGGTTCTTGATGAAGAGCGGGCGGTGACGTTCCGCTACCGGGTCGAGGCGGGGCTTCGTCCGCCTATCGATGCAGCGGGTTTTGCCTTCGAGCCGCAGGTGAAGGAGGAGGAGCTTGTCGTTGAAACCGGTTCGCGGCCCGTGACGATGATAAAACGCACCGGGCCGGGGATCATGGTGCGCGGGACAAGTGGCCGCATGGAAGAGTATCCCGAAAAGGCGATGACCTCGGAAACGGCAATCGCGCTGCTCGGGGATGCCGGCCATTATCCGGAAGCCGGCGCTTTTCGGCGATTGATGGACGGCTGGCGGTTCTTCCATGGTTTTCGAACGGATCGGGATTCCAACCTGCGGCAGCCCTGCCTGGCCGTTACCTCGCCGCTGCTCGATCAGGACGGCGGGAACGTGGCGGCGGTGTTCGCGACACTCGTCCACACCCGCGGGGACACGGTGGAGCTCGACCGCGCCGTTGCTGCGGCTCTTGGCGGGGCGAAACTGCATGTGCCTGAGCCCGGCGAATATGCGGAATTCGGCCTCGTCTTCCCGGATTTTCCCAAACGGGTATTTCAGCCGCGTGAACTTTCCGACGGGCAGATCCGTTTCCTCGGGCTTGCGGCGGCGTTGATGTCCTATCGCCAGCCCCCACTGATCGCGCTCAACGAGCCGGAGGCGAGCCTGCATCCGGACATGCTGCCGCCGCTGGCGGACATGATCGCCCAGGCCGCTCGCCACAGCCAGATCTGGATCGTCACCCATTCGGAACCACTTGCTTCCGCCGTCGAGGAACGTTGCGGTACGCGGCCGCGGCGGGTGATACGAAAGGAGGGCGCGACCTGGATCCAGGGCATGCGACTGACCGGCGCCATCGACGACGAAGATGAGTAATCCTGTTTAGGGTTCACTTTTGTTCCGCGTTTGGGCATGGTCCCGCCCATGGGCATAGATTCGTCCGATCTCTTCGGTTCACTGTTCGAAGCGCCGTCATTGGCAAGGGTGGTGCCGGTCCTGGTGCCGCTGCCGGTGCCGGGCGCCTATAGCTATGCCGTACCGGAAGGGGTGCATGTGGAACCCGGTTCGGTGGTCCAGGTGCCGGTCGGGCCGCGGCAGCTGATCGGCGTCGTCTGGGACGGTGAGAATGACGACAGGCTCGATCCGAAGAAGCTGAGGCCGATCACGCTGGTTTTCGATTGCCCGCCGCTTTCCAAGGAAATGCGCGATTTCGTCGATTGGGTGGCGAGCTATACGTTGTCGCCGCCCGGCCTCGTGGCACGCATGGCGATAAGGGCGCCGGCAGCACTCGACCCCGAGCCGATGGTCGAAGGATTGCGGTATCTCGGCGGGCAACCGGAGCGGCTGACGCCGGCGCGCGCCCGGGTGCTCGATCTCGCCGGCGAGGAGGAAATCCCGTGGACGCGCAGCGGGCTGGCGCATGCCGCCGGCGTCTCGATGAGCGTCGTGGACGGGCTGACCGCGCAAGGGATTTTCGAGACTGTCTTCCTGCCTCCGCCGCCCGTTGTCGCGCGACCAGATCCGGATTATATCAGCCCGCGCATCGAGGGGCCGCAGAAACAGGCGTCCGTGGACATCCTGGAATCGATCCGCGCCGGCGGGTTCTCCGCCTCGCTGATCGACGGCGTCACCGGCTCGGGCAAGACGGAAGTCTATTTCGAGGCGATCGCCGAAACCTTGAGGCAGGGTCGCCAGGTACTGATCCTGCTGCCGGAGATCGCGCTCACCTCGAGCTTCCTCGAGCGCTTTCAGGAGCGGTTCGGCGCCAAGCCCGGCGAATGGCATTCGGACCTTGCCCCCCGCATGCGCGAAAAGGTCTGGCGCGGCGTGGTGACCGGCGAGGTGAAGGTGGTGGCCGGCGCGCGCTCGGCGCTGTTCCTGCCCTTCGAGGACCTCGGCCTGATCATCGTCGACGAAGAGCACGACCCGGCCTACAAGCAGGAAGACCGGGTCTTTTACAATGCCCGCGACATGGCGGTGGTGCGCGCCCGGATCGGCGATTTTCCGATCGTGCTGGTTTCGGCGACGCCCTCGGTCGAGAGCCAGGTCAACGGATTGGCCGGCCGCTACAACACCGTGCACCTGCCGACCCGTTTTGGCGATGCGGCGATGCCGGACCTGCATCTGATCGACATGCGGCGCCACCCGCCGGAGCGCGGCGGCTTCCTGTCGCCAGTGCTTTTGCGGGCCATGAAGAAAACCCTTGAACGGAAGGAGCAGTCGCTGCTGTTCCTCAACCGGCGTGGATATGCGCCGCTGACGCTCTGCCGCGTCTGCGGCCACCGGTTCCAGTGCCCGCAATGTTCGAGCTGGCTGGTGGAGCACCGGTTCAAGAGCCAGATCCAGTGCCATCAATGCGGTTATTCGGAACGCACGCCGGAAGCCTGCCCTGAATGCGGCACGTTCGACCATCTGGTCGCCTGCGGGCCGGGGGTGGAGCGGATCGCCGAAGAGGTCGAAAAGCATTTTCCCGAGGCGCGGACGATCGTGATGTCGTCGGACCTGCTCGGCGGCGTCAAGCGCATGCGGCTGGAGCTGGAAGCGATCGCCAAGGGCGAGGCGGATATCGTCATCGGCACGCAGCTTGTCGCCAAGGGTCATAACTTTCCGCTGATGACGCTGGTCGGCATCGTCGATTCCGATCTCGGCCTGTCCAATGGCGATCCGCGCGCCGCCGAGCGCACCTTCCAGCTTTTGAGCCAGGTGACCGGCCGCGCCGGACGAACCGGCCTCAAGAGCCATGGCCTGCTGCAGACATTCCAGCCGCAGCATCCGGTGATGCAGGCGATCGTCTCGGGAGATGCCGGCGCTTTCTACGAGCGGGAGATCGCCGAGCGCGAGAAGGCGATCCTGCCGCCGTTCGGCCGGCTCGCCTCGCTGATTGTCTCCGCCGATACCCGGGCGGACGCGGAAACCCATGCGCGGGGCCTCAGGGCCGCCGCGCCAAAGGTCACCGGCATTTCTGTGCTGGGTCCCGCGGAAGCGCCGCTGGCGCTGGTGCGCGGCCGGCACCGCTTCCGGCTGCTGGTGCATGGACGGCGCAATTCCGACATGCAGGCGTTTCTGCGAGCGATGATGGAAAACGGCCCGAAACAGCGCGGCTCGGTGCAGATCCAACTCGATATCGACCCGCAGAGTTTTCTCTAGCGTATGCGGTGGTCCTGTTTTCCGGCCGTGTCGGCTACCAACCGGGTTCCAGCGAATCCGGTTCCGGTTTGTTGGCAAATCTGGCCGCCAACTGGCGAAGTTCGGAAGGGAGCGCCTGTAGCGCCGGATCATCGAAGCGCAGATGCGGCATATGTTCGGCGAGCAGCCGCGCCACGAGATCGGCCTGGTCCCTGTCCCGCCTTTTCTTGATCGCATCGCGATCGTCCCGTTCCGATACCCAGAGTTTATGAAGCGCGAAGCTGCGGGGATCCGGCACGGACATGACGACGGGATAACCCCGTGCATCGAGCACCACGATTTCTACTTTCGGACTGTTGACCAGCCAGACGAGCCCTTCGATCTCGACAGCCGTCAAGTCGCCTGCGCCCATGGCGGAGGGCGTACGCTTCGGCCGTATGGGGTCCTGTCCGGTGGGTGTGATGAGATCGACCAGAAAACCCTCGTCGTTGGCGGCCCGAAAATCGCCTTTCGCGAGGAGGTGGAAGGAGTGATCCACCTGCTGCAGAAGGCCGAGCCAGCCGTTTTCGGGGAGGCTCTTGCCGAGCAGTCTCAGACTGGTGCGGGCGTCGAAGAGCAGATCGATATCGCCCGTCGCGACGAGCTGGCTATCCACCCTCACACCCACCATCCGCTCATAGGCGAAAATGCAATGGGTCCCGACCACATCGACGGCGCTGCCCATCAGAGACGAGGAACCGAGGGCACGCAGGATGCGTGCTGCGATCAGCGGGAGACGCCCGAGCCGCATCGCGCGGTTGACGGCGGCCAGTTCGTCCAGGCGTCGAGTGAGCGCGGCAGTCCTCTCCCTCAATCGCTCCCGACCCTGGTGGAATCGCTGATGGGTTAGTTCGGCATCGTTATTCCGCGGGCCTAGCGATTTCCATATCGTGCCGGTCTTGCGGTAGAGGTAGTCGCGGCCAGCGACGGTCTTGAAGGCCATGGAACCTGAATACCGGCTTTTCAATTCCGCCGATGCGGCTTTCCATGCCGAAAAGGCTTGTTCGGTATCGATAATCTGACGGGATTGCTCTCCGCTTAAAACGCTGATTTCGAACATCTTATCCCTTTTTCTTTCCGAGTAGACGGCAAAGGGATAAATCGAATCGACGCCTCGTCCCGTGATTTTATCCCTGCTTGGCGTATTTTCCCAATAATAGGGATAAATTGTTAAATTTCAATGGCACTTGCTCCGCGACGTGTCTGCATGGCCGGCTCATCCGGCCCTTCCGGCTCAGGATACGTTGTGGCATATCTTGCGAATCTCAACGCGGCGGAGGCGACATGGAACTCTATTTTCCCACTGAACTCGGCGAGCAGGTGGCTTTCGTCTGTGCGGCGGCAACGGCTGCGCTCGGTCTCCTCGTCTTCCTGTTTCCCGCCGTCGTCCTGCGCCTGACCGCATTCCAGATCGGCGAGGTGCGGCCGGAAGGTTATGCCGCGGTCCGCTCCGCCGGCGCCCATCATCTGGGCTTCGGTCTGGCGGCGATCATGCTGGCCCAGGACTGGATCTACATGACGCTTGGCATTGCGCTCGGATTTGCCGCTCTGGGGCGGCTGCTGTCCTGTGCCCTGGATCGAGGCCTCACCCCCAGAAATATAGCATTTTCCCTACTTCAGGTTGCGCTTGCCGGCGGGCCGCTCGCCTATGTCTTCGGCTATATCTGACGCATAATTCGCAGATTGCAGGCGGTTGCCTGCCGAAAATCCTTCCGCTTCCGGTATAAAATCGCTCTCAGCCCTTGCGTGTCCGGCTTTTTCCGTTATCAGGCGTGTTGCGAGTCCTTACAGCCTATGCTAGACGGACCGCGAAAGTCGGAAAGGGTAGGGCGCAAGCTCTGCAGGTTCTGAGAAAAAATCAAACGATTTCAAGCTCTTGCTTCACCTCTCCCGTAGGGTCTGGCGCTTGGATGGCAATACAGGGAAACTGTGCCCGTGGCTGACACGTCCCAGCTTATTTCCGGTGTAGCGGAGCGTTATGCTTCCTCGCTTTTCGAACTGTCCCTCGAGGCTGGTTCGATCGACAAGGTCGGTGCCGATCTTGATCGTTTTCAGGCGCTGCTGGATGAGAGTGAAGACCTGCGACGCCTGGTCGCAAGCCCGGTATTTTCCGCCGAAGATCAGCAGAAGGCCGTGCTCGCCGTTGCCGAGCGAGCTGGCATTTCCGGTCTCGTCGCCAATTTCCTGAAGGTGGTCGCCGGCAATCGTCGTCTTTTCGCGATGCCCGGCATGATCCGCGCCTTCCGCCAGATCGCCGCAGAGCACCGCGGTGAAATCACTGCCGAGGTCACCTCGGCGCATGCGCTTTCCCAGGCGCAGGAAAACGAACTCAAGTCGGCGCTGAAGGGCGTAACCGGCAAGGACGTGACAATCGCCGTGACCATCGACCCGTCGATCCTCGGCGGACTGATCGTCAAGGTCGGTTCTCGTCAGATCGATACTTCCCTTCGCACCAAACTTTCCACCCTTAAGCTTGCACTGAAAGAGGTTGGCTGATGGATATCCGCGCCGCGGAAATTTCCGCAATTCTGAAAGACCAGATCAAGAACTTCGGCCAGGAGGCTGAGGTTTCCGAAGTCGGACAGGTTCTGTCCGTCGGCGACGGCATTGCCCGCGTCTACGGTCTGGACAACGTCCAGGCCGGTGAGATGGTCGAATTCCCGGGCGGCATCCGTGGTATGGCGCTGAACCTCGAAGCCGACAATGTCGGCGTCGTCATCTTCGGTTCCGACCGTGCGATCAAGGAAGGCGACATCGTCAAGCGGACCGGCGCCATCGTCGACGTTCCTGTTGGTCCGGAACTGCTCGGCCGCGTCGTCGACGCGCTCGGCAACCCGATCGACGGCAAGGGCCCGATCAATGCGACCCGCCGTTCGCGCGTCGACGTCAAGGCTCCGGGCATCATTCCGCGCAAGTCGGTTCATGAGCCGATGTCGACCGGCCTCAAGGCCATCGATGCGCTCATCCCGGTCGGCCGCGGCCAGCGCGAGCTGGTCATCGGCGACCGCCAGACCGGCAAGACCGCGATCATTCTCGACACGATCCTCAACCAGAAGGCCATCCACGATAACGGCCCGGACTCGGAAAAGCTGTTCTGCGTCTACGTCGCTATCGGCCAGAAGCGCTCGACGGTTGCCCAGTTCGTGAAGGTTCTCGAAGAGCGCGGCGCTCTGCCGTACTCGATCATCGTTGCTGCGACCGCTTCCGATCCGGCTCCGATGCAGTACCTTGCACCGTTCGCCGGCTGCGCCATGGGCGAATACTTCCGCGACAACGGTCAGCACGCCCTGATCGGCTACGACGACCTTTCCAAGCAGGCCGTCGCCTATCGTCAGATGTCGCTTCTGCTGCGCCGCCCGCCGGGCCGCGAAGCCTATCCGGGTGACGTTTTCTATCTGCATTCCCGCCTTCTCGAGCGCGCTGCAAAGCTCTCCGACGAGCGCGGCAATGGTTCGCTGACGGCTCTGCCGGTCATCGAAACCCAGGGTAACGACGTTTCGGCCTTCATTCCGACCAACGTGATCTCGATCACCGACGGCCAGATCTTCCTTGAAACCGACCTGTTCTACCAGGGCATCCGTCCGGCCGTTAACGTCGGTCTGTCGGTTTCCCGCGTCGGCTCGGCCGCGCAGGTCAAGGCGATGAAGCAGGTTGCCGGCTCGATCAAGGGCGAACTCGCCCAGTATCGCGAAATGGCCGCCTTCGCCCAGTTCGGTTCCGACCTCGACGCCTCGACGCAGCGCCTTTTGAACCGTGGTGCACGCCTGACGGAACTCCTGAAGCAGCCGCAGTTCGCGCCGCTGAAGACGGAAGAGCAGGTCGCGGTGATCTTCGCCGGCGTCAACGGCTACCTCGACAAGATCTCGGTCGCCCAGGTCGGCAAATTCGAGCAGGGCTTCCTCTCGTACCTTCGTTCCGAAGGCAAGGCTATCCTCGATGCGATCCGCACCGAGAAGCAGCTTTCCGACGACACGCGTGCGAAGCTGAAGGCGTCTCTCGACAGCTACGCCAAGTCTTTCGCCTGAGAACAGATCAAGCTCGAGGACCGATAACGGATGCCTTCACTTAAGGATCTGAAAAACCGGATCGCCTCCGTCAAGGCGACGCAGAAGATCACCAAGGCGATGAAAATGGTCGCCGCGGCGAAGCTGCGCCGTGCTCAGGAGGCGGCCGAGGCCGCTCGTCCCTACGCGGAACGCATGACCAAGGTGCTGGCCGGCCTTTCGGCCGCCAATGCCGGCAATGCGGAAGCGCCGCTGCTGCTTTCGGGCACGGGTAAGGATCAGGTTCATCTGCTGATCGTCGCGACCGGCGAACGCGGTCTGGCCGGGGGCTTCAACTCCTCGATCATCCGTCTCGCCCGCGATCACGCGCTGAAGCTGCTTGCCCAGGGCAAGACGGTGAAGATCATCACCGTCGGCCGCAAGGGCAACGACATCCTGCGCCGCACGTTCAAGGACAACATCGTCGACTACGTGACGTTCCGCGAAATCAAGCAGCTCGGTTTCGCCCAGGCCGACGAGGTGGCACACAAGGTGCTCGCGCTCTACAATGCCGGCGAATTCGACATCGCGACGCTGTTCTACGCACGCTTCCAGTCGGTGATCTCGCAGGTGGCGACCGCCTCGCAGATCATCCCGGCCAAGTTCGATGCGACGCAGGCTGCGGATGCCTCCTCGGCGCTCTACGAATACGAGCCGAGCGAAGAGGAAATCCTCGAAGACCTGCTGCCGAAGAACGTCGCAGTCCAGATCTTCCGGGCTCTGCTCGAAAACAACGCTTCCTTCTATGGCGCGCAGATGTCCGCAATGGACAACGCGACGCGCAATGCCGGTGACATGATCAACAAGCTGACGCTCTCCTACAACCGTCAGCGCCAGGCACAGATCACCAAGGAACTTATCGAAATCATTTCGGGCGCGGAAGCGCTCTGAGGTAAAGAAAGAGGGTAAGAATCATGGCTACCGCAACGGGCACGTCCCTCGGCAAGGTGACCCAGGTTATCGGCGCTGTCGTCGACGTCACTTTCGACGGCGAACTGCCGGCGATCCTGAACGCGCTTGAAACCGACAACAACGGCAACCGCCTCGTTCTCGAAGTCGCGCAGCACCTCGGCGAAAGCGCCGTCCGCACCATCGCAATGGACTCGACCGAAGGTCTGGTTCGTGGTCAGCACGTCACGGATACCGGCGCCCCGATCACCGTTCCGGTCGGTCCGGAAACGCTCGGCCGCATCATGAACGTCATCGGCGAGCCGGTGGACGAAGCCGGTCCGCTGGTCACCTCCGGCAAGCGCGCCATCCACCAGGAAGCGCCTTCCTACGTCGATCAGTCGACCGAAGGCCAGATCCTGGTCACCGGCATCAAGGTCGTCGACCTTCTCGCGCCTTACGCAAAGGGCGGCAAGATCGGCCTCTTCGGCGGTGCAGGCGTCGGCAAGACGGTTCTGATCATGGAACTCATCAACAACGTCGCAAAGGCACACGGCGGTTACTCCGTGTTCGCAGGCGTCGGTGAGCGTACCCGCGAAGGCAACGACCTTTACCACGAAATGATCGAATCGGGCGTCAACAAGCATGGCGGCGGCGAAGGCTCCAAGGCCGCGCTCGTCTATGGCCAGATGAACGAACCGCCGGGCGCCCGCGCTCGCGTGGCTCTGACCGGTCTGACCATCGCTGAAGATTTCCGCGACAAGGGCCAGGACGTTCTGTTCTTCGTCGACAACATCTTCCGCTTTACCCAGGCAGGTTCGGAAGTGTCGGCTCTGCTCGGCCGCATCCCTTCGGCCGTGGGCTATCAGCCGACGCTCGCCACCGACATGGGCCAGATGCAGGAACGCATCACCACCACGACCAAGGGCTCGATCACCTCGGTTCAGGCCATCTACGTTCCCGCCGACGACTTGACCGACCCGGCGCCGGCAACCTCGTTCGCCCACTTGGACGCAACGACCGTTCTGTCGCGTTCGATCGCCGAAAAGGGCATCTACCCGGCCGTCGACCCGCTCGACTCCACCTCGCGCATGCTCGACCCGCTGGTCGTCGGCGAAGAGCACTATGATATCGCCCGCAAGGTGCAGACGACCCTGCAGCGCTACAAGTCGCTGCAGGACATCATCGCCATCCTCGGCATGGACGAACTGTCCGAAGAGGACAAGATGACCGTCCAGCGCGCCCGCAAGATCGAGCGCTTCCTGTCCCAGCCGTTCTTCGTCGCCGAAGTCTTCACCGGTTCGCCGGGCAAGCTGGTCGCACTCGAAGACACGATCAAGGGCTTCAAGGGCCTCGTCAACGGCGACTACGACCATCTTCCGGAAGCTGCCTTCTACATGGTCGGCTCGATCGAAGAAGCCGTCGAAAAGGCCAAGAAGCTGGCCGAAGCCGCCTGATCCTGAACGAGATGGCGCGCGGGAACTTCTCCGGCGCGCCTTTCCCGCATAAAACACGCGGGCTTCTCGGCAAGGAATTGCCTCGATGCCCTGGTGATTTAGTTTTTCGCAATCCCGGACGCAAAACCGCTCTGCACTTTTGCTGGAATTGCTTTGAGGAAGTGGACCTTCATGGCCGAGGCTTTCAACTTTGAACTGGTTTCGCCCGAGCGCCTGCTCGTCTCGGAAAAGGTCACCGAAGTGGTGATTCCGGCGACGCTTGGCGAAATGACGGTGCTTGCCAATCACGCGCCGACGATGACGACCATCAAGCCGGGTGTGGTTTCGGTGAAGCTTGCCTCGGGCCAGGTCACCAAATACGTCGTGTTCGGCGGTTTTGCCGACATCCTGCCGACCGGCTGCACGCTGCTTGCCGAATCTGCGGTTCCGGCGAGCGAGCTGACCCACGCGACGCTGCAGAAGCGGATCGAGACGACGCAGTCCGAGATCAACCATGCGCAGAACGACGAGCACAAGACCAAGCTCGAGCAGTTCCTGGCGGAATTGACCCATCTCAACGGCGTCGTCAATCCGGCCTGATTTTCCAAAATTCTCTGCGAAAGAGCGAGGCGGTCCGAAAGGCCGCCTTTTTCTTTGGGCGGTGATCGGCTCCCCGTCGCGGCTATCGTCGTAACCGGATGACTGCTTGTATGTCCCGCGCCATCTTGTTAGCCCTTGTCGGCGGAGGAACGCGATGATCGACAAGCTGGAATTTTTCATTGCCCTGGCGCGCGAGAGCCATTTCGGCCGGGCGGCGGAGGAATGCGGCATCTCGCAGCCATCGCTTTCGGCCGCCATCCGCCAGCTCGAGGAGAGCCTCGGCGTGCAGCTGGTGGTGCGCGGCTCACGCTATCAGGGCCTGACGCCGGAGGGCCAGCGCGTGCTGGAGTGGGCAAAACGGATCGTCGGCGACGCGCGCACCATGCGCGAGGAGATGCGTGCCGCCCGCAAGGGTCTTGTCGGCCATATAAGACTGGCGTCGATCCCGACGGCACTGGCGATGATCCCCAGATTGACGGAACCCTTCCAGGCCAAGCATCCGGAGGTCACGTTTTCCGTCGTCTCGCGCAATTCGCTGCAGGTGCTTTCGCAGCTCGACAATTTCGAAATCGACGCGGGCA
This sequence comes from Neorhizobium sp. T6_25, assembly GCF_002968555.1. Lineage (NCBI taxonomy): Bacteria > Pseudomonadati > Pseudomonadota > Alphaproteobacteria > Hyphomicrobiales > Rhizobiaceae > Neorhizobium > Neorhizobium sp. T6_25. The sequence continues at coordinate 33,509 of NZ_PVBL01000016.1, forward strand.
TTACCTATCTCGACAACGAGCCGCTGGGGCGGGTGACGAGCGTGCCGCTTTATGCGGAGCGCTACAATCTGGTGACCGCCGAAGGGGCGCCCTATGCGGACCGGGAAAGCGTTACCTGGAAAGAGATGGCCGATCTTAGGCTCTGTCTATTGACGCCGGACATGCAGAACCGCCGGATCATCAACCAGCACCTCGCGGAAGCGGGGGTGACGGTGAAGCCGATGCTCGAATCGAACTCCATGGTGGTGCTTCTCTCGCATGTGGGGACCGGGCGCTGGGCGAGCATCATGCCGCGCAACGTGGCGCGTTCATTCGGCTTTACAAAAGAAATCAGGACGATCCCGATCGTTGATCCGGAAGCCACACATATCGTCGGGCTTGTTGCGACACACCGCGAGCCGTTTACGCCGCTGGTGTCGGCCCTGCTGCACGAGGCTCGCAGCCTCACTCCCGCTGCCATGGCTTGATAGCTTTTTTCTATCGCGTAACCGATCTCCTTTATTGACGGTTGCGACACTGGTTGCGACATTCCATTCCCAGTAGGCGAAGTACGACTGTCGGACAACTTCGTCGGCTTTCTGATCCCAATACGGCCGTAGCGGCTTCGATGCCCCGAAAACGGAAACGGATCAGCTGGGAGGCTACAGACTATGAATATGCGAATTTCCGCCGGTGAGCTCACCGAGCGGTCGCTTCAGATCATCAGGGATCTGAAGCATCTGGAAGGGCCGATGCTGCCGATCCTGCATGCGATCCAGGCGGAGTTCGGTTATGTGCCGGAGGAGGTGAAGCCGGTTATCGCCAGCGAACTCAACCTGTCGCGCGCCGAAGTGCATGGCGTCGTCACCTTCTATCACGAATTCCGCGACCATCCGGCCGGCCGGCATGTGCTGAAACTCTGTCGCGCCGAAGCCTGCCAGTCGATGGGCAGCGACCGCATTGCGGATCGCGCCCGGCAGCTTCTCGGGATCGACTTCCACCAGACGACGCTCGACGGCGCGGTGACGCTGGAACCGGTCTACTGTCTCGGGCTCTGTGCCTGCGCCCCTGCCGCCATGCTCGACGGCGAAGTTTTTGGCCGCGTCGACGAACACTGTCTTTCCGAAATCGTTGCGGGGCTAAGCCGATGACGGTGACGATTTTCGTTCCGCGCGATGCCGCAGCGCTGGCTCTCGGGGCCGAAAAGGTGGCGAAGGCGATTGCCCAGGAGATCGCGGCCCGCGGGCTCGAGGCGAAAGTCGTGCGCAACGGCTCGCGCGGCATGTTGTGGCTGGAGCCGCTGGTTGAGGTGAGTACCGAGCAGGGACGCATCGCCTATGGGCCGATCAAGGCGGGCGACGTGAAGGGATTGTTCGATGCCGGCTTCCTGGACGGTGGACAGCATGCTTTGCATCTCGGGCCGACCGAGGACATTCCATTCCTGCGCCAGCAGACGCGGCTGACCTTCTCCCGTTGCGGCGTCACAGATCCGCTGTCGCTCGACGACTATCGCCACCATCAGGGTCTGAAGGGTCTTGAGAACGCGATCGCCATGAGCCGGGCCGAGATCGTCGCCCAGGTCACCGACAGTGGCCTTCGCGGCCGCGGCGGCGCCGGCTTCCCGACCGGGATCAAGTGGAAAACGGTGATGGATGCGGCGGGACCGCAGAAGTACATCGTCTGCAATGCGGATGAGGGCGACAGCGCCACCTTCGCAGACCGGATGATCATGGAGGGCGATCCCTTCGTCCTGATCGAAGGCATGATCATCGCTGGCATCGCGACGGGCGCCACCAAGGGTTATGTCTATACCCGCTCGGAATATCCGCACGCCATCGCGACGATGACGGAAGCCGTCGAGATCGCCCGCGCCGCCGGCATACTCGGGCCGTCGGTGATGGGCTCAGCGTTTGCCTTCGACATGGAAATCCGTTCCGGTGCCGGTGCCTATGTCTGCGGCGAGGAGACCTCGCTGCTGAATTCGCTCGAAGGCAAGCGCGGCATCGTGCGCGCCAAGCCGCCGCTGCCGGCGCTGCAAGGGTTCCTCGGCCGTCCGACCGTGGTCAACAACGTCATCTCGCTTGCATCCGTGCCGGTTATCATGGATCGCGGCGCCGCCTTTTATCGCGATTTCGGCATGGGCCGGTCGCGTGGCACGATCCCGATCCAGATCGCTGGCAACGTCAAATACGGCGGCCTCTACGAGACGGCCTTCGGCCTGTCGCTCGGGGATATCGTCGACCAGATCGGCGGCGGCACGGCGACCGGGCGGCCTATCAAGGCGGTGCAGGTGGGCGGGCCGCTCGGCGCCTATTTCCCGCGCTCGCTGTTCGATACCCCGTTCGACTACGAAGCCTTCGCGGCCCGGGACGGTCTGATCGGCCATGCCGGCATCACCGTGTTCGACGACAGTGCCGACATGCTGAAGCAGGCGCGGTTCGCGATGGAATTCTGTGCCATCGAGAGCTGCGGCAAGTGCACGCCTTGCCGCATCGGTTCGACCCGCGGCGTCGAGACGGCCGACAAGATCGCTCAGGGCATCGAGCCGGAAAAGAACAAGGCGCTGCTCGCCGACCTCTGCAACACGATGAAGTTCGGCTCCCTCTGCGCGCTCGGCGGGTTTACGCCCTATCCGGTGATGAGCGCGATGAACCACTTTCCGGAGGACTTCTCTCCGGCACCCCTTATCGAAGCGGCGGAGTAACATCATGTCCCTCGTTCATGAAATCGACTACGGCACGCCGGCTTCCCAATCCGAAGCCCGGGTGACGCTCACCATCGACGGCCGCGCCATCACCGTGCCGGAGGGCACCTCGATCATGCGCGCCTCGATGGAGGCCGGAATTAAGGTTCCGAAACTCTGCGCCACCGACATGGTCGATGCCTTCGGCTCCTGCCGCCTCTGTCTCGTGGAGATCGAGGGCCGCAATGGAACGCCGGCCTCGTGCACCACGCCGGTCATGCCGGGCATGGTCGTGCACACGCAGACCGGCCGGCTGAAGGACATCCGCCGCGGCGTGATGGAGCTCTATATCTCCGACCACCCGCTCGACTGTCTCACCTGCGCCGCCAACGGTGACTGCGAATTGCAGGACATGGCCGGCGCAGTAGGCCTTCGCGACGTGCGTTACGGATACGAGGGCGACAATCACGTCAAGGCTCGCAACGACGGTGCGATCAACGCCAAGTGGATGCCGAAGGACGAGTCGAACCCCTATTTCACCTACGACCCGTCGAAATGCATCGTCTGCTCGCGCTGCGTCCGCGCCTGCGAGGAAGTGCAGGGCACGTTCGCGCTGACGATCGAGGGCCGTGGCTTCGGCAGCCGGGTCTCGCCCGGTGCCCACGAACTTTTCCTCGATTCCGAATGCGTTTCCTGCGGCGCCTGCGTGCAAGCCTGCCCGACGGCGACGCTCACCGAAAAGTCGGTGATCGCGATCGGCCAGCCGGAACATTCGGAAGTCACCACCTGCGCCTATTGCGGCGTCGGCTGCTCCTTCAAGGCGGAAATGCGCGGCGAAGAGCTTGTCCGCATGGTGCCATGGAAGGACGGGCAGGCGAACCGTGGCCATTCCTGCGTCAAGGGCCGCTTTGCCTATGGTTATGCGACCCATAAGGACCGCATCCTCAACCCGATGATCCGTGAGAAGATCTCGGATCCGTGGCGGGAGGTGACCTGGGAAGAAGCCTTTTCGTACGTTGCTTCCGAGTTCCGCCGCATCCAGTATCAGTACGGCCGGGAATCGATCGGCGGCATCACCTCGTCGCGCTGCACCAACGAAGAAACCTTCCTCGTCCAGAAGCTGATCCGCGCCGGTTTCGGCAACAACAATGTCGATACCTGCGCCCGCGTCTGCCACTCGCCGACCGGTTACGGCCTCGGCCAGGCCTTCGGCACTTCGGCCGGCACCCAGAATTTCGACTCGGTCGAGCATACGGATGTCGTCATCGTCATCGGCGCCAACCCGACCGACGGCCATCCGGTGTTCGGTTCGCGCCTGAAGAAGCGCTTGCGCCAGGGTGCCAAACTGATCGTCATCGATCCGCGCCGCATCGATCTGGTACGCACGCCGCATGTGGAGGCCGATTATCACCTGCCGCTGCAGCCGGGCACCAATGTCGCCGTGCTGACGGCGCTTGCGCATGTCATCGTCACCGAAGGCCTGTTTGACGAAAAGTTCATCCGCGAGCGCTGCGACTGGTCCGAGTTCGAGGACTGGGCCGGTTTCGTTTCGGAAGACGCACACAGCCCTGAGGCGACCGAGAAATATACCGGCGTGCCGGCGGATCTCGTGCGCGGCGCGGCCCGGCTTTACGCCAAGGGCGGCAACGGGGCGATCTATTACGGTCTCGGCGTCACCGAGCACAGCCAGGGTTCGACAACCGTCATGGCGATCGCCAACCTTGCGATGGTGACTGGCAATCTCGGCCGTCCGGGTGTGGGCGTCAATCCGCTGCGCGGCCAGAACAATGTCCAGGGCGCCTGCGACATGGGGTCGTTCCCGCACGAACTGCCGGGCTATCGCCACATCTCGGACGATGCGACCCGCGACACGTTCGAAAAGCTCTGGGGCGTGACGCTCAACAACGAACCGGGCCTGCGCATTCCGAACATGCTGGATGCGGCCGTCGAGGGCACGTTCAAGGGCATCTACATCCAGGGCGAGGACATCCTGCAATCCGACCCGGACACCAAACACGTCTCGGCAGGCCTTGCCGCGATGGAATGCGTCGTCGTCCATGATCTCTTCCTGAACGAGACGGCCAATTACGCGCATGTCTTCCTGCCGGGTTCGACCTTCCTCGAAAAGGACGGCACGTTCACCAATGCCGAGCGCCGCATCAACCGCGTCCGCAAGGTGATGAGCCCGAAGAACGGTTATGCCGACTGGGAAGTTACCCAGAAGCTCGCCCAGGCGATGGGGCTTGCCTGGAACTATGCGCATCCGTCTCAGATCATGGACGAGATCGCCGTGTCGACGCCGAGCTTCGCGCTGGTTTCCTACGACTATCTCGACAAGATGGGCTCGGTTCAGTGGCCGTGCAACGAGGCGCACCCGGCCGGTTCGCCGATCATGCATGTCGACGGTTTCGTGCGTGGCAAGGGCAAGTTCATCCGCACCGAATATGTCGCGACCGACGAACGCACCGGCCCGCGGTTCCCGCTGCTGCTCACCACCGGTCGCATCCTTTCCCAGTATAATGTCGGCGCCCAGACGCGCCGTACTGAAAATGTCACCTGGCATGCGGAAGACCGGCTGGAGATCCATCCGCACGATGCCGAACAGCGCGGCATCAAGGAAGGCGACTGGATCAAGCTCGCCAGCCGCTCGGGCGATACGACGCTCAGGGCGCTGATCACCGATCGCGTCGCGCCGGGCGTGGTCTATACGACCTTCCACCACCCGAACACGCAGGCAAACGTGATCACCACCGACTTCTCCGACTGGGCGACCAATTGCCCGGAATACAAGGTGACGGCGGTGCAGGTGTCGCCCTCCAACGGCCCGACCGAGTGGCAGAGCGACTATGACGAGCTGTCGCGGCGGTCCCGGCGGATTGCGGGGAAGCTGGAGGCTGCGGAATAATCGCATGACCTTCTTCAAAACCACCGCCGCAGCCCCCGAGATCGCGCGCCGCAACGGCGTGACCCGCGCCGGCTCGCGGGTGGTGCCGGAGGAGGTGCCGATTGCCTTTTCCTATGGCGGATCAACCCATGCTGTGATGATGGGCACGCCTGCCGATCTCGAGGATTTCGCGGTCGGTTTCAGCCTGACGGAAGGCATCATCGCATCGATGGCGGAGATCGAGAGCATAACCGTCGTCGAGGAAGGTGCCGGCCTCGATGTTCAGGTGACGCTTCTCGAAGATAAGGAAGATGCGCTGCGCGCCCGCCGGCGGCATATGGCGGGGCCGGTCGGCTGTGGGCTTTGCGGTATCGAATCGATCGAGCAGGCCATGCGCCCGGTGCCGGATGTTTCCGCGGTGACGATGGCTCTCAGCGCCAAAGAAGTGAGTGAAGCCGTCGCGGCGCTCAACAGCGCGCAGCCGCTGCATCGGCAAACCCATGCGGTTCACGGCGCCGGCTTCGTCGTGCCGGGCAGGGGGCTGGTTGCGGTCCGCGAGGATGTCGGCCGCCACAATGCGCTCGACAAGCTCGCCGGAGCAGTCACCCGCAAGGGTATCAGGGGTTCGGCCGGCGTCGTGGTCGTCACCAGCCGCATCTCCGTCGAGATGGTGCAGAAGACGGCGATCCTCGGAAGTTCAGTGCTAATCGCCATTTCCGCGCCGACAGCACTTGCCATCCGGACGGCGGAGACGGCGGGCATGACCTTGATCGCGCTGACCCGCGGCGAGGATTTCGAAATCTTTACGCGTACCGATCGCATAACCACTGGAGTTGTCGCCGATGTCGCATGACCAAAGCCCCGAGCAACTTGTGCTCGACAAACTGGTCCGGATGGCCAACCAGATCGCCACTTTCTTCCTATCTCAGCCGGAAAAGGTGCGCGCCGAGGGCGTCGCGACGCATATCAACAAGTTCTGGGAGCCCCGCATGCGCCGGCACCTTTTCGAGCATCTCGACAATGGTGGGGCGGGGCTGCTGCCGCTCGTCGTCGAGGCCTCGACGCTGATCCGCCGGCCGGAGGCGAAGGTCGGATCGGGCGTTGGTGTGGGCGAGGATGCGAGGCAGGGCGCGCCGGGCGGCAAAGGTCCCGCCGAAGGAGAATCGCTGTCCGAACCGAGCGTTCCGGAAAGCGCCGCATGAATTCATCCATCCGGCAGTGAGGGGCCGGAGGAGGAATAGAGCCTAGCCATCATCCGAGGGAGGATATTTTAAATGGCAATTGCAGGAACGACGGACGAGGGCCTGACAGGCAATGTCGGGCTCCTCGACAGGGAACGTATTATCGCAAAACCAGGTTTCAATCGCTGGCTCGTGCCGCCGGCAGCTTTGGCCATTCATCTTTGCATCGGCATGGCTTACGGCTTCAGCGTCTTCTGGCTGCCGCTGTCCCGCGCCTTGGGTACCACGCAGGACCCGTCCTGCACCAGCCTCAACCTCATCTCGGCCCTGTTCACGACAAGCTGCAACTGGCGTGTCGCGGATCTCGGCTGGATCTATACGTTGTTTTTCGTACTGCTTGGTTGCTCGGCGGCGATCTGGGGTGGCTGGCTGGAACGGGTCGGCCCGCGCAAGGCCGGTTTCGTCTCGGCCTGCTGCTGGTGCGGCGGCATTATCGTCGCGGCGATCGGCGTCATGACCCATCAGCTGTGGCTGATGTGGATCGGCGCCGGCGTGATCGGTGGCGTCGGCCTCGGTCTAGGCTATATTTCGCCGGTGTCGACGCTGATCAAGTGGTTCCCCGACCGCCGCGGCATGGCGACGGGCATGGCCATCATGGGCTTCGGCGGCGGTGCGATGATCGGTGCCCCGCTCGCCAACCTCCTGATGAACTATTTCAAGACCGATGCTTCGGTCGGCGTGTGGCAGACCTTCATCTGCATGGCGGTGATCTATTTCGGCTTCATGATGGGCGGCGCCTTCGGTTACCGCATCCCGCCGGCCGGCTGGCGTCCGGAAGGCTGGACACCTCCGGTTTCCAAGACGACGATGATCACCACCAAGCACGTCCACCTGCGCGATGCCCACAAGACCAAGCAGTTCTGGCTGATCTGGGCGGTGCTTTGCCTGAACGTTTCGGCTGGCATCGGGGTTATCGGCATGGCCTCGCCGATGCTGCAGGAAATCTTCGCCGGATCGCTGATCGGCCTGCCGAACCTGACCTTCTCGCAGCTCGATGCGGGCCAGAAGGGACAGATCGCCACGATCGCCGCCGGTTTTGCGGGTCTCCTGTCGCTCTTCAATATCGGCGGGCGCTTCTTCTGGGCGTCGCTCTCCGACAAGATCGGCCGCAAGAACACATACTATACGTTCTTCGTGCTCGGCATCGTGCTCTACGCACTCGCTCCGACGTTTGCCGACATGGACAACAAGGCGCTCTTCGTGCTCGCCTTCGGCATCATCCTGTCCATGTATGGCGGTGGTTTTGCGACCATCCCTGCCTATCTCGCGGATATCTTCGGCACCCAGTTCGTCGGTGCGATTCACGGTCGTCTTCTGACGGCCTGGGCGACGGCCGGCATTCTCGGTCCCGTCGTGGTCAACTATATCCGCGAAGCGCAGCTCACCGCCGGCGTGCCGGCCGGGCCGGCGCTCTATACCGGCACGATGTACATCCTCGCCGGCATGCTGGTGCTGGGTCTGATCGCCAACTCGCTGGTGCGTCCGCTTGCCGACAAATGGTTCATGTCGGACCAGGAAGTCACTTCGCTGCAGGCAAAGACAGCCGCCGCGAATGCCGGTCCGACGGGGTCCTTCGGCATCGGCACGGGCGGTCTCGACGCCAAGGCGGCGGTCGCCTGGGCCGTGGTCGGCATCCCGCTTCTCTGGGGCGTCTGGGTGACGCTGCGGAGCAGTCTGGTTCTGTTCGGCTGACATTCGTCGACAGGAATGACCAAGGGAGGGCGGCCTGTGCCGCCCTTTATTTTTGTCTCGCACGGAAATGTGAGGACAAAAACGGAGGCGGCTCCGATTGACGTCGCGGGATTCCGGACTAGATTGCGTTGCGGAGCCCGAAGCCGCTTTCTCTTGCGGGACGCACGCGCCCGCGTGCCCGATCCGGCTCCGAACGACTGCTTATATCGCTTCATATCTTCAGTGCACACGGGAGCTCTCCATGCGCTACAATCAATTGGGCAATACCGGTCTTTTCGTCTCCGAACTCTGCCTCGGCACGATGACCTTCGGCGAGAACCAGACGGGCGCCGTCTGGAGTGCCGTCGCCGGTCTCGATCAGGACGCCGCCGACAAGATCGTCGAGCGTTCGCTCGCCGCGGGTGTCAATTTCATAGATACCGCCAATGTCTATTCCGAGGGTAGATCCGAGCACATCCTCGGCCAGGCGATCAAGAATCTCGGCGTGCCGCGCAAGGACGTGGTTATCGCCACGAAATTTTATGGCCAGATGGGCGACAAGCCGAACGACCGCGGCGCCTCCCGCGGCCACATCATGGATTCGGTCGAGCAGAGCCTCGAACGGCTGCAGATGGACCATATCGATCTCTATCAGGTGCATGGCACCGATACGGTGACCCCGATCGACGAGACGCTGCGGGCGCTCGACGATCTCGTATCGCGCGGCCTCGTGCGCTACATCGGGCTCTCCAACTGGGCTGCTTGGCGGATGGCGAAGGCGCTCGGCATTTCCGAACGCAAGGGTTATGCCCGTTTCGAGACGGTGCAGGCCCATTATTCGATCGCCGGGCGCGACCTGGAGCGGGATATCGTGCCGCTAATGCAGGAAGAGAAGCTCGGCCTGATGGTCTGGTCGCCGCTCGCCGGCGGGCTGCTTTCCGGCAAATACGGTCCGGGCGCTCCGGGCAACGGGGAAGGCCGCCGCGCCAACTTCGATTTCCCGCCGGTCGACAAGGATCGTGCCTGGGCCTGCGTCGCGGCCATGCGCGAGGTCGGCGCCAGGCAGGGTGCGAGCGTCGCGGAAGTGGCGCTGGCCTATATCCTGGCCAAGCCGTTCGTGACGAGCGTCATCATCGGCGCCAAGCGGCTGGAGCAGCTCGAAGAAAATCTGAAGGCCGTGAAGCTGAAGCTCGACACGGAGGACATGACAAAGCTCGACGAGGTCAGCGCGCTTGCTCCGGAATATCCGGGCTGGATGCTGGCCCGCCAGGGTGCCGGGCGCCGTCCGGCTCCGTTCGAGCCGAAGGAATAGTCATGAAAAAAGCCCGCGGCGGCTCAACGCTGCGGGCTCCATAATCGAATAGCGGCTTAGTGGTCTTTCCAGCCAACCGCCTTGGCCTTGAGGTCGGATGCGCAGGCCTTTCCTTGGCCTGCGCTATCGCAAATCAGGCAGCCAGATCTTCGGCTTCGGTGCCCTTGAACATCTTGGCGAGGTTCAGGAAGCAGATCATGCCATTCTCGTTGGCGATGATGCCTTCGGAGAACGACTTGTCGAAGGAGGCGGAGATTTCCGGAACCGGCTGAACCTGGCTCGAGGGGATCGTCAGAATGTCCGAGACACGGTCGACGAGCATGCCGATGACCATGTTGTGGACTTCGGCAACGACAATGGCGCTGCGCTCGTTGGCAACCGTGCTCTTCATTCCGAGCTTGTAGGCAAGGTCGATGATCGGAATTACCGAACCGCGAAGGTTCATGACGCCGATGACATCGGCCGGAGCGTGCGGGATCGGCGTCGAAGGCGCCCATCCGCGGATTTCGCGGATCGTCGTCGTCTTGACGCAGAACTCCTGGTCATGAAGACGGAAGGCGATGATTTCCAGCGTTTCGCCGCTGTAGCTTGTGGAGTTGATCGTCGTAGCCATCAGAATTCTTCCCAACTATCCGTTGCCTGAGCGGCAGCGGCGGCACCTGTTGTGGTCCGCGCGACCGTTGCCATGAGTTTGCGTGCCGGCGATGCAACGGGTCGTGCATCAGGTCGCGCTATTGCAATCTTATGCGAAGAATGTTGCGCAAATCTAAATCGTGACAGGAGATCGCGCAGTGTTTCGGCTTCGCGTGCCAGGTTGTGGCTGGCGGCGCTTGTTTCCTCGACCATCGCAGCATTCTGCTGCGTGTTCTGGTCCATCGAGTTCACCGCCTTGCTGATCTCCTTGATGCCCGTGGACTGTTCGCGGGCAGCCTCGACGATCGCTGCGACATTGCCGTTGATCTCGTCCACCTGGGACATGATCTCATCGAGCGCCTTGCCGGTTTCGCCGACGAGCGCGACGCCACGCTTGACCTGTTCGGAGGAGGTCGAGATCAGCGTCTTGATTTCCTTGGCCGCACTGGCGGAACGTTGCGCCAGTTCGCGGACTTCCTGGGCGACGACGGCAAAGCCCTTGCCCGCTTCGCCGGCGCGTGCCGCCTCGACACCCGCATTCAGCGCCAGCAGGTTCGTCTGGAAGGCGATCTCGTCGATCACGCCGATGATATTGGAGATTTCCCGGGACGACGTCTCGATCTGGCCCATCGCGTTGACCGCGTTGCGGACCACGGCGCCGGAATGTTCGGCGCTTTTTTTCGCATGCGAGACCAGGCCGCCGGCTTCTTCCGCGCGCTTGGCGCTGTCGATGACGGTGCGGCTGATTTCTTCAAGCGCCGCGGCGGTCTCCTCGACTGCCGCTGCCTGCTGCTCGGTGCGTTTGGCAAGGCTGTCGGAAGCCTGGCGGATCTCGTTGGAGCCTCCCGCAATCCCCTCGGCGTTCTCGCCGACGGTGCGCATGGCCCCGGCCAGCTTTCCGATGGCTTCGTTGAAATCGAGGCGGATCTGTTCGAGTGTCGAAATGAAGGGGACTTCGATCCGGAACGTCAGGTCGCCGTTCGAAAGAGATGTCAGGCCGCCGGCGATGTCATCTACGGCACGGACACGTTCGGTGATGTCGGTTGCAAACTTGACCACCTTGAAAACCCGGCCGTCGGCGTCGAAGATCGGGTTGTAGGACGCCTGGATCCAGACTGCCTTGCCGCCCTTGCCGATGCGCTTGAACTCGGCGGCAATCGCTTCGCCGCCGGCAAGCTTCTTCCAGAATTGCGGGTATTCGGCGCTGTCACGGAACGACGGCTCGCAGAACATGCTGTGATGTCTGCCGGTGATTTCCGAAAGCTGGTAGCCGACACAGGCGAGGAAATTTTCGTTGGCGGTCAGGACGTCGCCACCGGGCGTGAACTCGATGATGGCCTGGGTGCGCGAGATGGCGCTGATCTTACCTTCGTCATCGGCGGATTTGAGCTTCGCCGCAGTGATGTCGGTTGCGAACTTGACCACCTTGTAAGGCTTGCCGCCTGAGGTCACCGGATTGTAGGAGGCCTGGATCCAGACCTCGCGGCCGCCCTTGCCGATGCGCTTGTAGGCGGCAGCATCAAATTTGCCGCTGCCGAGGTTCGCCCAGAAATCCCTGTAGGCTTGCGACTTCACGTAATCCGGGTCGCAAAACATGCTGTGGTGCTTGCCGACGATTTCGGAAAGTGTGTAGCCAAGCGTCTTGCAGAAGTTCTCGTTGGCCGTGAGAACCTTTCCGGATAGATCAAACTCGATAATGGCCTGCGACTTGCTTAGCGCAGCAAGTACTGCTTTCGCGTCGGCGCCTGGAAGTGAAAGTATGGACATCTGGCTTGCGTGCCCCCGTCTGTAAGTTCCCGAACCGGCTCAATTTGCCAACAGCCTAACGAGATAGCCATCTCGCTGCCGGGACACTGAGTCTTGCTAAAAATAGCATTGAGGCATTAACGGAAGGTCAATAGTTCTATTCTCATGAACTTGTGGAAAATACGTATCCACTTGTCTATCGTCAAATTTACGAACTAGAAGTAGATAGGTACTTTATTTCCTGTAATAAAGACTTGTATTGGAGTTTATCGCGAATAATTTCATGTTTATTTTGGATATAGACTTGTGCAGCTGATTATGCAGAGCGGGTTGGACGATCAAGAACGCGTCGGCCGAAAAGACTTGCCGCCAGCTCCACCATGATCCGGGCGCTCTTGCCGCGATCGTCGAGGAACGGATTGAGCTCGACGAGATCGAGCGATGCGACGAGCCCGGTATCGTGGAGCATTTCCATGATCAGGTGCGCCTCGCGGAAGGTCGCGCCGCCCGGCACGGTGGTACCGACGCCCGGCGCTATGTCAGGATCCAGGAAATCGACGTCGAGGCTGACATGCAAGAGGCCATTGGCGGCATTCACCGCCGCGATCACCTGGCGCATGATCGCGGCGATCCCGTGCTCGTCGATGGCACGCATGTCGAAGACGTTGACGCCGTGATCGGCGATGAGTTTCCGCTCGATCTCGTCGACGGAGCGGATGCCGATCTGAAAGACGTTTTTCGGATCGACCTTGGGCCGGGCGCTGTCGAGGATAGGCGCGAACTCCGCCTGGCCGGTAAAGAAGGCGACCGGCATGCCATGGATGTTGCCGGAGGGCGATGTCTCGGGCGTGTTGAAATCCGTATGGGCATCGAGCCAGAGAACGAAGAGCGGTCGGCCGATCTCGGAAGCGTAACGCGCCATGCCCGGCACGCTGCCCATGGAAAGGGCGTGGTCGCCGCCCATGATCACCGGAATGGTACCGGCCTTGGCCATTTCATAAGTCCGGGTTTCGAGCGCGCGCGTGAACGCAGCGACGACCGGCAGGTTCTTCGCGTCGTTTCTCTCCGGCAGGTCAGATGCCGGTTCCGGGCGCAGGTCGCCATTGTCGACTACCCGGAAACCGAGGCCCTCCAGCGCCTTGACGATGCCGGCAAGCCTGAAGGCCGCGGGGCCCATGGCGCAGCCGCCGCGACCGGAGCCCTCTTCCAGAGGAACGCCGATCAATGTGATGTCTTTGGAGGTCATGCTTTTTCTCCCGAGCAAGCAGGAATGAAACGAAATATGCGAGATCAGTATTCGCGCTCATAAAAGATGCCGGCCTTGCCACCTTCGGTCCCTGCGCCGGCCTTGAGCTTAACACCGCGGCCGAGATCGAGATTGATCGTCGCTTCCGCGCCGCTCTCGCCGCCCTGCTCGACCTGGATATAGGTGCGGTTGTTGATGTAGCGGCCGACCGACACGGTGGTCTGGCCGGTTGCATCCGTGTTGATGTCGAGATCGTCGACGCCGAGATTGCTGCGCAACGTTTCCAGCAGCGATGTGGAGCCACCGCCAGCAAGCTGGGTGACCGCATCGGCAAGCTGGGCGATCTGCAGCGGCGACAGCCGCGACATCGACTGGCCGAAGATCAGTCGCGCCAGAACCTCGTCCTGGGGCAGGGCGGGCGAGGAGGAGAAGGCGATCGTCGGATCGTTGGCGACGCCGGTGACTTTCACCGTGATCGTCGTCGAGGCGGAGGTCGTGTTCGCCTCCATGTTGAGAACCGGGATCAGGCCGCCGCCGAAGGTTATGTCGCCATCGGTGAAATCCATACGTTTGGCGAGGATCACGATACGGCCGCGGCGCATCTCGAAGCCGCCGGCGACGACCGGTGCGATCGCCGTGCCCGTCACGGTCAGCTCGCCGCCGAGTTCGGCGTCAATGCCCCGCCCGCGAACGAAGATGCCGTTCGGTGCGCTGATCTGAAGGTTGAGGGCGATCGGGTTCGAGCTGCCGCTGGCGCTCTTCGGCCGCATCTTTTCCATCTGCCGCAGCACGTCGGGCGGTGCGTTGCGGTGGCGGATATCGATGGCGGAAAGCGATGTCGGCAGGCGGGCGGGCACGGTGATCGCCGCCTTGGTCAGTGTCACGCGGCCTCCGAGGACGGGGCCTGAGGTCAGAGGGCCGGTGATGGTCAGGGCGCCGTCGGCGGTAGCGGCAAAAAGCGCGCCATCGGCATAGGCTGCCTGAGCCAGAGTGATCCTGAGGTCGGCCGGGAAGCCAGAGCCCGGCGTGATGCCGACCGAGCCCTGGACCGAAACCGTGCCGCCACCCGAAAGCTTGCCCGTGAGCCTGGAGATATTGGCGCTTTTGCCATCGAAGGCGACATTGGCGGCAAGATCCGTCAGGGCGAGATTGCGCCGGACATCCACCAGCCTTGCGCCGGACGAGGATGCCGTGCCGGTGATCGCCGGCGCCGCCGCCGTGCCGCCGATCGCGAGGTCGACATTGCCGGTGCCTTCCAGGACGAAGCCTTGCGCGGCCATCTGCCCGGCGAGGATCGAGAAGGGCAGTTTCCCGCTGAATTTCAGATTGAGCGGCTTTTGGCCCGCAAGCGAGATCGAGCCGCCGCCCGACAACGAGACGCCGCCGCCGCCCGAAAGGCGGGTGTCGAGGGTGACGGTGCCGTTCTGAAACGTGCCGCCGGCGGTGATGTTGAAAGTCGCGACCCCGGCGGACGTGGTCTGCGCAACACCGGCATCGGCCCAGCGCAGATCATAACGGACAGCGGGAGCTTGCGGCGTTCCCGTCGCGGTAACCGTGCCGGAAATCGTGCCGCGGGCGCCGAGGCTCGGCGCAAACGCGTTGACCAGGCTGGCGGGCACGGCATTGGCGCGGGCGTTGATGTCGAGGGCGGGAATGCCGTCCTTCAGGATGACCTTGCCGGCAGCCGAGAGATCGAGGCCGCCGGAGCCCGTCAGGCGGGTCTTGTCTAACGTGACTGTTCCGTTGGCGAAGCTGCCGCTTGCCTGGACTCGAAACGGACTGATGCCAGCATCGCGCGACTGGCGAAGCTGTGCATCACTCCATTCTAAATCGTAACGTATGGCAGGGGCAGACGCGGCACCGGTGGCGTTTATCGTGCCGGATATGATGCCGGCGGCGTTGATCGCGGGGACGAACGCGTTGATGAGATTGGCGGGCAGCGCCTTGATATTGGCGGTCAAGTCCAGTGCCGTGCCGGCCGTGCCGTTGACGGTGACGCTGCCGGACCCGGTTGCTATGGTGAGGTCGGCGAGACGCGCACCGCCGTTGGCGACCGCGACGCGGGTCGGGGCAGTAAGCCGAACCGGGATGTTACGCGGCGCTGCTGCGAAGCTCTCGATGCCGACCGAGATATCGGCGCCGGTCTGGATATCGCCGACCGCGGTGAGGGGCGCGTTGTCATACTGGGCGGCGAGGTTGAAGTTGGTCCGGTTGCCCCCCTGGCTAACGCCGAGGTTGACGTCGTTGATGCCGACCGAGCCGGCGCCGATGCGCGTGGCACGGACCGTTCCCTCGGCCGCAATCGCCTTGATGTCGGCAATGGCGAGGTCGATATTCGGCTGGGCGATCTCGATCGTGCCGCGGCGAAGCGCCTTGCCGGAAGCCCGGATCACGGCGCCGGCCTTGCCGCCGGTATTGCTGAACATTACCGTTCCCTTCAGGTCGCCCTGGGCCTGCTGGGCCGCAAGTGCCGCAAGCAGGGAGACATCCGGGAAATCGAACGTGAGCTGGCCTTCCGGCAGGAAGGCGGGAGAGAAGTTCAAGGCGCCGGTCAGCTTGTTCGGGCCGATCTCGGCGGTGATCGCCGGCGCGCTTGTGCGGCCCTGGACGGAGGCGACGTCGGCATTGACGCGGATCGGCTGGCCGTCGAGCGAACCCGTGCCGGTCAGCTTGCCCTTGGGTGCGTTCGGATCGGCGGTGCCTTCCAGGATGAAGCTCATGTCCTGGAGCTTGCGGCCGACCAGTCGCGCGTCGGCGGAATTGACCACCGCCCTGACGCCCATTGCAGTCAACGGCCCCTTGGCGGAGATGTCGAAACCGGCAGCCCCCTCGGCCTCCGGCAGCCAACGCTTCAGATCCGGCACGCGGCCGGCCAGGCGCCCGGTGACAGTCCTATTGTCGAGCAGCATGTTTCCGTGCGCTTCGATGGCGTTCGAGCGCATCACGAAGTTCTCGAGGCTGATGCGACCGCCGTTCACCATATTGACATAGCCTTCAGCGGAAAGCTTGCCCTCGAACTTGGAAACCAGTCCCGGCGGCAGGATGGCAGGATTGGCGAAAACCCGGAAATTGCCGGTGACCGCCTGTTTCGACATGTCATAGGCACCGGAAAGCGTACCGTTCACGTTGCCGCTGTCGAAAGTCGCCGCATCCAGACCGATCGCCGGTGGTGCGAGCCTGAGCGGCGCATCCAAGGTCACCGGCCCGCGGATCACCCGGTCGAGATCGTCATTGGCGAAATCCGTGCGGGCGACGGTGAAACGGCTGCGGATGCTGCCCGAGCGGCTGATGAGGTTGAGGTCTTCGCTTTCCGCCTGCAGGCGGATCTGGCCGAAGCGCCCCTGCGGCAGTTCGGCGGCGCTGAGTGCCGCCGTCGCGTTGAAGCGCGCCGAGGTGGATGCTCCGGTCAGCGTGAAATTGATGCTTTCGAAGGAGAAGCGGCTCTCCTGACCGCTGATCGGCCAGACGAAATCGACCGGCCCCTTCACGCCGTTGAGGCTGGCGGTGAGGCTGTTGTCGCCCGTCGGATCCCAGGCCCCCTTGGCGGCGATCTTCACGGCGCCGGAGGTGAGATCGCCGCGTTCGATATCCACGCGGCCGGAGGGCGCATAGATCGCGGCGATGTTGATATCGGTCGTGCCGCCGAACAGCGGACGAAAGGCGGGCGGAAGAAGCGTCGACAGCTGGCCGCCGCCGGTCACCTCCACCCTGTGCCTGCCGTTTTCGACCAGCAGATGTTTGCCGTCGACCGCGATGACGGGAGTGCCGCCGACGCTGCCCTTCAACTTGCCGGCCCAATCGGAAAGAGGTCCTTCGCCATCGAGCGCAAGTTCGACCGCTGGGGTGCCGGGCAGACGCAGAAGGCGGGCGAGCAGGCCGCCCTGCGGCTCGGAGACGGCAGCCTTGAGGGTCAGGCGATTTTCGGACGGAGCGTAGACCACGTCGGCAGAAGCCCTGGCGTCCGGCTCGTCCTTGCGGGTCGCCTGCAGGTCGAGCGAAATGTCGGGCCCGGTCGCGTCGATCGATCCCTTCACCGAAAGGGAGAAGTCCCGTCCCGAAAATGCCTGGGAGAGATTGATGTCCGGCAGGTCGATCTGCGCAACGCGGATGCCGACCGGCAAGGGCGAGCCGGAGGAGCCCGTCGATGCCGTCTGTGTCGGGGCGGGCGCTTTCGGCGGCCGCGGCGCACGGATGAAATTGACGGTGTCGGCCGAAATGTGCTCGGCGCGGAAGACCCCGGTCACCAGGGATGTCGGCGACCAGTCGATCTTGATGCCGCCGATCTGGGCATAGGGGCCTGCATCGTCGGACAGCGTAAGGGCATCGATACGCAGGTCGCCGGTCAGAAGGCCTTCCGGCCGGGTGAAGGAGATGCCGCGGTCGGGTGTGGAGACGATGGCGGAAATGCGGTCCGCGGCGACGCGTCCGCCGACCGGGGTGAGGGCGACGAAAAGGAAGACGCCCAAGGCCATGACGAACAGGATCGCGACCACGCCAAGCGCGGCCTTCAAGACCCATTTCAACAGGCGTACCATCAGCATCATGCCTTAAACGCTACCCTTCACTGCCTTTCAGAATGCCTGTCCTATGCCCGCATAGATACCGTACTGGCTACCGCCGTCATAGCGCTGCAAGGGAATTGCAACGTCCAGTCTGAGCGGTCCAAAAGGCGTGGCATATCGCACGCCGATCCCTGCACCAGCACGTATATCAGAAAAATCGGGCACGATTCCGGTCGATACCGTACCAATGTCGACAAAAGGTACAATGCCTATGTTTTCTGACACTTTTACCCTCACCTCGAAAGATCCCAGCGTATAGGACCGCCCGCCCGTCGCTTCATCGGCGCTGTTATAGGGCGAAATTTCCCGATAGGCGTAACCGCGCACCGATCCGCCGCCGCCGGCGAAGAATCTGCGTGTCGCCGGGATTCTTTCAAGGTCGCTTCCGCCGACCAGCGTTCCGGCGGCCAGACGGGCGGCGAGCACGATGTTGTCCTCCTGTCCGAGGCCGAGATAGCCCGAGATCGAGCCCTCGAACGACGAGAAGATCGTGCCGTTCATCAGTTCGTAGCTCGGCTTGGCGGATAGGGTCGCGTAATATCCCTTGGTCGGGTCGAGCTTGTTGTCCCGCGCATCGCGCTCGAAGCTGATCGGCAGGCTGAGCGTCAGGTACTGGTTGTTGCCGAACGCATCGTCGGCGTCGATATAGGCGATCTCGCCGCCGCCCTTGAGCTTGTCGGTCTCGTTCAGCTCGTAGGTGATGCCGGCCGAATAGATGATGGTCTGCGCCTCGTAGACGTCAGGCGTTTCACTCTTGGCTTCCAGGCGGGATTCGAAGGTCGCTTCGGGCACGAAAGCGCCAGGCTTGGTGAAGATGATCCCGGCGGAATAATCGAAGGTGGTGACGTCGGTGGTGGCGCCGATGCCGGACACCTTGCCTTCGATGCGCAGCGATTCCGCTTCCCCGAAGAGGTTGCGGTGGCCCCAGTATCCTTCGAGGCCGGCGCCATCGATCGAGGAATATTCGGCGCCGAAGCCGAAATAACGATGCTTGCCTTCCGACACCTCGATCGTCAGCGGCAACGAACCGTCCGGCGCCAGCTTGTCCGCCTCGTGGATCGTCACGCTCGAGAAGACGCCGAGCTCGCGCAGGCGGTCGTTTGCCTTCTTCAATTGTACGGGCGAATATTGTCCATGTTTGTCGAGCCGCGAATAACGGCTGATGAAGGCGGCATCGACGGTGCGCGATCCCTTGACGGCGACAGCTCCGAACGGGGCCACGGTGCCGCCGATCGCACCGAGCACCACGTTGATCGTGTTAGTGCGGTGATCGGCCGTCACCTGCCGCTCCGTCAGCTTTGCGAGCGGACGGCCCTCGTCCTTCAAATCGACGAGAAGCTGCTGGCTGGCCTTCAGGATCAGCCGCGAACCCGCAGCGCCGCCGGCAACGAGATCGTATTTTTCCGGATCGCGGCCGACGGCGTCCCCCTCGAAACGGACCGAGCCGAGTTTGAAAACCGGGCCTGGATCGACGCGGACCGTGACCGGCACGGGTGCCGCATGGTCGAATGCAGGGTTGGGCGGCAGGCGGTCGATATCGGTTCCGGCGACGGAGATATGCACGGTGCCGCCGTAACGGGCCTCTTCGTAGAGCACGGCGACGAGCCGGTCGCGGTCTTCGCGCGCCTTGATGATGACGCCGAGATCGCCGGAGACCGGCTGCTTTTCGTCGGTGATCAGGGAGGCGGCGGATTCGAGACGCTTTTTGAGGTCCTTGTCCGCATTGCCGGCTTCTAGCGTCGCGTCGTAACGGACGGGATCGATGACCTCGACCTTGTCTTCGTCGTCGCCAAAGAGCGTGATGCCGAAGAGTTTGAAAGCGTAGGCGTTGCCGGAAAGCGGCGGGGAAACGAGAAGTGCAGCGGCGAGCATCGTGGCTGTACCGGCCCCCCTCAACCTCCGCTTTTCTGTCCGCCCAGTGTTTTCGTTCCGCATACGCAAACTGCTGTGGATCCCCCGGCTGGAAGCCTTCATAGCATCCGACGAAGCGGACTATCTAACTGCAAAAGACGAAGCCGGGTACCCCTTCGTGATGATTTCATGAAAGAAAAAGCCCCGGAGTGTGCTCCGGGGCCACAGTTTTTCTGCAATCCAGCCGTTTATTAGTAACGGCGCGGGCAGCTGTCGATATAGCGGCGGCCATAACGGTCACGGTAGTAGCACTGTCCCGGCTGTTCGGCGACCGAGCCGATCAATGCGCCGGAAACGCCGCCGATCGCAGCGCCAACGGCCGCGCCGCGGACGTTGCCGGTAGCCAGGCCGCCGATCACGGCGCCGGATGCTGCGCCGATGCCGGCGCCCTGTTCAGTTGCCGTGCAGCTCGCGAGCGAAGCGCCGACCATCAAAAGCACCAAGGCCTTCTTCATGAGATCCTCCTGTTTGTTCTTCATCTGCCCGGCCGTCTCGCAGACCCCGAACGTTTCCGCGGGTCAATTCAACAGCCATCAATGGGAACAATAGGTCGCGGCGAACAAGAGTCCATATGAGCTCGATATTTTGCGCATCGATTTTTGTTTTGGTTTGCCGATAGTTACTCGGCATTCGATGGAAGCGGAGGGTGGCCGCTCGTCCGGCTGCCGACCAAAATATTGCCATTTCCCTAGAAAGTAGCGGTTGATCCCTTAGGTAAAAAAGCAAATGATGACGGGCGTGTCCGGGAGGGACATGAGGAGGATCATATGACGAAAGTGACGCTGACCGTGAACGGCCGCGCGATGAGCGGCGAGTGCGAGGACCGCACCCTGCTCGTGCATTTCATCCGCGAAAAGCTTGGTCTGACGGGAACGCATGTGGGCTGCGATACGACCCAGTGCGGCGCCTGCGTCGTTCATATGGACGGCCATTCGGTGAAGAGCTGTTCGATCCTGGCGGTGCAGGCATCCGGCTCGACGATCACGACGATCGAGGGTCTCGCCGGCCAGGGCGAATTGCATCCGGTTCAAGCCGCTTTCAAGGAGCATCATGGCCTGCAATGCGGCTTCTGTACGCCCGGCATGGTGATGACGGCCGTCGACCTGATCAACCGCGAAGGCGGGACGCTGACCGAAGAGACGGTCCGCGCCGGGCTCGAAGGCAATATCTGTCGGTGCACCGGCTACCACAACATCGTCAAGGCGATCCTTGCCGCCGATGCCGAAATGGCAACGGGGCGTCAGGCCGCTGAGTGAGTGGATAATGAGTAGTCGCTGGTGATTGGCGGTCCGAGTGGCCGCATCTCAGCCCCTGAACTACTCACTACCGACTAACTCCTACTCACTTTCCATCACTAATCACCATCTCGGGAGGAGATGAACATGGGTGTTGAAGGAATCGGTGCACGCGTTACCCGCAAGGAAGACAAACGCTTCTTGACCGGCAAGGGCCGTTACACGGACGACATGACCGTACCGGGCATGAAATATGCCTGTTTCGTCCGCAGTCCCTATGCGCATGCGAAGATCGGCAATATCGATGCGACCGCGGCGAAGGCCATGCCGGGCGTTATCGACGTGCTCGACGGCAAGCAGCTTCAGGCGGACGGCATCGGCAATCTCATCTGCGGCTGGATGATCCATTCGAAGGACGGGTCGCCGATGAAGATGGGCGCCTGGCATCCGCTCGCGGTCGATACCGTGCGTTATGTGGGCGACGCGATCGCCATCGTTGTCGCCGATACCTCCGGCGAGGCGCGCGATGCCGCGGAAGCCGTGGTCATCGATTACGAACAGCTCCCGGTGGTGACCGAGGCCGTTGCAGCACTCGCCTCCGGCGCGCCGCAGATCCATCCGGAAGCGCCCGGCAACCTGATCTTCGACTGGCAGATCGGCGAACCGGATGCTGTCGACAAGGCGATTGCGGCAGCCGCGCATGTCACCGAAATCGAGATCCTCAACAACCGCCTGTCGCCGAACCCGATGGAGCCGCGCGCCACGCTCGGCATCTACGATACGGCGGAAGATCACTATACCTGCTACACGACCAGCCAGAACCCGCATGTGGCGCGACTGGTGATGAGCGCCTTCTATAATGTCGCGCCGGAAAACAAGCTGCGCGTCATCGCGCCGGATGTCGGCGGCGGTTTCGGCTCGAAAATCTATATCTACCCGGAAGAGATCATCTGTCTCTGGGCCTCGAAGAAGACAGGCGTGCCGGTGAAATGGACATCGGACCGCACCGAGGCGTTTCTGACCGACGCGCATGGCCGCGACCACGTCTCGAAGGTGCAGATGGCCTTCGACGCGAACAACCGGATCACGGCGCTGAAGGTCGATACGATCGCCAACCTCGGCGCCTATATGTCGCTGTTCTCCTCGGCCGTGCCGACCTATCTCTATGCGACCCTGCTCTCCGGCCAGTATGCGATCCCGGCGATCCACGCCAATGTCCGCACCGTCTATACCAATACGGTGCCGGTCGACGCTTATCGCGGCGCCGGCCGTCCGGAAGCGACCTATCTGCTGGAACGGACCATGGAGACGGCGGCCCGCGAACTCGGCGTTTCGCCGGCGGAACTGCGCCGGACGAACTTCATCCGCACCTTCCCCTACCAGACGCCCGTCATCATGAATTATGACGCGGGCGATTACGAAGCGTCGCTGAATGCGGCGATGCAGGCGGCCGACTGGAATGGTTTTGCCGCCCGGCGGTCGCAATCCGAAGCCAAAGGCAAAAAGCGCGGTATCGGCATGAGCTGTTATATCGAAGCCTGCGGCATCGCGCCGTCGGCTGCGGTCGGTTCGCTCGGCGCCGGGGTCGGCTTATGGGAATCCGCCGAAGTGCGGGTCAATGCGGTCGGCACGATCGAAGTGCTGACCGGCTCGCACAGCCATGGCCAGGGGCATGAAACGACCTTCGCGCAGCTGGTTGCCGGCCGTCTCGGCGTGCCGATCGACAGCATCAGCATCGTCCATGGCGATACCGACAAGGTGCAGATGGGCATGGGCACCTACGGCTCGCGCTCCGGCGCGGTCGGCATGTCGGCGGTCGTCAAGGCGCTCGACAAGGTCGAGGCCAAGGCGAAGAAGATCGCCGCGCACTTGATGGAAGCCTCCGAGGAGGATATCGTCATCGAGAACGGCGAGCTGAAGGTCGCAGGCACCGACAAGTCGGTGCCGTGGTTCCAGGTGGCACTCGCGTCCTACACCGCCCATAACCTGCCTTCGGGCATGGAGCCGGGCTTGAAGGAAACCGCCTTCTACGATCCCTCCAACTTCACTTTCCCGGCCGGCTGCTACATTGCCGAGGTGGAGATCGATCCGGATACCGGCGAGACGGACATCGTCCAGTTCGTCGCGGCGGACGATTTCGGCAACATCATCAACCCGATGATCGTCGAGGGCCAGGTGCATGGCGGCATTGCCCAAGGCATCGGCCAGGCGCTGCTCGAGAACGTGCAGTATGATGCGAACGGCCAGCTGCTGACGGCGAGTTACATGGATTATGCGATGCCGCGCGCCGACGATCTGCCATCGTTCACGCTTTCGCATCAGAACACGCCTTGCCCGAGCAATCCGCTCGGAATCAAGGGCTGCGGCGAGGCGGGTGCCATCGGTTCGCCGCCGGCGCTCATCAACGCCATCACCGATGCGATCGGCCATAACAAGCTCACCATGCCGGCGACCCCGATGAAGGTCTGGCAGGCATTGCACGCGGCTCACTGAGGAGAACAGACATGTATGCTACCAGCTATCATCGTGCATCCTCGGTGGAAGATGCCGTCAAGCTCAAGTCCGCCAACGAGGAGGGCAAATACCTTTCCGGCGGCATGACCCTGATCGCGACCATGAAACAGCGGCTCGCCGCACCGAGCGACCTGATCGACCTTCGCCATATCCCGACGCTGCGCGGGATTTCGATCGACGGCCGCAAGGTGACGATTGGGGCTGCCACGCCGCATGCGGATGTGGCGGCTTCGCGGGAGCTTGCCGCCATCTGTCCGGCGATCTGCAAGCTCGCGGGCCATATCGGTGACCCGCATGTGCGCCACATGGGCACGATCGGCGGTTCGATCGCCAACAACGACCCGGCGGCGGATTATCCCGCTGGCCTGCTCGGGCTCGGCGCGACCATCGTCACCGACCGGCGTTCGATCCCGGCGGACGATTTCTTCACCGGCCTTTTCGATACCGCGCTGGAGGAGGGCGAGATGGTGACGTCGGTCACCTTCGAGGCGCCGGAAAAGGCGGGCTATGCCAAGTTCAACAACCCGGCTTCGCGTTTTGCGATGACCGGCGTGTTCGTGGCCAAGACCGCCGGCGGCGTGCGCGTGGCAGTGACCGGCGCCGGCTCGTCAGGTGTCTTCCGCCATCCCGGCTTCGAGCAGGCGCTGGCCTCCAACTGGTCGGCGGATGCGCTGCGCAGTGTCGCGGTCGATGCCTCCAACCTGATGTCGGACATGCACGCCAACGCGGAATACCGCGCCAATCTGGTCAAGGTCATGGCAAAAAGGGCGGTCATCTCTGCCGGGTGAGGCGAATCGAGATCGCCGGAAAAGGCCGGGAAGAGCGGCGAGGGCCGCTCTTCTTTCCTGCTGCTTGACTTGGATCAATTCTCACATTTTCGATATCGCTTACCTTTTTATTGGAATAATTCAAAAAAAGGGGGCCTTTTGCCGCAGGTTGGTTCTATTCGCTTTGTCCGGGGTTGACGAAAAGCGCGGCTGAAATCAAAACCAAGGCAGGTTCTGGAGTGTGAGCATGGACTTCGAGGCATTTTTCAAGAGCGAACTGGACGGTCTTCACGGCGAAGGCCGTTACCGGGTGTTCGCCGATCTCGAGAGACATCGCGGCAATTTTCCGCGCGCCACGCGCCATACTCCCGATGGTCCGAAGGAAGTGACCGTCTGGTGTTCCAACGACTATCTCGGCATGGGCCAGCACCCCGCCGTGATCGAGGCAATGAAAGAAGCCATCGATCACTGTGGCGCGGGTGCGGGAGGCACCCGGAATATTTCTGGCACGACGCACTACCACGTGGTTCTCGAGCAGGAACTCGCGGACCTGCACGGCAAGGAAGCGGCGCTGATCTTCAATTCCGGCTATATGTCGAACTGGGCAACGCTGGGCACGCTTGGCCAGAAGATCCCCGGCCTGATCATTTTCTCCGACGCCCTGAACCACGCCTCGATGATCGAGGGCATTCGCTACGCCAAGTGCGAGCGGGTGATCTGGAAGCACAACGACCTCAACGACCTCGAGGCAAAGCTGGCGGCAGCCGATCCGAACGCGCCGAAGCTGATCGCCTTCGAAAGCATTTATTCGATGGATGGCGACATTTCGCCGATCAAGGAAATCTGCGACCTCGCTGACAAATACGGCGCGATGACCTATCTCGACGAAGTGCATGCGGTCGGCATGTACGGCCCGCGCGGCGGCGGCATTGCCGAACGCGAAGGCCTGATGGACCGTCTGACGATCATCGAAGGCACGCTCGGCAAATCCTTCGGCGTGATGGGCGGTTATATCGCCGCTTCGACCGCGCTCTGTGATTTCATCCGCTCGTTCGCTTCGGGCTTCATCTTCACGACGGCGCTGCCGCCGACGCTGGCAGCCGGGGCGATCGCCTCGATCCGGCACCTGAAGGCAAGCCCTTTCGAGCGGGTCCGCCATCAGGATCGTGTCCGCAAGCTGCGCACGATGCTGGATCAACAGGGAATTCCGCACATGCACAACCCGAGCCATATCGTGCCGGTCATGGTCGGTGATGCGGCGAAGTGCAAATGGATTTCGGACATCCTGCTCGATACCTGCGGCGTCTATGTGCAGCCGATCAACTATCCGACCGTGCCGCGCAAGACCGAACGCCTACGCATCACCCCGACGCCGCTGCATAGCGACGCGGACATCGAACACCTGGTCGGCTCGCTGCACCAGCTCTGGTCGCGCTGCGCGCTGGCGCGGCACGTGGCTTGAACGATCGACAAAGATCCGGATCACGAATGGCCGCTTACGCGGCCATTTCTTTTTGCGCGACGATCTCTCCGGCGCGGCGCCTTGCTTCGGCATCGGCCGCGAAAACCTCATCCATCGTCGCGGCGGGCGGATAGCCCGCCATGTCGTCCATCACCTGTTCGGCGACATCCGCCATGTTGAGAAAACCGATGCGGCCGGCGCAGAAGGCGTGGAAGGCGATCTCTTCGGCCGCGTTCATGACCGCGCCCTGTACGCCACCGCGTTCCAGAGCCGTGCGAGCCAGTCTCAGCGCGGGGAAACGAACCTCGTCCGGCGCCTCGAAATCAAGCCTTGCGAGCCTGGCGAAATCCAGCCGCTCGACATCGAGCGCCGGGCGGTTCGGGTAGGCGAGCGCATAACCGATCGCGGTGCGCATGTCCGGACAGCCGAGCTGCGCCAGCACCGACCCGTCCCTGTACCCGACCATGGAATGGATGACGGATTGCGGATGGACGATCACCTCGATCTGGTCCGGCCGCAGATCGAAGAGATGTTTCGCCTCGATCATCTCCAGCGCCTTGTTGAACATCGAGGCGCTGCCGATCGAGATTTTCAGGCCCATCGACCAGTTGGGATGGGCGCGCGCGATATCCGCGGTAACGCCGGCCATCTGTTCGCGGCTCCAGGTGCGGAAAGGCCCACCGGAGGCGGTGAGCACGATGCGCTCGACCGCGTGGTGCTGGTCGTCTTCGAGCGACTGGAAGATGGCGCTGTGTTCGCTGTCGACCGGGATCAGCCGCCCGCCGCCCTCAGTGACCGCCCTGACGAACAGTTCGCCGGCGGAGACCAGACATTCCTTGTTGGCGAGCGCGATATCGGCGCCACGTTCGGCGGCGGCCAGCGTCGGGGCAAGCCCGGCGGTGCCGACGATCGCCGCCATGACCCAGTCGGACGGACGCGCACCCGCCTCGATCAGCGCCTCGCGGCCGGCGGCGACCTCGATGCCGGTGCCAGCAAGCGCGTCTTTCAGCGCCGCATACTGGCGGTCATCGGCGGTGGCGGCCAGTTTTGCACCGCATGCCTTCGCCTGGTCTGCCAGAAGCGCAATATTGCTGTTGCCGGTGATGGCGACGACCTCGAAGGCCTCACGGCCGCCGAGCTGGTTCACCACATCCAACGTATTGACGCCGATCGAGCCGGTGGAACCGAGGATGCTGATGCGGCGCTTGCCGGTTTCGGCCATGCTGTCTTCCATTTCCTAAAGCTGCCGTTGGTCTACAAGCGAAAGCCACGGCTCACAAGAGCGGGCTTGAATTCGGCCCGGCTGCGACCAAGTGCAGCTTGCACGACGGATGATCTTTGCGCGAAGTGGGGCGATGAGCGAACACCGTGAAATCCAGACGACTTGCGTGATCGCCGGCGCCGGCCCGGCGGGGCTGATGCTCGGCCTCCTGCTGGCGCGCGCCGGCATCGATGTCACGGTCGTCGAAAAGCACGCCGATTTCCTGCGCGATTTTCGTGGTGACACGATCCATCCCTCGACGCTGGAGGTGATGCACGAACTCGGCCTGGTCGACGAACTCCTCAAATTGCCTCACACGCGGGCACCGAAGCTTTCGGCCGAAATGGGCGGGAAGACGATCACGATCGCAGACTTTTCGCGGCTGCCGGTCAAGAACCGCTTCATAGCTTTCATGCCGCAATGGGACTTTTTGAGTTTTCTCGCCACCAAGGCGCAAGATTATCCGAACTTCCGGCTGATCATGCAGGCGAGGGGGGCGGACGTGTTGGAGGAGCAGGGCGCAATCTCCGGCCTCGTCCTGGAGACGCCGGAAGGAGAGCTCACCATCCGCTCGACGCTTGTCGTCGGCGCCGACGGCCGCAATTCGATCGTACGGGAAAAGGCACGCCTTGATGTCGAGAGTTTCGGCATTCCGAGCGAAGTCGTCTGGATGAAGCTGTCGAAACAGCCGGGCGATCCGAACGAGGTTATGGGGCATGCCGGACCGCGCCAGGGTTTCGTGCTGATCGACCGCGGCGACTATTGGCAATGCGGGTATGTGATCCGCCGCACCACGTTCGCCGACATCTGCGAGAAGGGCATCGAGGTTTTTCGGCAGATGGTGATCGACGTTTCGCCGCTGCCGGCCGAGCGGATGCAGGAGATCCGCAGTTTCGACGACACCAACTTGCTGACAGTGCGCATTGACCGGCTGAAGCAGTGGTGGCGGACGGGGCTGATCTGCATCGGCGACGCGGCACATGCGATGTCGCCGATCGGCGGCGTCGGTGTCAACCTGGCGATCCAGGATGCGGTGGCGGCCGCCAATATCCTGGCGGCGCCGCTCCGCGAAAAGCGCCTTACCGATGCCGACCTCGCCGCCGTCGAAAAGCGGCGCAGTTTCCCGACCAAAGCGACACAGAAGCTGCAGTTGATGATGCGGAGTAGCCGGCGCACCGATGAGGGAGACGACCGGAAGCGCAAGGGGCCGCCGGCCTTCATCCGGGGCATTGCCCGCTTTCCGCTGCTCGCCCATCTGGCCGGCCGGCTGATCGGGCTCGGTTTCCGCATGGAGCATGTGCGGGTAAAACAAGGCAACCTTTGACGGCCCGGCGTCGTTGATCGGCAAAACAATCGGGGTTTTGCCATGCTCATGCTCGGAAGAATGCTGACGATGGCGATGGCGCTGCTGGGCGGGGTCTTCTTTTCCCAGGCGCCGGAATTCGCGCAGCAATACCGTCAGCGGATCGGCGGCGCGCTCGATGAGCTCAAGATCATGATCTCGGAATTCGACGCCCAGGCCAACCACAACGGCCTCGACCGCCAGGAGGCACTCAACATCTATTCGGCCTCGCCGCAGACCTTCCTGCGCAATCAGGGCGAAGCGATGCGGCGGACCTTTTCGCGTTACGAGATGCTCGCCGAGCAACAGAAAGAGCTGACCCTGGCGCCGCCGTTCACCAAGCCTTTCGTGGTGATGCGCAATCCCGATTCGACGACGTTTGCAAATGCCTGGCGTGATTTCGTGCCGGGCGTGCCGGTCGATTTCGCAGGTCTCACCTGGGCGGCGGGTGGATTGTTCTGCGGCTGGCTGATCGCGGCACTTCTCGGCGCTGCCCGCCGCGGCGCCTTTCGCTTGGTAAGGCGGCCGAAACGGATGGACCAGAGGTCGACGATTGCCTGATAAACGAGGGTGGTGATCCCAGATGGATTCGAACCATCGGCCTCAGGATTAGGAATCCTGCGCTCTATCCTGCTGAGCTATGGGACCACGTGAGGAATTCCATACAAAAGGCGAGGCGTTTAGCCAAGCCTTTTCCTCTCCCTCATTCCGTCAACCGCTGTTCGGCGAGCCGAACCCAGTAGGAAATGCCGTAGGAAATCGCTTCGTCGTCGAAATCGTAATGCGGGTTGTGCAGTGCTGCCGTGTCGCCGTTGCCGATGAAGATGAAGGCGCCGGGGCGGCGTTTCAGCATGAAGGCGAAATCCTCGCCGGCCATGGTCGGATCGACATTGGTGTCGACGTTGGCAGCACCAACCACTTCCGTCGCGACGCCGATCGCGTGGTCGGTCTCCAGGTCGTGGTTGAAGGTGACCGGACACTGGCGGTAATAATCGATCTCGGCCTCGGCGCCGTGGGCGCTGACGATGCCTTCGACGATCTGGCGGATGCGGTTTTCGGCAAGATCGCGGTTCTCCTCGCTGAGCGTCCGGACCGTGCCCCAGAGCGTCGCCTGGTCGGGGATGATGTTATAGGCGGTGCCGGCGTCGAAACGGGTCACCGAAATGACGATCGAGCGGACCGGGTCCGCGTTGCGGGCGGCGATCGCCTGCAGGCTGCCGACCAGCTGCGAGCCGATGAAGATCGGGTCGATGGTCCTGTGCGGCTGGGCCGCATGGCCACCGCGGCCCTTGATGGTGATGGTGAAGCGGTCGGGCGCCGCCATGATGCCGCCCTTGCGGATGGCGAACTGGCCGAGCGGAATGCCGGGCATGTTGTGCATGCCGTAGACCTCCTCGATGCCGAAACGCTCCATCATGCCGTCTTCGACCATCGCCAGCGCGCCGGCGCCGCCCTCTTCGGCCGGCTGGAAGATCAGCGCCACGGTGCCGTTGAAATTGCGGGTTTCGGCGAGGTATTTCGCCGCACCCAGGAGCATCGACGTGTGCCCGTCATGGCCGCAGGCGTGCATCTTGCCGGGGACCTTCGAAGCCCAGGGTTTGCCGGTGATTTCGGTGAGCGGCAGCGCGTCCATATCGGCGCGAAGCCCGATCGTGCGGCCGCCCGGCCCCTTTCCGCGAATGATGCCGACGACGCCGGTGCGGCCGATGCCGGGCACCACTTCGTCGACGCCGAATTCTTTCAGCTTCTGTTCCACGAAGGAGGCGGTGTTCTCGACCTCGTAAAGAATCTCAGGATTTTCATGAAGATATCGTCGCCACTCGCTGACTTCGCCCTGAAGTTCGGCGGCTCGGTTCAAAATCGGCATAATGTTCCCTGTTGCTGGCTGGTCACGCGGTTATGACAAGTCCTCCCGCCCGGAGTGTGCCTGTCATGATTGACGTAATCAATCTTCTTTGCCATTGCTTGGCCGCATATGCGCCACACTCGTTAAAGCCGCAACAACGAGGGACACCCTTGCCGACTTCAAGCCTCCGATCCGTGTCCGCCACCCGGCTGATTTCTGCCGTTACGGCCATTGGGCTTTTCGTATCCGCAGGAAGCGCCGCCGCCAATCCCAAGATGGTGATCGACGCCCGGACCGGTAAGGTGATCGCCCATGAGGACGCGTTCCTGAAATGGTATCCGGCCTCGCTGACCAAGCTGATGACCGCATACGTCACCTTCAAGGCGTTGAAGTCCGGCAGGCTTACGCTCGATACGCCTATCGTGATGAGCAAGAAGGCGACCGACCAGCCGGCGAGCAAGATGTATTTCAAGCCGGGTTCCAAGCTCACCATGGACAGCGCCTTGAAAATCCTGCTCGTCAAGTCGGCCAACGACGTGGCGGTCGCGGTCGCCGAGACGGTCGGCGGCTCGCTCGACCAGTTCGTGGCGATGATGAACAGCCAGGCCCAGGCGCTCGGGATGACCTCGACGCGCTATATCAACCCCCATGGCCTGCCCGGCAAGGGCCAGTATTCGACGGCGCGCGATCTTGCGCTGCTGACGCTGCGCCTGAAGCAGGATTTTCCGGAATACCAGAGCTATTTTTCGCTCGAGGGCATCGATACCGGTGCCAAGCAATATCCGAACTTCAATACGCTGATCGGCCGCTTCGATGGCGCCGACGGGATGAAGACCGGCTTCATCTGCGCCTCCGGCTTCAATCAGGTCGGTTCGGCGACGCGCGACGGCCGCACGGTGATCTCCGTGGTTCTGGGGTCCGACAGCCTTGCCGGCCGCGCCGACGACACCGCCAACCTTCTGCAGCAGGGACTGACCTCGCCGGCGAACCAGGGCGTGCCGCTGACATCGCTGCAGCCCTATGGAGACATGGCCGAGGTCAACGACGTCAGCGCCACGATCTGCAATCCGCAGGCGGCCAAGGTCCGTAGCGAAACCCGTGACGATGCCGGCCGGACTGTCCAGCATTCGCCCTATATCCACGAGATGGACCGCCCGCCCGTCTACAGCTTCGCCGGTCTTATTCCCGGCAGCGAACAGATCGCTTCAACCAAGGGCAAGAACGAGATCGCCAACGTGCCGATCCCGCAGCCGCGCCCGACATTCTGAACGAGAACAGGTCATGTCTTCTGCCCGCAGCCGGATTCCCGTCTCCATCCTCACCGGGTTTCTCGGCGCTGGAAAATCGACGCTGCTGAACCGTATCCTCAAGGATCCGGGCACCAGCGATACGGCCGTGATCATCAACGAGTTCGGCGAAGTCGGGATCGACAATTTTCTGGTCGAAGCTTCGGGCGACGCGTTGCTGGAGATCGCCAATGGCTGCCTCTGCTGCACGGTGCGCGGCGAACTGGTGGATTCGCTCGCTTCGATCATGGACGGCATCCAGACGGGCCGGCTGAGGCCGATCCGCCGCGTCGTGATCGAAACCACGGGCCTTGCGGACCCGGCGCCGGTCATGCAGTCGGTGATGGGCAATCCGGTCATCGCGCAGAATTTCGAGCTCGACGGCGTCATCACCGTGGTCGATGCGGTCAATGGGGTGTCGACGCTGGACCGTCATCAGGAGGCCGTGAAGCAGGTGGCGGTGGCCGACCGGCTGATCATCTCAAAACTGTCGATGGCGGATGCATCCCAGCTGGCCGCGCTGAAAAGCCGGCTTGCGGTGCTCAACCCGCGGGCGCCGATCGTCGACGGCGACAGCGAAGCGGCCGGCACGGCGGCCATTCTGGTGAACGGCCTCTACGATCCGGCGACGAAGATCGCCGATGTCGATCGCTGGCTGCACGACGAGCTGGCGAACGATGCCGAGGCGCATCACCACCACGATCACGGTCATGACCACGATGATCATCACCATGGCCATGAACATAACCATGACCACCACGGACGTGGCCATCACCACCATCATCATGACGTGAACCGCCATGGCGACGACATCCGCTCCTTCTCGATCATCCACGATAAGCCGATCGATCCGATGGCGATCGAGATGTTCATCGACCTCCTGCGCTCGGCGCATGGCGAGAAACTGCTCCGGATGAAGGCGATCGTGGCGCTTTCCGACAATCCGGAACGGCCGCTGGTGCTGCATGGGGTGCAAAGCGTCTTCCATCCGCCGCAGCGCCTGCCGAAATGGCCAGACGGTTCCGACCGGCGCACCCGTATGGTGCTGATTACGCAAGGGTTGGAAGAAGCCTTCGTCTCGGATCTTTTCGCGGCATTTACGGGCCAGCCCCGCCTCGACCGGCCGGACCGCGCCGCGCTGGAAGACAATCCGCTCGCCGTTCCCGGCCTGCGGATGTAGGCCCGCTCAACCCTTGCGGATCAGAAAACGGTGCCCCGTCTCGGTCTTTTCCGAGCGGACCAGCTCGTGGCCTTCCTGGCTGCAGAAGTGCGGGATGTCGATGCCGGCGAGAGGATCGGTGGTTTCGATCGCAAGCTCCGTGCCGCTCTGCATGCTTTTCAGCCGGCGGCGCGTCTTCAGGACGGGCAGCGGACACTTCAGGCCTCTCAGATCGTAGAGGCCTGTGGTCTCGAAGCTCATTCCTGGCTCCAGAACTTCCAGAACGGCTTCTTCTTTTCTTCGGTGATCGGCGGTGCCGCGTAGGCGAGCGGGTTCTGGGCCGGGATCGGGACCGTGGTCGCCGTGCCCTGCGCCGTTGCGACCGTCGGGACCGTGCCGGTGCTCTGCGCTACATTGCTCTGGGCGATCGGGCCGGCTGCCGGCAGGCGGTCCTGCTTCATGCGGTCGGCGGCGGTGCCGGGACGAAATGTGACGGGCGCGGCGGAGGCAAGGATGGTGTTGGCCGGCTTGTTCTGGGAGGCCATCCGCTTTTCCATCATGTCGCGGAATTCGGACTGGCTCAGCAGCTTGCCGGCTTCGAGCGAGGTTCCGGTCGGCGCATAGGCGATGTCGCGGCCCTTGCGCTTGCCGGCAACCACGGCCTTGCGCTCGGCTTCGGTCGGCTCATACCAGACCTTGCCGTCGAATGTCTCGAGCGCCTTGGTGTAGGCAACCTGGTAGGTCTTTTCATAGGAGGTCATCGCAGCCGAGAGGGCCGGCGGCGTGGACATGGGCGGGCAGGCCGCGGCAGGCGCAAATGTGCCGTTGCTATCGACCTGCTGATTGAAGACATACTTCTTTTCGCAGACGTTGACTTCCGGCGGACGCTTGGTGACCTCGAAATGATCGTAGCCGGTCTTCAGCATTTTCCAGAAATCATAATTCTGGCTGTCGCGGTGGCGCGCCATGTTGTCCGCGTTCATCCGGAAGGGGAGAGCCTGGAGCTGCACGGAGGTCTGGCCGCCCTTGAAGGCGTCGCGGGCGAAGGCGTAGATTTCCAGAACCTGTTCGTCGGTCATCGAATAACAGCCGGACGACGAGCAGGCGCCGTGGATCATCAGGTTGGAGCCGGTGCGGCCGTTCGCGGCGTCGTAGCGGTTCGGGAAGCCGGTATTGATGGCGAGGTAATATTTCGAATTCGGGTTCAGGTGCGCCGGCGTCAGGTTGTAGAAACCTTCCGGGGCCTGGCGGTCGCCTTCCTTGACCTTGGGGCCGAGCTTTCCAGACCAGGCGCAAATGTCGTAGCTCTTGATCACCTCGAAGCGGTTGTCGGCCCTTGCCTTCCAGACTTCCAGCTTGCCCTCTTCCTTGAGGATGCGGATCATGATCGGCGAATTGCGCGGCATGTTCTTCTTCTGCATCTCGGTAAGAATGCTCGAAGGCAGGGGCTGCTCGACCTTGTTCTTGACGCTCTTCAGGTCGATGCTCGCGGAATCGAGCGTGTCGTTGCAGCCCGTCAGGGCGGTTGCCACGAGGAGAGCAAAAGCGATGTGTTTCAGGCGCATCGGTACGGACCACATAGACTTGGAACGACGAACGAATTCGGTACAGGACTTCTATGAATAAAGCGGTAATCTTTACATATTCTTAACCGCTTGCGCCGGCCTGTCCAGCAAAACCGCCCAGGCCCCAATGTTATCAGCAATATGGCCAAATTTGGCTATTGGCGTGACGGAGACCGGAAGATCAGAGATTGCGGCCGATATCGAGGAATTTCTGCCGGCGTGCAGCCCGCACTTCTTCGCCCGAGAGCCTTCCGAGATCTTCCAGGGCCGAAGCGATGATCTTGCCCGTCGCGCTGATGACGGTTTCGGGTTCGCGATGCGCGCCGCCGACCGGTTCGGGGATGATGTCGTCGATAATGCCGAGGCCCTTCAGATCTTCGGCGGTGATCTTCATGTTGGTCGCGGCCTCGCGGGCGCGGGTCGAATCGCGCCAGAGGATCGATGCCGCGCCTTCCGGGGAGATGACCGAATAGATCGAATGCTCGAGCATGTAGACGCGGTTGCCGGTGGCGATCGCGATTGCGCCGCCGGAGCCGCCTTCGCCGATCACGACCGAAACCATCGGCACTTTCAGGCCCAGGCACATTTCGGTCGAGCGGGCGATGGCTTCTGCCTGGCCGCGTTCCTCGGCGCCGACGCCCGGATAGGCGCCTGCCGTATCGATGAGGGTGATGACGGGCAGATGGAAACGATCGGCCATCTCCATGATCCGGATCGCCTTGCGATAGCCTTCGGGACGCGGGCTGCCGAAATTGTGTTTCAGGCGGGTCTTGGTGTCATGGCCCTTTTCCTGGCCGATGACGGCGACGGGCATGCCGTTGAAGCGGGCAAGGCCTGCCTGGATGGCGGCATCCTCGCCGAAATTGCGATCGCCGGCGAGCGGGGTGAAGTCGGTGAACAGATGGGCGGAATAATCGAGGAAATGCGGACGCTGCGGATGGCGCGCGACCTGCGTTTTCTCCCAGGCGCCGAGCTTGGAATAGATTTCCCGAGTCGCTTCCCTGACCCGGGTCTCCAACCTGCCGATTTCCTCGGACGTATCGATGCTTTCGTCCTCGGAGGCGAGCTTTTTGAGCTCGTGAATCTTGCCTTCGAGGTCCGAGATAGGCTTTTCGAAATCGAGATAAGTCTGCATGAGAGCCGGTTTCCGGTTGTTTTATCTCAGGAACACGCAGTTCCCATTTTCTGTTTGGGGCCTCTAATCCCGGTTTTTGGCCTGTTTTGCAAGAGGGTGGTGTGTTTGAACCAGCTCTCGCAGCCGTTCTTCCAGTACATGCGTATAGATTTGTGTGGTGGAAATGTCGGAATGGCCGAGCAGTTCCTGCACAACTCGAAGGTCTGCCCCATTCTGGAGGAGGTGGCTTGCGAAGGCATGGCGCATCACATGCGGAGAGATTGCGGCGGCTCTAAGTCCGGCGCGCGCCGCCAGACCCTTGAGGTCGCGGGCAAACACCTGCCGTGGCAAATACCCCTCCTTGCCGGCGGACGGGAAGAGCCAGGGACTGTCGCCTGTCTTGGCGAACGAGGCCTGACGGGCCTCGCCATAGGGCCCGAGGGCCGCGATCGCCGACCGGGATAGCGGCACCAGCCGTTCCTTGTTGCCCTTGCCGCGGATGATCAGGAAACGTCCTTCCTGGTCGAGAACCTTGACCGGCAGCGACACGAGCTCGCTGACGCGCATGCCGGTCGCATAGAGAAGTTCGAGCAGCGCCAGCATTCTGAGACGCGCGAGCTGATCCGGGCCGGGTTCGGCGGCTTCCTTGGCCGCCAGGTCCAGGAGCCGCGTCACGTCGTCCTCGCTCATGATCTTCGGCAGCGAGCGGCCTTTTTTCGGTGCGTCGAGGATGGCGGTCGGGTCGTCGCCGCGCAGGCCCTCGGCATAGAGGAACTTGTAGAACTGCCGCATGGCCGACAGTTTTCTCGCCTGGGACGAGGCAGCAAAACCTTGGGCGCCGAGATGGGCGAGATAGGCTGAGAGATTGGCGCTTTGCGCCGTCAGGGCCGAAGCGTTGCCGGCGGCGAGGAAGGACTGCAGATCTTCGAGGTCGCGTTCGTAGGATGCGAGCGTATTGCCGGCGGCACCCCGTTCGGCGCTCATCATTTCCAGAAAGGCTTCGATATGGGCTCGGGAAAGGTCGGCCATCTACCTGCCGTTACTGTTGCGGCGTTGCCGGGTTCAACCGCTCGGAAGGAATGCGCACGGTCACGTCGCGCTCGCGCGGATCCACCAGCATGACGAGAGCCACCATGCTTCCATAAACGATGCCTGCGATCGCCGCCAGCACGAAGAGGAAACGGAAAAGGGTGGGCATAAAGGACTCCCGGAGTTGCGCCGCAATATATCGATAAAGGTTTACATATCGGCAAGAACAAACAATCCCCCGCATTCTTTGAGGGTTGCGACGGCTTGACGCTGCCGATGCATTTGTCGATACCGTTTTTCGAAATGGACCTGACAATGATAGAAGTCGCAACTCCACTCAGCGAAAAGGCGCTCGCCGTCCTCGGCAAGCGCAACCTGATCTTCGTCGGGCTGATGGGGGCCGGCAAATCGGCGATCGGCCGGCTGGTGGCGCAGACCCTTTCCATTCCTTTCATCGATACGGATGCGGAGATCGAAAAGGTTTCGCGCATGACCATCAGCGAACTCTTCGCTGCCTACGGCGAGGTGGAGTTCAGGGCGCTGGAAACCCGCGTCATCGAACGCCTGCTCAGGGGCGGTCCCCGCGTGGTTTCGACCGGCGGCGGTGCCTTCATCAACGAGAACACCCGCCACCAGATCAAGATCGGCGGCATTTCCATCTGGCTGAAGGCGGATCTCGACGTTTTGTGGGAGCGGGTGAACAAACGCGACCACCGGCCATTGTTGAAGACCGAGAACCCCAGGCAGACGCTCGAAAATCTGATGATCCAGCGTTATCCGATCTATGCCGAGGCCGATGTGACGGTACTGTCCGAAAATGTCCGCAAGGACGTGATGGTCAACGAGGTGCTTTCCGCCGTGGCCAATCTGTCCGGCGAAAGCGAATTGCCCAGCGAAGGTGAATTGCAATGAACATGTCTTCCCGATCCGCGGGCCGATCCGAGGGCCAGTCCAAGGAACACGCCCCGGAGCGCCTGGTGCATGTGCCGCTCGGCGAACGGGCCTATGACATCCTGATCGGCCCCGGCCTGATCACGCGTGCCGGCGGCGAGATCACCGCGCGGCTGAAGGGCCGCAAGGCGGCCATCGTTACCGACGAACACGTCGCGCCGCTTTATCTCGAAGCATTGATGGACAGCCTGCAGACGGACGGGATCGAAGCCGTTTCGCTGACGCTTCCGGCCGGCGAAAAGACCAAGAGCTTCGAACATCTGGCGACCGTTGCCGACATGGTGCTGTCGGCCCGTATCGAGCGAAACGATGCGGTGATAGCACTCGGCGGCGGGGTAATCGGCGATCTGGCCGGTTTTGCGGCCGGCATCGTCAGGCGCGGCGTGCGTTTCGTGCAGATCCCGACCTCGCTTCTGGCGCAGGTCGATTCGTCGGTCGGCGGCAAGACCGGTATCAACACCCGCCATGGCAAGAACCTGCTCGGCGTCTTCCACCAGCCGGACCTCGTGCTGGCCGATACCGCGGCGCTCGATTCGCTCTCCGAGCGTGAATTCCGGGCCGGTTATGCGGAAGTTGCGAAATACGGCCTGATCGACCAGCCGGATTTCTTCGCCTGGCTCGAAAAGAACTGGAAGGCCGTATTTGCGGGCGGCCCGGAGCGGATCGAGGCGATCGCGATCAGCTGCCAGGCGAAATCCGACGTGGTGGTCGAGGACGAGCGCGAGACCGGCCCCCGGGTACTGCTCAATCTCGGCCACACGTTCGGCCACGCGCTAGAAGCGGCAACCGAATATGACAGCAGCCGCCTTGTGCATGGCGAAGGCGTCGCGATCGGCATGGTTCTCGCGCATCAGTTCTCGGCGCGCATGAACCTTGCAAGCCCGGACGACGCCGCACGGGTCACGGCCCATCTGAAAGCCGTCGGCCTGCCGACATCGATGAGCGATATTCCCGGAAAGCTGCCGCCGACGGAAAAGCTGCTGGACGCGATCGCGCAGGACAAGAAGGTACAAAGCGGCAAGCTCACGTTCATCCTGACCCACGGCATCGGCCAGTCCTTCGTCGCCAACGACGTTCCGTCGTCCGAGGTCTTGAGCTTCCTGGAGGAAAAGCGGCCGAAATGACGTCCAAACAGGGTCTCAAGTCGCGTGCTGTCAACGCGGTGATCCGCGGACTTCTTCGCGCGTTCGGCGCTTCCCTTTCCGAGCAGACCCTGGCGCTTTCCAGCCATGACGATCTGCATGCCGCTCTTGACCTCGTTCATCGCGAGGGGAATTTCGACAAGCAGGATCGCGACAGGTTGAGCGGCCTCTTCGAACTCGAGGAGCTCGAAGTCTCCGACGTGATGCGGCATCGCACGGTCATGCGGGCGGTCAATGCCGACGATCCGCCGGAGGCGGCGGTCCGCACCGTGCTCGAAAGCCCCTATACGCGCATGCCGCTCTGGCGCAATTCGACTGAGAACATCATCGGCGTCGTGCATGCCAAGGACCTGCTCCGGGCGCTCGCCGAGCCGAATGTCGAGCCCGAAAACCTGGACATCGTCAAGATCGCCCAGAAGCCGTGGTTCGTGCCGGACAGCACCAGCCTCAAGGACCAGCTCAGCGCCTTCCTGCGCCGCAAGGGGCATTTTGCGGTCGTCGTCGACGAATATGGCGAGGTGCAGGGCATCGTCACGCTGGAAGACATCCTGGAGGAAATCGTCGGCGACATTGCCGACGAGCACGATATCGAGATCCAGGGCGTGCGCCAGGAAGCGGACGGTTCGATCGTCGTCGACGGTTCCGTGCCGATCCGCGATCTGAACCGCGCGCTCGACTGGAGCCTGCCGGATGCGGAAGCAACCACGATCGCCGGCCTCGTCATCCACGAGTCGAAGCTGATCCCGGAAGAACGGCAGGCGTTTACGTTCTATGGGAAGCGTTTCACGGTCATGAAGCGGGAGAAGAACCGCATCACGCGGCTAAGGATACGGCCGGCGGAAGATGTGACGCTGCCGGCGGAGTGATCTGCCGCGGCTCCCCCTCACCCGACCTCCGCTTCGCTCGGCCACCCTCTCCCCGAGGGGAGAGGAGGAGTGGAGACGTCGCGACATATTCTCCCCTCGGGGAGAAGGTGGCCCGAAGGGTCGGATGAGGGGGTGCCTCAGAAGAATTCGATTTCAACGTTGGCCAATCGGCCATCCCTTCCTATCTATGTCCCGCTACCAGCGCGTCGGTTCGCCCGGGGCCGAGGCTTCCACCGCGAGCGCATGCAGCCCCGCGTCGAGTTCCGGCTTCAGCAGGGCATTCACCGTCCGATGCCGGTCGAGCCGGCTCATTCCGGAAAACTTTTTCGAAACGATGCGGACCCGCATATGGGTTTCGCCGGTTCCGGTGATGTCGGGCTGATGGCCGGCGTGCTGATGGCTTTCATCGATGACGACCAGCCGTTCCGGTTCGAGATTGTCGGTGAGCGTGATTTCGATCCGGGATTTGACGGACATTTCGGTCTCCGTTGCGACGCAAAAGGGGCATTCCACAAACCAGTAAGAAAGGACTTTGTCAATTCTTGCCGCGCCCTATTCGTCGCCCCATAATGAGGGCCTTATGAAACTAGATTCCAAATATTTTGACCGCATCCGGACGCGCAAGAACAGGCAGCAGGAAGCTGTGCCTGAAGCGCCCACCTGCCAGTGGGACGGATGCGACAAGCCCGGCGCCCATCGCGCGCCCGTGGGCCGCAACGCGGAAGGCCAGTTCTTTCTGTTCTGCTTCGAACACGTCAGGGAATATAACAAGGGCTATAATTATTTCTCCGGCCTCTCGGACAGCGAGATCGCCCGGTACCAGAAAGAAGCGATCACCGGCCATCGGCCGACCTGGACCGTTGGCGTCAACAAGGCAGCCAAGGACGCGCCGCTTCATTCCACGGCGCGCTCAGGTGCTGCCGGCGCTACCGGCACCCAGCAGCGCTTCAGGGATCCGTTCGGCTTCGTGTCGAGTGCGCGGGCGGCCGGCCCCCGTTTCCAGACGCAGGGGCGCAAGCTGAAGACACTGGAAGCCAAAGCCTTCGATACGATGGAGTTGGCGGCCAATGCGTCGGCTGCGGAGATCAAGACGCGCTACAAGGAACTGGTCAAGAAACATCATCCGGATGCGAATGGCGGCGACCGCGGTTCAGAAGAACGTTTTCGTGCCGTCATTCAAGCATATCAGTTGTTGAAGCAGGCGGGTTTCTGCTAAGCCGTAAAAATTATGGCAGTGAGGATGACGGCCGGGCGGCGGCTCGCGCCTTGGAGAGACGATGAGTAAGATTGATCTAGATATTTCCAACCTTCCCGACACCACCGTTTCGGTCAGGGAAGTCTTCGGCATCGACAGCGATATCAGGGTTCCGGCATATAGCAGCGGCGACCCTTACGTTCCGGATCTCGACCCGGACTATCTTTTCGACCGCGACACGACGCTCGCCATTCTCGCAGGCTTTGCGCATAACCGACGCGTCATGGTGTCCGGCTTCCACGGCACCGGCAAGTCCACCCATATCGAGCAGGTCGCTGCACGCCTCAACTGGCCGTGCGTGCGTATCAACCTCGACAGCCATGTCAGCCGTATCGATCTCGTCGGCAAGGACGCGATCGTGCTGAAGGACGGCAAGCAGATTACCGAATTCAAGGACGGCATCCTGCCCTGGGCCTACCAGCACAATGTCGCCCTCGTTTTCGACGAATACGATGCCGGCCGCCCGGACGTGATGTTCGTCATCCAGCGCGTTCTGGAATCCTCCGGCCGCCTGACGCTGCTCGACCAGAGCCGCGTCATCCGTCCTCACCCGGCATTCCGCATCTTTGCGACTGCCAACACGGTGGGGCTGGGCGATACGACCGGCCTCTATCACGGCACGCAGCAGATCAACCAGGCACAGATGGACCGCTGGTCGATCGTGACGACGCTGAACTATCTGCCGCACCAGAAGGAAGTCGATATCGTTGCCGCCAAGGTGAAGTCCTTCGGCAGCACGGCCGAGGGCCGCGAGACGGTGTCGAAGATGGTCCGCGTCGCCGATCTTACCCGTTCGGCCTTCATCAACGGCGATCTCTCGACCGTGATGAGCCCGCGTACCGTCATCACCTGGGCGGAAAACGCCGAGATTTTCGGTGATATCGCGTTCGCCTTCCGCATCACCTTCCTCAACAAGTGCGACGAACTGGAACGCACGCTGGTCGCCGAACAGTACCAGCGCGCCTTCGGTGTCGAGCTGAAGGAAAGTGCCGCCAACATCGTTCTCGGAGCGTAAGCCCAAGAGGAAGTTGAGGGAACGAGATCATGGCAGGTCGCGGAGACAATTCGAAAGCCAAATCCGGCGGTCCCGTGGATACGGAACCGTTGCGGCGGGCGATTACCGGCTGCGTAAGGTCGATTGCCGGCGACGCGGAAGTCGAGGTCACGTTCGCGAACGAACGTCCGGGCCTTGCCGGCGAGCGCATCCGCCTGCCGGAAATCTCCAAGCGACCCACGGCCCACGAGCTCGCGGTGACCCGCGGGCTCGGCGATTCCATGGCGCTGCGGATTGCCTGCCACGATACGGGCGTGCATGCGAACATGTCGCCCCAGGGTGCTGACGCACGCGTGGTCTTCGATGCGGTCGAGCAGGCGCGCGTCGAATCGATCGGCGCCTTGCGCATGGCCGGCATGGCGTCGAACCTCAGTTCGATGCATGCCGAAAAATACTCGAAGGCGAATTTTTCGGGCGTCGAACGGCAGGAAGACGCGCCGATCGGCGAAGCGGTCGCCATGCTGGTGCGCGAAAAGCTGACCGGCATCAAGCCGCCGCCGAGTGCGGGCAAGGTGCTGGATCTCTGGCGCCCGTTCATCGAGGACAAGGCGGCCGGCGACCTCGACAACCTCCGAAACGTGATCGAAGACCAGCAGGCGTTCGCCAAGCTGGTGCGGCACATGCTCACCTCCATGCAGATGGCGGAGGAGTTTGCCGACGACGATGCCGAGCCGGAGGAGATGGAAAACCCGGATCAGGACGACCAGCCGCGCAGCAACGAGACCGAGAACGACGAGGTCGAGGAAGAAGCCGGCTCCGACGCCGCACCTGCCGAGCAGAGCGACGCTTCCGACGAGGAAATGGACGACGGCGAGATGGACGGCGCGGAAATGTCCGACGACGACATGTCGGACGACAGCGACGAGCATTCGGAAACACCCGGCGAAACCCGGCGGCCCAACAGCCCGTTCGACGATTTTAATGAGAAGGTCGACTACAAGATCTTCACCCAGGAATTCGACGAGGAAATCACGGCCGAAGAGCTTTGCGACGAAGCGGAGCTCGACCGGCTGCGGGCCTTCCTCGACAAGCAGCTTGCCCATCTTCAGGGCGCCGTCGGCCGGCTTGCCAATCGCCTGCAGCGCCGCCTGATGGCCCAGCAGAACCGCTCTTGGGACTTCGATCTCGAAGAGGGATATCTCGATCCGGCCCGGCTGGTGCGCCTGATCATCGATCCGATGCAGCCGCTCTCCTTCAAGAAGGAGCGGGATACGCAGTTCCGCGATACGGTCGTGACGCTGGTCATCGACAATTCCGGCTCGATGCGCGGCCGGCCGATCACGGTCGCCGCCACCTGCGCCG
Organism: Neorhizobium sp. T6_25; assembly: GCF_002968555.1. Taxonomy (NCBI): domain Bacteria; kingdom Pseudomonadati; phylum Pseudomonadota; class Alphaproteobacteria; order Hyphomicrobiales; family Rhizobiaceae; genus Neorhizobium; species Neorhizobium sp. T6_25. The sequence goes on from NZ_PVBL01000016.1 coordinate 76,527, forward strand.
ACATCCTCGCCCGCACGCTGGAGCGCTGCGGCGTCAAGGTCGAGATCCTCGGCTTCACCACCAAGGCCTGGAAGGGCGGGCAGGCGCGCGAAAAGTGGCTGGCGAGCGGCAAGCCGCCGACGCCCGGCCGCCTCAACGACCTGCGCCATATCGTCTACAAGTCCGCGGACGCGCCGTGGCGCCGTTCGCGCCGCAATCTCGGCCTGATGATGCGCGAAGGTCTGCTCAAGGAAAACATCGACGGCGAGGCGCTGATGTGGGCGCATAACCGCCTGATCGCTCGCCGCGAGCAGCGCAAGATCCTGATGATGATCTCGGATGGCGCGCCGGTCGACGATTCGACGCTATCGGTCAATCCCGGCAATTATCTGGAACGGCATCTGCGCGCGGTGATCGAACAGATCGAGACGCGCTCGCCGGTGGAGCTGTTGGCGATCGGCATCGGCCACGACGTGACGCGCTACTATCGCAAAGCCGTGACGATCGTCGATGCGGACGAGCTTGCCGGAGCGATGACCGAGCAGCTTGCCGAACTGTTTGCGGAAAATGGCAGGCAGCAGGGCCGCATGCGACGGGCCAGCTGAGGTCCGCCGCTTGAAATTTTCCCGCTTCGTCGTCTGCGCCGGCCTTTTCGGCGCCATCGCTTCCCCGGTGGCGCCTGCCACCGACAATGTCTCGGTCAGGGCGCGGGCTATCACCGATTTCAAGCGCGGTTCGGCGGAGACGCGCTTCGGTTCGCTCGAATTTCTCGGTGGGATAGAATTTTCGTCACCTGATAGCCGGCTTCAGTCGCTGTCGAGCATCCGCTTTCGCGCCGATGGCGAAAGGTTCGTGTCGGTGCTCGATACCGGTTCCTGGCTGACCGGCCGCGTCGAACGGGATGCGAAGGGGCGTCTCGCCAACCTCACCGATCTCGCCATCAACCCGATCCTCATCCGTGGCGGCCGGGTCGGCTCGAAATACAATTCTGACGCCGAGGGGCTGGCGCTGCGGGACGGCCAGGCGATCGTCAGCTTCGAGCAGTTGCACCGCGTCGATGCCTATCCCGATCCGGGGTTCGAAACATCGGCGCCGTTGAAGAGCCTCGATCTACCCATTCCCCGCCACGAATTCCGGATGAATGCGGGCATGGAGACGGTGGCGGTGTCACCTCAGACCAGTCCGCTCGAGGGGGCGCCTGTCGCGGTCACCGAGCATAGCCTCGATGACCGGGGCAACCTTTTCGCCGCGATCCTGGAAGGGCCGCTCAAGGGCGTGTTCACGGTTGTGCGGCACGATCCGTTCGACGCGACCGATGGGGCCTTTCTGCCGAACGGCGATTTCCTGCTGCTGGAACGCCGCTTCAGCTTCATCGGCGGCCTCGGCATGCGCATTCGCCTGATCAAGGGCGACAGCATCCGTCCCGGCGCTGCGGTGGATGGCAACGTGCTTCTCGAAGCCGATATGGGCTATGCGATCGACAATATGGAAGGGCTCGACGTCATCGCCGGGCCGGAGGGCAAGCCGCATCTGATCCTGATTTCGGATGACAACGGCAATCTGCTGCAGCGTAACGTGATGCTGGAATTCCGCCTGAATAACTGAAGTCGCCGCCGAGAAACGGCTTCAACGCTGCTTCTTCTTAGGTGGAGGTGCCTGGATCCTCGGGTCAAGCCCGAGGATGACGAGTTTGGGGAGCCATCAGCAACAACAGCGACCTTTGCATTTGCTCAGCTTTGTTTCTGTGGGCAGAATAAGCACAGCTTCTCTTTCGTCATCCTCGGGCTTGACCCGAGGATCCAACGACAATGCGCATACCGCTGAGCTACCCGCTCAGGCAGCCTTCGCCACCTGCGGCATTGGCTTCAGCACGTTCATCAGGGCGCCGTAGGGCAGCAGCAGGACGACGCCGACCAGGATCTTGACCACGAGGTCGCCGAGCGCCCAGGAGATCCAGCGCGGGGCCTCGGTGGCAAGGGCGCCGAGGATCGGTGCGGATTGGATCGCGAAGTCTTCGTTCGGGCCGATGAAGGCGAAGAGCGGGGCGAAGGCCAGCGAGAAGAATAGCAGCGTGTCGAGCGCCGAACCGAGCAGGGAGCCAGCGAGCGGCGCGCGCCACCAGGTCTGGCGGCGGAGCCGATTGAACACGGAGATGTCGAGAAGCTGGCCGACCAGATAGGCGGTGCCCGAGGCGATGGCGATGCGCGGGGCGGAGGCCAGGAACGACAGCGTCACGCCGACGACAAAGCCTGCGAGAACGACGCGTCGGGCGATCGAAGGCCCGAACTGCCGGTTGGCGAGATCGGTCACCAGGAAGGCAAAGGGATAGATAAAGGCGCCCCAGGTCAGAAGATCGCCGAGGGCGATGCCCCAGAACGTGCCGACGACCGGGAACTGGACCAGGAAGTTCGACGCGACCACGACGGCCGCCATCAGCAGGGCATAGATGAAAGTATAGCGTGAGCTCAGCATTTTTTTATCCTGGGTGATGCCACCAGTTGGAGTTTTATGAAGGCCAAGAGAAAAGGCCTGGCCGGTATTACCCGTCAAGCCTTGTTCAAAGCCGGATGATTTGTCGTCAGGCCAATTAAGCCGCAGCAGCGACTTCGGCGGTCTTCTTGACGATCTGGCGGCGCAGCAGGCGGGCGCGCATCGACAGTTCGGTCTCGTTGGACTTCAACAGGAAGGCATCGAGGCCGCCACGATGTTCGACGGAGCGCAGAGCGTGTGCCGAGACGCGCAGGCGATAACGCTGGCCGAGAGCGTCGGAGATCAACGTAACCTGGCACAGGTTCGGCAGGAACCGACGGCGGGTCTTGTTGTTGGCGTGGCTTACGTTGTTGCCGGTCTGAACGCCCTTGCCGGTCAGTTCGCACACACGAGACATGGATACACCTTTGTTCTTCTGCAATCGGATGGTACTTCCGGACAATGCCGGTGCGCCGATCCAACTGGTCCTGAGTGGAAAGTTGCGGTTCTATAGTCAGTGGGGCTCGTCGCGTCAAGCCAAAACCTTGACCTCACCCTAAGAGAATCCGCCGCCAGTGCCGTGAAGCCGCTATTTTCTTGCCATGATGCACCGTCTATATGTCTGTGGGAAGACGCTTTTCGGCGTGCTCATCGGTCAGGGCAAAATCATGAACCTTCGCGGCAGTTTCGTCAGTGCCTTCGTGCTCGTCTTCGGGTTCACGGCCAATCCGCTTGGCTCGGCGGAAATCCGGCATGTCAGCGAATACAATATCTCGCTCGGGATACTGCCGATCGCCAAGGCCTCTTTTGCCAGTGAATTCAACAGCAGCGACTACAAGATCACCGGAAGGTTCAAATCGGCAGGGATCGTCAACATCATCAGCCGCATCTCCGCCGAAACCAGCGTCAGCGGGCGCATGCAGGCCGACAAGCTGCAGGCCGATCGCTACAACCTCGTCTACAGCACCGGAAAACGCACGCGCATCTACGATGTCGAATACCGCAACGGCAATGTCACCGGGACGACGGTCAAGCCCGAGCCGACCCGCAATCCGGAGACCTGGATTCCCGTGACCGAAAAGGACCTGCGTGCCGTACTGGACCCTCTGAGCGGCCTCATCTTCCCGGGCGACGCCAAGGTCTGCCCCAGCCGGCTGCCGATCTATGACGGTGAGTCGCGCATGGACCTGGTGCTGACGCCGAAGGGCACCAAGCCGTTCTCGACCGACGGTTTCAAGGGCGAGGCGATCGTCTGTTCGATCCGCTACCTTCCGAGATCGGGCTTCAAGCGCGGCCGCAGCGATATCGAATACCTGCGCAAGACGCCGATGGAAATCTGGTTTGCCAAGGCACAGTCGGTAAATGTATATGCTCCGGTCTATGCCGTCATCCCGACCAGGATGGGGCAGGTTTACGTGACGGCTGTCAAATATGGCGGCTGACTAAAGCGCCCGTCCGGGCGCCCAGGGGGGCAGGGGTGAAAATCCGGGGGACGTTGATCGGTTTTACGGCGATCCTGATGTGGTCGTTGCTGGCCCTGATGACGGCTGCATCCGGAAAAGTGCCGCCCTTCCAGATGAATGCGCTCACCTTCGCGATAGGCAGCCTGCCGGGCATCGTGCTGTTCATCGTCAAGCCGGAACGGATCGCCCTCCTGAAACAGCCGGCCAAGGTGTGGATCACCGGGATCGGCGGCCTGTTCGGCTATCATTTTCTCTATTTCACCGCGCTCCGGAATGCGCCGGCGGTCGAGGCGGGGCTGATCGCCTATCTCTGGCCGCTGTTCATCGTCGTCGGCTCGGCCCTGCTGCCGGGCGAGAAGCTGCGCTGGTATCACGTGGCTGGTGCTGCCGCCGGGCTCTGCGGCACGATCGCCATCGTGTCGCGCAACGGACTTGCCTTCGACGACGCCTATCTCGTGGGTTATGGCGCCGCCTTTCTCTGCGCTTTCACCTGGTCCGGTTATTCGCTGCTGACGCGGCGTTTCGACCAGGTTTCGACCGATGTCGTCACCGGTTTCTGCCTCGGTACCTCGTTGCTGTCGCTGGTCTGCCATCTGGCGCTGGAGACGACCGTCTGGCCGGCTGATGGCGGCGAGTGGGCGGCGGTCGTCGGGCTTGGCCTGCTGCCGGTCGGCGCGGCCTTCTACGCCTGGGACTACGGCGTCAAGAACGGCGATATCCAGATCATCGGCGCGGCCAGCTATGCGGCGCCGCTGCTGTCGACGCTGATCCTGGTCGCATCGGGCTTTGCCGAGCCGGATTGGCGCATTCTGCTTGCCTGCCTGCTGATCACCGGAGGGGCGGTGCTGGCGGCGCGGGATATGTTCCGGCCGAAGCCGATTGCGGAAGCCGTGGCCGAATAGGCGTTCCTGAAAGGGTCGGGAACGTGGGGGAAGAGATGTATCTGTTGTTATGGGCGGTGCTGGCCGCCTCCATCGCGTTTGCGATCCATTATTTCCGCTGGCTGAAAAGGCCGGCGGGCCATCTTCGCGCGGTGCTGAAGACCGTACCGGTCTTGCTGCTCGTGCTCTATGCCGGTCTTTCCGGCGCCCCGGCGCTGTTGGTCGCAACGCTGGCGCTGGGTGCAGTCGGAGACGCCTGCCTCGCCTACGAGGGAGAGCCAGCCTTCGTCGCCGGGCTCGCGGCCTTCCTCGCTTTGCATATTGCCTATGCGGCGCTGTTCTGGCCGTCGATAGAACCGAGCCTGCTTTTCACCTCCGCCTGGCGTTATACGGCCGCGTGGATCTTCGTGGTGCTGACGGGCATGACGTTGTTCATGCTGTGGCGGCCTGCAGGACGGCTCGCCATCCCCGTCGCCGCCTATGGGATCGCGATCGTCGCCATGGCGCTTTCGGCGCTGGCGGTGAAGCCGATCCTGCCGGCGGCCGGTGCTGCGCTGTTCGTCATGTCCGACACCGCACTGGCGATCCAGAAATTCCTGGTCAAGCCGGATGCGCCTGTCATGGCGAGGCTGAAGCCGTTCGTTTGGGGTACTTACTTCGCGGCACAGCTGATCTTCACGTTGGCGATTGCCGGGCTTCCTTCGGCCTAGATTGACGGCTCCCAGCCGGGAGGCGCCATCTCGAAGCTTGAAAACTGAAAGCCTGGTGCGACCGTGCAGCCGACCAGCGTGAAGCGGCCAAGCGGTTCCGCTGCCTGCCAGGCGTCGGCCGGGACCGCGGCTTGCGGCCGTTCTCCTGCGGCAAGGTCTGTTCCGAGCCTCACCTCTTCGACCGTCTCGCCGTTGGAAACCCGCAGCAGCAGCGCATCGCCGGCATAGAAATGCCAGGTCTCGGCCGCGTCGCGAACCCGATGCCAGTGGGAGCGTTCGCCGGCTTCCAGCAGGTAGTAAATCGCCGTCGAATGGCCGCGCGTGCCGCCTTCGGCGTCCCGAAATGTCTCGACATACCAGCCGCCCTCCGGATGCCGCTGCATGCCGAGCGTGGTGATGATCTCCTCCGGCGTCATTCAGAAACTATCCTTGCGCTTGCGGATTTCGGCAAACACTTCCTCGTTGGATTTGCTCTCCATCAGAAGGTTGCGGCGGATGGCCGGGTCCGATGCGCGCAGGAAGGGATTGGTCTCCTTCTCCAGCCCGATCGTTGTCGGAATGGTAAACACACCGGCCGCGCGCTGCGCCTCGATCTCGCTCGCGCGCGCCTGCAGACGCCCGTTGTCCGGATCGACGCTCAGTGCGAACTTCGCATTCGAAAGCGTGTATTCGTGACCGAAATAGACGGCCGTCTCGTCAGGCAGAACGGCGAGCTTCTGCAGCGAATGCCACATGTCGGCCGCCGGGCGTTCGAACAGCCGGCCGCAGCCGAGCGCAAACAGCGTGTCTGCCGCGAACAGGATCTTGTCGTCCGGGAAATGGTAGCAGATATGGCCGGCCGTGTGGCCCGGCGTCTCGAGGACGCAGACGAGATGATCGCCGAACTGGAACTCGTCGCCATCCGCCATGGTCCTGTCGAGGCCGGGAATAGCAACCGCTTCATTGAATGGGCCGATGATCTCCAGCCCGAACTTTTCCTTGAGCGCCAGGTTGGCTTCGACGTGGTCGCCGTGGTGATGGGTGGTGAAGATGTGGGTGATCTTCCAGCCGCGGCGGGCCGCCGCATCGAGGATCGGCTTTTCCTCCGGCGCATCGATCGAGGCCGTCAGACCGCTTTCCGGATCGTGCACGAGAACGCCGTAATTATCGCTGCGACATGAAAAAACTTCGAGTTCCAGTGGTCTCATAACATAACCCCATTGCTGAAAGTGTTTTGCGTCACAATGTAGAGACTGGTCCCTTGAAGTCCAACCACCGTCTGGTACCAAATTACGCATGCACGCAGATATCGTCGATCTCCGCGAATTCTATCACTCGCCCCTCGGTCACCTTGCCGAGCAGTCGATCACGTTCGCGCTGTCTTCGCTCTGGGCGCGGTTGCCGGAAGAGCGGCTGGTGGGCCTTGGTTATGCGGTGCCCTATCTCGACCGTTTCCGCGCCGATACGGAACGCACCTTTGCCTTCATGCCGGCGGGGCAGGGGGCGGTGAACTGGCCGGTCAGCGAGCTTTCCTCGACCGCTCTCGTCTTCGACGAAGAGCTGCCGCTGCCGGACTCTTCCGTCGACCGCGTGCTGATGGTGCATTCGCTGGAATTTGCCGAAAACCCGCGGGAGACCCTGAAGGAACTCTGGCGGGTGCTTGCGCCCGGCGGGCGGCTGGTGATCGTCGTGCCCAACCGGCGCGGTGTCTGGGCGCGCATGGAACACACGCCCTTCGGCTCCGGCCGGCCCTATTCGCGCGGGCAGCTCACCTCGCTGCTGCGCGAGACCAACTTTACGCCGGGCGCCAGCGCCGAGGCACTGTTCTTCCCGCCGTCGAAGATCCGCGCCGTGCTGAAGCTGCGCCAGGCCTTCGAGCGCCTGGGCCGTCGCTTCTGGCCGGTCTTTTCAGGAGTCATCGTGCTGGAGGCCCAGAAGCGGCTCTACCAGGGCCTGCCGGTCGCCGCCCGCGCCTCCCGGCGCGTCTTCGTGCCGGTTCTGGCCCCGCAGGGCGTGCCGACGACGCGGACGCGGTGATCGTCCCTCGTCGGCTGCGCCGACCATTCCTCACCCCTCGACAAAGGCGTTTTTCGGCTTTAATCCCACTGGATCACACCCGCCATTCAGGCTTTCCAAAAAGGTTGATCCGATGAGCATCGTCACGAGTGAGCCCGTTCCGCGTCCAGGCATCCTGGATATCGCCGCCTATGTGCCCGGCAAGGAACATGCTCCGGGCGTAGCGCGCGTCTTCAAGCTTTCGTCCAACGAGACGCCGCTCGGCGCCAGCCCGAAGGCGATCGACGCTTTCAAACAGGCGGCCGGCAACCTGGAACTTTATCCTGACGGTCAGGCGATGGCGCTGCGCGAGGCGATCGCCTCGGTGCACGGCCTCAATGTCGCGAACATCATGTGCGGCAACGGTTCCGACGAGCTGCTGGGCCTGCTCTGTCACGTCTATCTCGGCGCGGGCGACGAAGCGATCATCACCGAGCACGGTTTCCTCGTCTACAGGATCCAGATCATGGGCGCCGGCGCCACAGTGGTCGAGGTGAAGGAGAAGGATTGCACCGTCGATGTCGATGCGATCCTTGCCGCCGTCACCGACAAGACGAAGATGGTGTTCATCGCCAATCCCGGCAATCCGACTGGTACATACGTCCCGGTCGCCGATATCCGCCGCCTGCATGCCGGCCTGCCGAAGAGCGTCATCCTCGTGCTCGACGCGGCCTACGCGGAATATGTGCGCAAGAACGATTACGAGGCCGGCCTCGAACTGGTGTCGTCCAACAGGAACGTCGTGATGACCCGCACCTTCTCCAAGGTCTACGGGCTTGCGGCGCTGCGCATCGGCTGGATGTACGGCCCGGCCGGCATTCTCGATGCCTTGAACCGTGTGCGCGGTCCGTTCAACATGAACGCCCCGGCGATCGCCGCGGGTGCCGCCGCGATCCGCGACCAGGCTTTCGTCGAAAAGGCAGTCGAGCACAACAATCTCTGGCAGGGCAAGCTCACCCATGCGCTGGAGACGATCGGTCTGAAGGTCACGCCTTCGGTCACCAATTTCGTGCTCATTCATTTCCCGGATCTCGACGGCAAGCGGGCGCCGGAAGCGGATGCGTTCCTCACCAGCCGCGGTTACATCCTTCGCGCCGTCCGCGGGTACGGTTTTCCGAACGCCCTGCGCATGACGATCGGCTCGGAAGAGGCCAATCGCGGCGTCATCGAGACGCTCGGCGAATTTATGGGCAAAAGCGCATGAGCACGCCGCTTTTCGACAGGATCGCGCTGATCGGCATCGGCCTGATCGGCTCCTCGATCGCACGGGATGTCAAGGAACTGGGCCTGGCCGGCGAGGTGGTGATTTCCACGCGCAGCGCTGAAACGCTCAAGCGTGCCGAAGAACTGGCGCTCGGCACGCATTACGTCTCCTCAGCCGCGGACGCGGTGAAGGATGCCGATCTGGTCATCGTCTCGGTGCCGGTCGGTGCATCGGAAGCGGTCGCCAAGCAGATCGCCGGCACCCTGAAGCCCGGCGCGATTGTCACGGATGTCGGCTCCACCAAGGCCTCCGTCATCGCGCAGATGGCGCCGCATATGCCGGAAGGCGTACATTTCATCCCGGGCCATCCGCTGGCGGGCACCGAAAAATCCGGCCCGGACGCCGGCTTTGTCGGCTTGTTCCGGGATCGCTGGTGCATCTTCACGCCGCTCCCGGAGACGGATCCGGCCGCGCTCGACAAGCTGAAATCCTTCTGGATGGCGCTCGGCTCGCGTATCGACGAAATGGACCCGCAGCACCACGATAAAGTGCTGGCGATCGTCTCCCACCTGCCGCACATCATCGCCTACAACATCGTCGGCACGGCGGACGATCTCGAGACGGTGACCGACGCCGAAGTCATCAAATATTCAGCCTCCGGTTTTCGCGATTTCACGCGCCTTGCCGCGTCGGACCCCACCATGTGGCGGGATGTCTGCCTGCACAACAAGGATGCGATCCTGGAAATGCTGGCGCGGTTTTCGGAAGACCTTGCCTATCTGCAGCGTGCGATCCGCTGGGGCGAGGGCGACAAGCTGTTCGAACTCTTCACCCGCACCCGCGCTATCCGCCGCTCGATCGTCCAGGCCGGCCAGGATGTCGACGCGCCGGATTTCGGCCGCCACGCGCTCGACGCCAAGAAGTGATCGCGCTCAGATCGGCGGGATTTCGCCGATCTGGATAAAGCCGCCGGCGAACACCTTGCCGCGGTTGATGGTGAGGTCGAGCGACGCGCTCTTGCCGCGGCCGAGCGCGGACAGCATGTTGGCGGCGGTCTTCAGCGTCGGGGCGATCTGAGGAAACGCCTGGCTCAGACTGTCGCGCCACGCATCGATCTGTTCGATCCGGAGCTTCAGCTTGCCCGACAGATAACCCTGCTCGTCGAAGGAGAAGGGCCCGGAAACGGTGATCAGCTTGCCATCGCCGAGATCAGCCGAAATGCTGCGCATCTGGCCCTCAGTGCCATAGAGAACGGTTCCGTTCGGATCGGATCCGTCGATCATGCCAGCGCGGCCGGTCAGGGTCAGGTCGAGATTGGCCGTGAACCGCGGCAGAAGCTGCGGCAGGTCCTTCATCACCACATCGGTGTTTTGCAGCGTCATGGCCGCGTCGAGGTCGGTGCCGTTCTGGCGCAGATGGATTTCGGTGTGACCGGCGCTGATATTGAAGGCCTGGCCGGTGGCCGACGACAGGATGTTCGTCCTGGCGTTCTCGATCACGGTGGAGGTGCGCTCCACCCCGCGAAACCGGGTGGTCAGGCTCGACTGGAAATTCTCCCAGGTGGTCGAGACCGAAAGCCCGTGGCCGGTGCGGATCTCGATCGGCGAATCGAGTTCCCAGACGATATGGCCGGGATTGTAGACCTGCGCCGCGGACCGCAGGGATCCGAACATTGCGGAAATGCCGTTGGTGCGGTCGTCGATCGAGACCTTCGAGCAGAACAGGCCGATCCGGAACGGGTAGCCGCGATAGTCTGCATCCGTACATTCCGCCGAGATGCCGCGCCGTTCCTGGCTGCCGAGCAGGGCCAGCGTCCGCTCCTTCAGCATCGACGCCGCATAGAACCAGCCGGCGGTGTAAAGTGCGATCACCAGCACCACGCCGCAGGCGAGTAGCCATAATTTGCCGCTGACGCCAGTTCGGCTTGACGCTGCCATGATGTTCTCCAATGGTGATGAAAACTTGGGGCTGGATGCTTCAATTGGAATGGTGTGGCGCGGGATATGGACGAATTTTGGGTGTTTGGCTACGGGTCCCTGATGTGGAATCCGGGTTTTGCGTTCGAGGAAAGACTGCCCGCACGTGCCTTCGGCTTCCGCCGCTCCCTCTGCGTCTGGTCCTACGTGCATCGCGGCACTCCGGATCGTCCGGGCCTTGTCCTCGGTCTCGACCGTGGCGGCTCATGCCGCGGCGTTGCCTTCCGAGTGAGCGAGGATAACCGGGCGGACGTGCTCGACTACCTGCGCCGGCGCGAACTGGTCACCAATGTCTATCTCGAGAAAATTTTGCCGGTGGCGCTCGGAGATGGGCGACAGGCGAGGGCGGTTGGCTATATCGTCGATCGCCATCATGTCCAATATGCCGGCGCGCTCGAGATCGAGCAGGCGGCGCAGATCGTCCGCGTCTCCGTCGGCCAGTCCGGGCCGAACGACACTTACGTGTTCAACACGCTCGAACATCTCAAGGAAATGGGGATCCGAGATCACTGGCTGGAAAGCGTCGGGGCTGCGGTGGCAGCCGCCATCTGACTACACCGCAGTCTGGCCCTTCAGCTCCGAAAGCCGTTTGACCGCCGAGGGCGGCAGCGGCAGGTGCGGATTGGCGGCCACGGTCTCGACCAGCAGCTTGTCGCTTTCCCGTTCCAGCGTCTCGACCAGATGGGCATAGAAGGCATCCGGATCCATGCCCGGTGCGATCGGCGGCAGGATGCGGACCTTGAAACGGCCGGGATATTTGATGAGCTTGCGGCGGCCCCAGAACAGACCCCAGTGGGCGACGACCGGCACGACGGGTACCCCGACGTCGCGATAGATACGGGCGATGCCGTAGCGGTATTGCGGCTCGGCGCCCGGCGGGCGGCGCGTGCCTTCGGGGTAGATGATGAGCTGGCGGTTGTTTGCCATCTCCTCCTTCGTCCGGTTCATGACATCGACCATCACCTTGCCGCGGGCGCCGCGGTTGACCGGGATCATCTTCTGCTTGGCGGCGTACCAGCCGAACAGCGGGATCCACATCAGTTCGCGCTTGAGGATATAGACCGGGTCCCGCTGCCAGGGCAGGAGTGCCACGGTATCCCAGGCGGATTGATGTTTGGGGGCGAAGATGCAGCCGCCCTCTGGCACGTTTTCCAGCCCCTCGATCTCAAAGGTGGCGCCGACGATCTTTGCCATCAGCCAATTGCAGGAGGCTGCCCAGGCTTTGGGGATGCGATAGGCCGCCTTGCGCGGCATCAGGAAATAGATCGGGCTCAGCACGATCATGCGGACGATCAGGTTTGTGTAGAAGGCGATGTTGAAAAGAACCGAACGCACCAGCAGCATGGAAGCTTCCTCTTGGACAGGCGTTGCCTACACGAGATCGGGCGGGGAAAAAAGCGTCGGCTCGTCATCCGGAGGGAAAAGTGTCAGGGCGCGGGCTTTGCCGCTGTCTTCGGCGGGTCCTCGTTGCGCAGTCCCGTACCGCGCTCGATGCCGAACCAGTCGCGGAAGGTGGCGAGCACGACCTTGCCGTATTCGGAAAGCATGGTGCGCAACACGTCCGGCTCGGCGAACCAGGCTTTCCTAGTGAGATCGGAACTGACCACCGGATAGGCAATGAACTCGGTCACCGGATCGGCACGGCGCAGTTCGTGCAGGCTGCGCAGCATGTGATAATTGTTGGTGACGACCAGCACGGACCGGTATCCGTGGTCGTGGATCCAGCGGGTGATTTCGTTGGCATTGCCGATCGTATCGATCGCATCGTAGCCGATATCGACGCAACAGGCGAAAAGGTCGGGCGAGGCCTGCGTGACCTTGCGGATCTGGGTCGGGCTGGTGGACGGGTGCGCTCCCGAGATCAGCAGGCGCTGGCCGGCCCCGTCCCGCAGAAGTCCGAGCGCCTGTTCGATGCGCAGGTAGCCGCCGGTCAGGACGACGATCGCATCGGCCTTGACGCCGTCAGGTGCCTTCAGCGACGTCACGGCGTTCGCAAACCATAAAAACCCCCCGAAAAGCAGGGCCAATCCGAGCACGCAGACCATGATGATGCGGCGCGCGGCCCATCGCAGCCGGCTGTTGCGCGAAAACACTCCCCCGAGCCGCCGCCGCGGGTGGCGGTCCGCTCCATTTTCGGGTGTGGTCGGGGCCGGTGTCATGATTGTCCATAGCCGGAGATTCGTGGCGAGAACAGGGCCAACCTACAGAGGGAAGGCGACCGATTCAAGAAGCTGATAATCCGTCGGATCGCGCCGGATCGGAACGGATCAGGTCGATCTCGTCGATCGTGCGCATGACCGTGAACCGGGCCGTCAGGGTCGTCAGCAGCGCGATCACCACCATCGTCGCAAAGATGCCGAGATAACCGCCGACGCCGATGGTGAAGGAACCGAACAGCGCGCTCGCCTGGTCGCTCTCCGGCGTCGCCAGCGAATTGGCCTGCCACATGTTGGCGATGGCGAATATCGCGGCCGCGAGCGCACCGCCGGCGGCCGAGCCCTTGATGCTGATCTTCAGGAAGTGTTTCTGGAATTCGCTGGCGACGAAAGAGCTTTCAGCTCCGACGAAATGCAGCACCTCGACGATATGGCGATTGCCGGACAGCGCCCCGCGCGTGGCAAAGATCACCGTCAGGATCATTGCCGTGAACACCAGGACGAGGACGCCCATGCCGATCAGCACCGTCGTATGGGCCATGGACACCAGGCGATCCACCCAGGTGCGGTGATCGTCGAGGAAGGCTTGCGGGATTTCGGTCTTCAGGAGATCGCGCATCCCGGCGAAATCGGGCGGGTTCTGCTCGTCGATGGTGACGATGACCAGGCGCGGCACGGGCAGGTCGGTGAGGTTCAGCCCGGTTCCCAGCCACGGCTCCAGAAGCCTTGCGGTCGCGCTTTCGTCCATGATCGTGCCTTCGCGGGTGCCGACGAAGGTGAGCGCCAGGTCGCGGGCCTTCTTCAAAGCCGCGTTCATGTCGAGCCCGTCTTCCGGCTTGATCTGGATGGTGATCTCGCGGGAGATCTGGCTCTGCCAGCTCGATGCCGTGGCCCTCACCATGCTCACCGCGCCGAGCGTCAGGCAGGCGAGGAAGGCCATGATGGCGATTACCACCATCAGCGCATTGCCCTGGATGTTGGAGGGCGGCAGGATCGGCGCGGTGGGCCGCACCCGCATCTCGACTCGGCGTGCCTGCTTCTGGCCTGCCGGGTGAACCTGCTGCTCGTTTTCGGGCCTCTGCGATTGGGCGCTCTTCGGCGCTTTCGGGCGGCTCAGCTCATTCATAGATGTCGAGCCGCCCTTCGGTGAGGATCATCCGCCTTGCGTCCACCTGGTCCATCAGCGCCAGATCGTGGGTGGCGATGACGACGGCGGTGCCGAGGCGGTTGAGTTCCAGGAAGAGATTGAGGAGCCGGCGCGCCATCGGCGGATCGACGTTGCCGGTCGGTTCGTCGGCGAGCAGGATTTCCGGCTGGTCCATCAGCGCGCGGGCAATCGCGGCACGCTGCTTCTCGCCGCCGGACAGAACGGCCGGCAGCACGTTGATACGCTCGCCGAGCCCGACCCATTTCAGGAGTTCGATCACGTCGTTGCGGTAGGAGCTTTCCTCCTTGCCGCGCACGCGCAGCGGCAGGGCAACGTTCTCATAGGTGGTCAGGTGGTCAAGCAGGCGAAAGTCCTGGAAGACGATGCCGACCCGGCGGCGCAGCATCGGCAGTTCGGCGCGGGGGATCTGCGACAGGTCGCGGCCGAACATGTGGATGATGCCGCGGGTCGGATGCAGCGACATGAACAGCAGGCGCAGAAGGGTGGTCTTCCCAGCGCCCGATGGGCCCGTGAGGAACTGGAATGAGCGCTTGGGGATGTCGAAGGTCATATCCCGCAGGATCTCGGGACCCATCCCATAGCGCAGACCAACATTTTCGAAATGAATCAACGGATGACCCAGTCCTCGCTCTCTCGACTCTCTGGTGCCCGTCTATCTCTTAACGACCCGGGTAAACGAACGGTAAATCACGCGCGGAAAAGGGCTAATTTCAGGCCGTATTTGCGAAGCGTTAACCATTTCAATTTACGACTGAGCAGGATTCGATTCAATGCCCGCAATCCCGAACAACGGGGAAAACGGGCCGAAGAGGGCCCCATGAGCACGTTTGGCAGCCATCAGGGCAAGACAGCTATCCGGATGGACATCCTGCCGCCGGAACCTTCCACGCGCACGACCCGGGTCAATGCGCGGCGCGGCGAGGTGGTCGACGCCCAGTTCGTGCCGGTTCGCGAGACCTTCCGCAGGGGCCCGGCTCCGCGCTCGCACAACGACAACCGCACCAGGCGTGCGGAATCCACGGTCGCCGCATCGTCGTTCGCGGAGCGGGTCCTCGCCCGCATAGAGCGTGGCCTGATGCGTCTTTCCGCCGATTTCTTCTCGGCGGTCGTGGCCATCGTCTTCGTCGCCGTTTTCA
The DNA here is from genome assembly GCF_002968555.1 of Neorhizobium sp. T6_25. Taxonomy (NCBI): domain Bacteria; kingdom Pseudomonadati; phylum Pseudomonadota; class Alphaproteobacteria; order Hyphomicrobiales; family Rhizobiaceae; genus Neorhizobium; species Neorhizobium sp. T6_25. Next base: position 91,703 of record NZ_PVBL01000016.1, read on the forward strand.
GCCTCGCGGGCGGTTTCACCTTCCTGTTTGCCGGGTCAGTGACGGCCGAGGCCGGACCGACGCTCGACATCACCCATGTGACGATGACGCCGCAGGATGCCAACGGCATGCGCGTGCTGCTGATCAACGGCATTGTCGAGAACCGCGGCGGTCGCAATCGTGCCATGCCGCAGATCCGTGCTGAGTTGATTTCGGGCCAGACGCTTATTGCCACGACGCTGATCACGCCGCCGGCGTCGTCCCTCGAAGGCGGTCAGAGCCGCGGGTTTTCGGCGCGCGTGCCCCACCCCGGTGGAAAACTGCCCGATCTGCGGCTTTCCTTTGCCGAGCGCGGCGCCTAGAGCTTTCTCTTTCCCGGCTGATTGTGGTATCGCGGTTTTTTACGGACACGCAGGAGAACCTCATGCCCGTCGTACGCGGCAAAATCATCGAGCCGCTTTATACCGCCGAACAGATCGCCGAGCGTAACCATGCGATCGCGGCGCAGATCGCTACCGGACCGACCAAGGATCTCTTGGTCATCGCCATTCTCAAAGGCTCGTTCATCTTCGCCGCCGACCTGTTGCGGGCGCTGCACGACGTGGGTCTTGCGCCGGAAGTCGAATTCGTCACGCTGTCGAGCTACGGCGCCGGAACCGTTTCGCAAGGGGTGCGGATCGTCAAGGATATCGACAGCGACGTGAAGGATCGCGACGTGCTGTTGATCGACGACATTCTTGAATCCGGTCGGACGCTGAAATTCGCCAAGGAAATGCTCTATGAGCGTGGCGCCCGCAACGTTTCCGTCGCCGTGCTGCTCGACAAGCGCGTCAAGCGCCAGGAGGATCTGGAGGCGGATTACGTCGGTTTCGAATGCCCGGACTACTTCGTCGTCGGTTACGGAATGGACGTCGCGTACGCTTTCCGCGAGCTGCCTTTCGTCGGTGTCGTCACCGGAGACGCCTGACCGATTTGCCTGGCCCGAGCGAGACGAGGTGTTAACCATGTCGGCCCGCAATGGGCCGGCGTTTACTCCTCGACAAGAAAACTCTGTTGATTTGCTTCCCACATAAACAAAACACGGGAGCGATCACCGCAATGGCAAAAATCCTGATTACCGAAGACGAGGATTCGCTCCGCATGTTCGTTGCGCGGGCGCTTCGTCTCGATGGTCATGAGACCCATGAAGCGGGCGACGGCGCGGAAGGTCTCGAAAAGCTGAGCGAGGGGCCTTTCGACCTGCTGCTTTCCGATATCCGCATGCCGGTCATGGATGGCATAGAACTGGTGCACCAGGCGTCGGCCCGGTTCCCGGATCTCAAGATCCTGCTGATGACCGGTTATGCGGAGCAGCGGGAGCGAGCAGACGATCTCGCGGCCAAGGTGATCGACGTGGTGCAGAAGCCGTTCGCGCTGCCCGATATCCGCCGGGCCGTCGCCTCGGCGTTGGCGACCGGAAACTCCCGGGCCGCCTGATCGCTCAGCGAATATCCAGAAGCCGTTCCAGGTATTGCCGCTCCGCTTCGCCGGAGAGCGCATTGCCGAGCTTTTCGCGGATCGCTTCAAGGATTTCCCGGGCACGCTGGACGTCGATTTCGTCAGGTACCTTCACCTGATCGCCGAAATCAGGGCCTGACGTGGCGCGCGGGCGCCCGAGCGGATCGCGCCCGTTCTGGCCACCCTGGGTCATGTTCTCGCCCGGGCCGCCGCGCTCCTGGCCTTCGCCCTGACCCTGGCCTTGCTGCTGCATGGCCTGCATCATCTGCTGCATCATGTTCTGGGCACCCTGACGAAGCGCGTTGAGCGCATTGCCTTGGCCCTGAACCGCCTGGTCGCCCTGGCCTTCGCCGAGTGCCTTGCCGGCATTGCCCATCTCGCTCTGCGCCTTGCCGAAACCTTCGCCCGGCTGCATGCCGAGACCCTTCAGCGCCTGCTGCAGCTCTTCGAGTTTCTTGCCGAGGCCTTCCTGCTGGGCGCGGAGGTTCTTCAGCGCTTCCCGAAGCTGCTCGGCGGTCATCTGGTCACTGTTCTGCTGACCTTGCTGACCTTGTTGGCCTTGCTGACCTTGTTGTTGCTGGCCCTGCTGCTGTTGCCCTTGCTGGCTTTGATCGCCGGGCCGCTGGCTGGGATCGCCACGCTGCATGCGGTCGCGCAGCGCCTGGTCCAGCTTGAAGGTCTGGTCCATCAGCCGCTGCTGTTCCTGCATGATCTCGCCGAGCTTGTCGATCTGCTGGCGCATCTGGCCGTTCTGCTGCTGCTGGCCCTGCTGCCCGCGCTGCGGCCTGCCGGCCTGCAGGTTGTTCATCATCCGCTGCAGTTCGTTGAGCATCTGCTGGGCGGCATCGCGATTGCCGGACCGGGCGAGGTTTTCGATCTGGTCCATCATGTTCTGCAGGTCGCGCTGCCGGATGACGTTCTGGGACTGCATGTTGTTGGGCGCCTGCGGGGCGTTCTGCATCCGCTGGGCAAGCTCGTTCATGAACTGCTGCATGGCTTCGCGCAGTTCCTGCATCAGCCGGGCGATCTCCTGGTCGGACGCCTTGTTCTGCAGCGCCTCGGCGAGATTACGCTGGGCGTCGCGCAGGCGGCGCTCCGCCTGAGACAGGTCGCCGTCCTCGATGCCGAGCGCGATCTCCCAGAGATATTCGGCGGTATCCTTGAGCTGCTCCTCGTTGCGGGCGAGCTTCATGCGCTCGAGCGCCGAGCGGATCAGCAGGAAATGGCTGAGGTTGGGGATGGTTTCGTCGGGCCGGATCGCCAGCGCCTCGTTGAGCTCGATGGCGCGGGGCATCTGGCGGGTGTCGAGCGCGAAGACCTGGCGCTCTTCCGCGACGGCGGCTGCGAGCGGCTCGGAGAAGCCGCGCGACGGCAGCACCATTTCATGGGCCGGGCTGCGGCCGGTCTGGCCGGCGCCGTCCTTGGCGATCAGGGTGATCCTGACCCGCTTGCCGGCGAGCGGATGCTCGATCAGGCTGCGGCTCGTCAGGGCCTTGACCTCGCGGCTGTTCTGCCGCGGCAGGTCGAGCCGGTAGTCCGGGGCCGGATAGAGGGGGGTCGCGCCCGGAGCCGGCTGATCGACCGGTTCGATCAACGCATGGGCTTCGCGAATGCCGTAATCGTCCTTGCCGGTGAAGCCGATTTCGAGAGCGCCGTTGACGGAACGCTTCGGCTGGCCGTCGAAGGCGATTTCCGGCGGCCGGTCGGGGATGACGTCAAACGCCCAACTCTGGCCGTTGACGGTCAGGCTGCCGCTCTCGGCGACGTTGAGCGCATAGGTTCGGGGTGGTCGCTGCTGGTTGGGCTGCTGCGGCGCAGCCTGCTGAGCCGGTGGCTGCTGGCCGGGGGCGCCCTGCTGCGGTTGCTGCGCCGCCGTTTCCGCGGCCTTCTTGGCTTCCTCGGTGATCAACGTCGATGGTTGCCCGCCGGCCTTCGGGGCGAAGACCACGGCCTCGCCGCCTTCACCGCCGGTGACGCGCACGGTCAGCGCCGAATTCTGTGGGATCGAGACGGCAGCAGTGGTGGTGGTGACCTCGCGGCCGGTCAGGAAGACCGGGGCGCGGCCGGTATAGGACGGCGGCGTCAGCCAGGCGTCGATGCGCAGGTCCGGGTTGATGCTCGGCGCCGGCGGCGCGGGCCGGAAGGCATCGGCCGGAGAGCCGCCGCCGTTCGAGAAGGAATAACCGAGGGCGACGACGAAAACGAGAGCGGGAATGGCGCGCAGGGCGAACCGGTCGTGCCGGGCGATATCCGGCTGCGGCAGGCCGGCATCAAGCGCCGCGATGCGCTCGGCCATGCGGATCTGGTGTTCCTTCCAGAGCGCGCGTGAAAAAGGCGTCTCGAAAGCCGGATGGTCGTCCTGGACGCCGACCGGCTGGTTGGGGAGGTTGTTGCGGACTTCGAGAAGCCGATCAGCGTCGGCCACCGCCGGCCAGCGCAGGCGGGTCAACGGCAGCAGCGCATACACGAAGGCAAAGGCGAAGCCGCCGACCAGGACCCAGCGCACCCAGTCCGGCGCGATCCGGAAAATCCCGAACCAGGCCACCGACAGGAAAAGCGCCGCAATCCCGAGGGGCGCGAGCAGCAGCGGCAAAATCCGTTCGAAAAACAACACGATCCGGGCGAAGGACCGTTTCAGTGCAACGCGACGCGCAAGCACAGGATGCAATTCGAAGGCACCTTTGCGGATGAAGCTCATGCGGTCCGACTCCAGTCGTGGCGGCGCAAATCAAGCTTCCAAGATAACGATGTTTGTGGCGAAGACGAGGGCAGGGGGCGATCCGCCCCCATATTTTCCAGGCTTTCCCGTAAAAGTGAACGGCGCGTTAAATGTTCATTCAAGCCATGCGGGCACGGAATCGAGGCCGATGAGCTCTTCGTAACTGCCGCGCGGGCGCACCACATGGAACTCCGATCCCTTCACCAGAACCTCCGATACCAGCAGGCGGCTGTTATAGGTGCTTGCCTGCACGGCGCCGTAGGCGCCGGCGGACGAGACTGCGATCAGGTCACCGGGCTTGGGTTCGGCCATCTCGCGGTCGAGCGCCAGATAGTCGCCGGTTTCGCAGACCGGGCCAACGACGTCGCCCTTGACGCGCGGCGCATCGGCGGCCGGCACGACGACCGGACGGATCTCGTGATAGGCGTCGTAGAGCGTCGGACGGATCAGGTCGTTCATCGCTGCGTCGACGACCACGAAGGACTTTTCGCCGCCGTCCTTCACGTAGATGACCTCGGTCACCAGAATGCCGGCATTGCCGACGATCAACCGGCCGGGCTCGGTGACGATCTTGCAGTTCAGCGATCGCAGCTGGCGCTTCACCGTTTCCGCATAAGCATCGGGCAACGGTGGGGGATTGTTGTCCTGGCGGTAGGGAATGCCGAGACCGCCGCCGATATCGACGTGGTCGATGCGGTGGCCGTCGGTGCGCAGTGTCTCGACCAGTTCGCGCAGCAGCCGGAAGGCGTGCTCGAATGGCTGCAGTTCGGTGATCTGGCTGCCGATATGCATGTCGATGCCCTTGACGTCGATGCCATCGAGCGTCGCGGCATGAGCGTAAACGGCGCGGGCACGCTCATAGGCGATGCCGAACTTGTTTTCCTTCTTGCCGGTGGAGATCTTGGCATGCGTGCCTGCATCGACATCCGGGTTGATGCGGAAGGAGACATGCGCTTTTCTGCCGGCTTTCCGGGCGCGCAGATTGAGGACTTCCAGTTCCGGCTCGGACTCGACGTTGAAGCAGTAGATGCCGGCCGCCAGCGCCAGGTCCATTTCCTGCACCGTCTTGCCGACGCCCGAGAACATGATGCGGCTTGCCGGAATGCCGGCCGCCAGCGCGCGACGCAGCTCTCCGCCGGAGACGACATCGACGCCGGCTCCGAGCCGGCCGAGCGTCTTCAGCACCGCCTGGTTGGAATTCGCCTTCATCGCGTAGCAGACCATTGCGTCCACATCGGAGAACGCCTTGGCGAAAACCTTGTAGTGACGTTCCAGGGTGGCCGTCGAATAGACGTAAAATGGGGTCCCAACCGCCTTGGCGATTTCCGGGATCGGCACGTTCTCGGCGTGCAGCACGCCGTCGATGTAATGAAAATGGTTCACGGTAAAACTCGAAAATTACAGGAGCGGGTCGAGCAGGAAAGGTCGGTTGGCAACCGGCTCGGCCTTCTGTTCGCCCGGTTTGCCGCTCTTGCGGATGTTCTGCTGCTCCACCGGCGTGCTCGGGCGGTCGAGGCTGCCCTTGCGGCCGCAGCCGACGACAACGATGCCGGCGAGGCTCAGCACAAAGGCGATGCGGGCAATTTTTACCAGGGACTTCGACATTCTATTCCTTCTCCGGCACGGCTGCGGAACTTTCATAGCGAAGTTCCGCGCCCTTGTGCAGTCACTATCCGGCATCACTTCTCGGCGTTCGTTGCGGCCGGCATCAATTCCGGGCGCGCCACCAGGCGATCTGCTTCCTCACTTCCGCCGGCGCGGTGCCGCCGAAGCTGGTTCGGCTGGCGACCGAGGCGTCTACGGACAGGACGTTAAAGACCTTGTCGGTGATATCAGGATGGATCGACTGCAATTCCTCGAGCGACAGTTCGGAAAGGTCGCAGCCCTTGCTCTCGGCAAGCGCCACGGCGCGGCCGGTCACATGATGGGCGTCCCGGAAGGGAAGACCGACTTCACGCACCAGCCAGTCGGCAAGATCGGTCGCTGTCGAATAACCGGCACCGGCGGCTGCGCGCATCTTGTCGGCTCGGATCGTCATGTCGCGCATCATGCCGGTCATGGCAGCGATCGCCAGTTCCAGGTTCTCGGCGCAATCGAAGACCTGTTCCTTGTCTTCCTGCATGTCCTTGGAATAGGCAAGCGGCAAGCCCTTCATGACCGTCAGCAGCGCCACCAGCGAACCGTTGATACGGCCGGTCTTGGCACGCACCAGTTCGGCGGCATCCGGGTTCTTTTTTTGCGGCATGATCGACGAGCCGGTCGAAAACGCATCCGACAGGCGCACGAAACCGAATTGCGGCGTCGACCAGATGACAATCTCTTCGGCGAGGCGTGAAAGGTGCACGGCGCAGATCGCCGCGACCGACAGGAATTCCAGCGCGAAATCGCGGTCGGAGACGGTGTCGATCGAGTTGCGGGTCGGTTCCCGGAAGCCAAGCGCCTTCGCCGTCATGTGGCGGTCGATCGGGTAGGGCGTGCCGGCCAGCGCTGCGGCACCGATCGGGCTTTCGTCGAGATGGTCGATCGCGTGGCGGACGCGGGCGCGGTCACGGCCGAACATTTCCACATAGGCCATGCAGTGATGGCCGAAGGTGACCGGCTGGGCGGTCTGGAGATGGGTGAAACCGGGCATGACCGTATCGGCATGTTCCTCGGCGCGGTCGAGAAAGGCGGCGATCAGGCCGGTCAGCATCGCTTCGGTCTTGACGAGCTCCTCTTTCACCCAAAGGCGGAAATCGAGCGCCACCTGGTCGTTGCGGGAGCGCGCGGTGTGCAGGCGCCCGGCGGCGGGGCCGATCAGCACTGCCAGCCGCGCCTCGATGTTCATGTGGATGTCTTCGAGCTGCCTAGAAAATTCGAACTTGCCGGTTTCGATCTCTGACATGATCGTGTTCAGGCCAGACACGATCTTGTCTTTATCTTCGCCCGAAATAATGCCCTTTTCCGCCAGCATCGTCGCATGCGCTATTGAGCCGCGGATATCCTGGGCGAACAGCTTCTTGTCGAAACCGATCGAGGCATTTATCTCCTCCATGATCGCATCCGGCCCTGAAGCGAAGCGTCCGCCCCACATCTGGTTGGAGGATACTGCGTCCTTCGTGCCGTCAGCCATGATGCCTAGTCCTGGAGTAATTGATGACGACCAAAAGACCTTTCGGCCTTCCGTCCGCCAGATTGATCGTGATTGCCGCCGTTGCGGGAATACTTGCCGGTGCCGTGGCGGTATACGTGAGTAGTATGGGGTCTGGCAATGGCGAGAGCGGGCTTCTCGCCCAATCCTCCGGCGCCTGCGAAGGTGCCGTCGAGACGGTAAAGTCGGTCTCGCAATTCTCCAAGGGCCAGGTCGCCGCCATGGTTGCCGCCCAACCGCCGAGGCCGCTCGATCTGGTCTTCAAGGGACCGGACGGAAAGGACCTCAAGACCGCGGATTTTGCCGGCAAGACGGTTCTCCTCAATCTCTGGGCCACATGGTGTGGCCCGTGCCGGGAAGAGATGCCGGCGCTGAACGCGCTGCAGAAGGGCATGGGCGGTCCGGACTTCGAGGTCGTGGCGGTGAATATCGATACCGGCAGCGACGAGAAGCCCAAGGCCTTTCTCGCCGAATACGGCATCGATACTCTCGGCTATTACCGCGACAGCTCGATGGGCGTCTTCAATTCGCTGAAGAAGGAAGGCCTCGCCTTCGGCCTGCCGGTGACCTTGATCATGGACAAGAAGGGCTGCCTGATTTCCGCGATGAACGGCCCGGCCGCCTGGGACAGCCCGGATGCCAAGGCGCTGATCACGGCGGCGAAGGGGCCATAGCCCGCAATTTCCAATTGAAATAATGCAGACCGCTACTCTATGCTGCTTTTGGTTGTGATGGCCAAAGCAGACGCGCCCCTGTCAGGCGCATCGGAGGAGATGGGCTCCTCCGACCCGGCGAAGGCCTCGCCATCCAATCGGAGGGTGTGCTATGTGGTTCAAACCATTTAGCATCACGTTTATGATACGGAAAACCCGCACGAGCTGGCAGGCAAGCGTGCGGGTCACATTCCAAAAATAAACCAGAGAGGCGGGCGAAAGCTCGCCTCTCACTCCGTCAATATAGTTTGAAATGCCTTTTCTGACAAGGGAAGGCCAAAATAGCGTCCGCTTACCGCGTCGGAACCGGCACTTCGCCGCGATAGTCATAGAACCCGCGACCGGCCTTGCGACCCAGCCAGCCGGCTTCGACATATTTCACCAGAAGCGGGCAGGGGCGGTATTTGCTGTCCGCCAAGCCGTCGTGCAGAACCTGCATGATCGACAGGCAGGTGTCGAGGCCGATGAAATCGGCGAGCTGCAGCGGGCCCATCGGATGATTGGCGCCAAGCTTCATGGCGGTGTCGATCGCCTCGACCGAGCCGACGCCTTCATAAAGCGTGTAGATCGCTTCGTTGATCATCGGCAGCAGGATGCGGTTGACGATGAAGGCCGGAAAGTCCTCAGCGACGGTCGCGGTCTTTTCGAGCGCGGTGACATAGTCCTTGGCGGCCCGGAAGGTCGGCTCGTCGGTGGCAATGCCGCGGACCAGTTCGACAAGTTTCATGACCGGAACCGGGTTCATGAAATGTATACCCATGAAGCGCTCCGGACGGTCGGTGGCGGACGCGAGACGGGTAATCGAGAGCGACGAGGTGTTGGTGGCGAGCAGGGCATCAGGCTTCAGGACCGGACAGACCTGCGCATAGATCTTGCGCTTGACGCTCTCGTCTTCCGTCGCAGCCTCGATCACCAGGTCCATCGGCGCGAGGTCGTTGAGGTCCGAAGAACCGGAAATCAGCGAAAGGGCAGCCTTGCGCTCGTCGTCGCCGAGTTTGCCGTTGGAGACCTGGCGGGCGAGATTGCCGTTGATGGTTGCGAGCGCTGCTTCGATCCGGTCCTTGGACACGTCGTACATCTGCACCTTGTAACCGGCGAGAGCCGAAACATGTGCAATGCCGCAGCCCATCTGGCCTGCTCCGATGACGCCGATGCTTTTTATGACCAAACCCATGGTTTCGCTCCCTGGGCGTTTACGCTATCTCTAGCGTACGCCGATTTTATGAAAATGCCGGACTGCATGTATGCAGCCCGGCAGATTGTTATTCCGCTACATGTCGTTTTGCCAGCATTTTTCGCGCTTGCGAAATGAACGGGCTCAAAGCGCCTTTTCAAGCTTCGGCAGGATTTCGAAGAGATCGCCGACGATGCCGTAGTCGGCGACCTGGAAGATCGGGGCTTCCTCGTCCTTGTTGATGGCGACGATGACCTTCGAATCCTTCATGCCGGCGAGATGCTGGATGGCGCCCGAAATGCCGACGGCGATATAGAGCGCCGGCGCGACCACTTTGCCGGTCTGGCCGACCTGCCAGTCGTTCGGGGCGTAACCGGCGTCGACCGCTGCGCGCGATGCGCCGACGGCTGCGCCGAGCTTATCGGCGACCGGCAGGATGACTTCCTGAAATTTTTCAGACGAACCAAGCGCGCGGCCGCCGGAAATGATGATCTTGGCAGACGTCAGTTCCGGGCGTTCGGACGACGAGAGGGCATCCGAAACGAAGCTCGACAGGCCCGGGTTCGCCGCAGCCGAGACCGACTCGATCGAGGCGGAGCCGCCTTCGCCAGCCGCCTGGAAGGAGGCGGTGCGCACCGTGATCACCTTTTTGGCGTCGGTCGACTGGACCGTCTGGATGGCGTTGCCGGCGTAGATCGGACGCTTGAACGTATCCGCTGAAACCACCTCGATGATTTCCGAGATCTGCATGACGTCGAGCAGCGCCGCGACGCGGGGCATGACGTTCTTGGCCGACGCCGTCGCAGCGGCGATGATCGTGTCGTAGGAACCGGCCAGCGAAACGATCAGAGCGGAAAGCGGCTCGGCGAGGTTGTTGGCGAGACCCGCGTCGTCGGCGAGCAGTACCTTCGAGACGCCGGCAAGCTTGGCGGCGGCATCGGCCGCAGCCTTGGCGCCGGAACCGGCGACCAGCACGTGCACGTCGCCGCCGATCTTGGAGGCGGCCGAGAGCGCCTTGGCGGTCTGGTCGTTGAGGCTCGAACCGTCGTGTTCTGCCAGAAGAAGAATGGCCATGATGATGTTCTCCCTTTCCTTACAGAACGCCGGCGGTCTTCAAGGCGCCAACCAGTTCCTCGACCGTCTTCACCTTGATGCCTGCCTTGCGGCCGCCCGGCTCCTCGGTCTTCAGGACCTTCAGGCGCGGCGCGGTGTCGACGCCGAAATCTGACGGCGTTTTCTTGTCGAGCGGCTTCTTCTTCGCCTTCATGATGTTCGGCAGCGAGGCGTAGCGCGGCTCGTTCAGGCGAAGGTCGGTGGTGACGACGGCCGGAAGCTTGACTTCGATCGTCTGCAGGCCGCCGTCGACTTCGCGGGTCACTTTTGCCGAACCGTCCGCGAGTTCGATCTTCGAGGCAAAGGTCGCCTGGGCGGAGCCGAGCAGGGCTGCCAGCATCTGGCCGGTCTGGTTCGAATCGTCATCGATCGCCTGCTTGCCGACGATGATCAGCCCTGGCTGTTCGGCATCGACGATACCCTTGAGGATCTTGGCCACGGCAAGCGGCTCGACCAGGTCGTCGGTCTCGACCAGGATCGCCCGATCGGCGCCCATGGCGAGCGCGGTGCGCAGTGTTTCTTCGGCCTTGGCCGGGCCGATCGACACGACCACCACTTCTTCCGCCTTGCCGGCTTCCTTCAGCCGCAAAGCCTCCTCGACGGAGATTTCGTCGAAGGGGTTCATCGACATCTTCACATTGGCAAGCTCGACACCCGTGCCATCCGGCTTCACCCGGATCTTCACGTTGTAATCGACCACTCGCTTGACTGGCACCAGGATCTTCATGGGGTCCTTCCTTGACTATCTCCAGCCGCAAATTGCGACATTTGCTGCTTCCTCATTTGTCAGTTGGCGACATGGATACGCATTTTTCGCGCGATTACAACGCGGATTTGCCGCCGGGCATTGCCGTTTTCTCATAGTTCTATTCGGTTGCCGCGGCGATCCGCGGAACGTCCGGCTTAAGCTCGACTGCCTTCGGGGTCACGATGTTGCGGTCGAACAGCGGCACGCCCTTGCGGCGCATGAACAGCACGAGGATGGCGCCCGCGATGATGCCGCCCACATGCGCCCCCCAGGAGACCATGCCGTCGAGATCGAGCGCCAGCATGGCGAACTGCTGGACGATCCAGAGCGCCAGCGGAATGAAGGCAGGCAGCGGCAGCGGAATTCGGAAGAGCACCAGCACCCAGACCCGCACGCGAGGATGCAGCAGGAAATAGGCCGCGACCACGCCGGAAATCGCCCCGGATGCGCCGATCAGCGGGCCTTCCGAGCTCGACGCCACGAAACCATGGAGAGCGGCGCCCGCCGCTGCGCAGATGAGATAGAAGGCGAGGAACTTCACATGCCCCAGCGCGTCCTCGACATTGTCGCCGAACACCCAGAGGAACAGCATGTTTGAGGCGAGATGCCAGAAGTCGATATGCAGGAAGGCATAGGTGACGAAGGTCAGGTCGTCGGGCACGATCACCAGCGACGGATCGAGCGTCGCGTAGTTGAAGATCACCGCCGGAATGAAGCCGAGCCCGAGCGAGGCGTGTTCGCCCACTTCAGGCGCGGAAAAATTGGTGAACAGCCATATCAGCACGTTAATGGCGATGATGCTGATCGTGACATATTGCACGCGGATGTATTTGAGTTCGACGGCGTCGTGCAGCGGGATGAACATGCTGTGGCTCCTCCGCCGTTGCGGTTATCGGTTCTTGCCCGGGATCCAGAGTATATCGGCTTTGCCGCCGTCATTGGCAAAGCGCGCCGCCACGAACAGAAAGTCGGAAAGCCGGTTGATATATTTCAACGCCGGGGTGCCGACGGTCTCGCCTCGGGACAGCTCGACCATCAGCCGTTCGGCGCGGCGCGATACGGTGCGGGCGAGATGCAGATGAGCGGCGGCGGCAGTGCCGCCCGGCAGCACGAAGGAAGTCAGCGGATCGAGATGGGCGTTGAGCGCGTCGATCTCCGTTTCCAGCCGCGTCGCCTGGGCTTCGACGATGCGAAGCGGCTCGTAGTCGAGCTTCTCGCCGGTATCCGGCGCGGCAAGATCGGCGCCGAGATCGAAAAGGTCGTTCTGGATGCGGAAGAGCATGGCGTCGAGTTCGGCCATGCCGGATATGTGCAGGCGCGCCAGTCCGATCGTGGAATTGGTCTCATCGACCGTGCCATAGGCTACGACGCGCAGGTCGTGCTTGTCGCGGCGCGGACCGGAAACCAGCGCCGTGGTGCCGTTATCGCCAGTGCGCGTGTAGATCTTGTTGAGCTTTACCATCCGCCGTCATCAGAATCAGGTCGGGCGACCGCCGCCCGTAATCCAGAGAGTGAGCATGATGAGGACGATTGCAACCGCCTGCAAGAGAATACGCAATTGCATCAGCTTATTGGATTTGTTGGCGTCGGTGCCCTTCAGCATGTTGAACAGCCCGCGGATCAGTACGAGCGCGACGAGGCCCATGACGATCAGGGCAAGCACGGTTGTGAAAGTGGACATTGTCGGATTGCTGCCTTTCAATCCAGCCGGCGCATCAGGTTATAAAAGAGCGCGGCTGGGAGTATTCTTTTCAGGAAAGCGCCCTGCTTGGCGGGCTTCGTTACCAGATAATGTGGCTTCGGACGAGGTGCGGTCAAGGCATGCGTCAAGACGTCATAGACCGCTTCGGGCCCAAGTTTGTGGCGGCTGGCCTGACCCCCTCCCTCGAGGCGCCTCAGCTGCCTGCGATACTGCTCCGCATGGACCGAACCTTCGAGGTCGACATGCTCGCGGATCTTGGCAAGAGCATTGGCTGTGAAGCGCGAGGTGATCGGGCCGGGTTCGATAAGGCTCACCCCGATGCCGCTGCCTTCGAGTTCCATGCGCATGGTGATCGTCAGGCCTTCGAGCGCGTATTTCGAGGCCGTGTAGGCGCCGCGGTAACGATAGGGCAATAGCCCCAATATCGACGAGCAGTTGACGATGCGGCCCTGGCCTCTTGCGCGCATGACCGGGATCACCCGCCGCGTCAGCTCGTGCCAACCGAAGAAATTGGTCTCGAACTGCTCGCGCAGCACGTCGGTCCCCAGGTCCTCCACTGCACCCGCCTGGCCGTAGGCGCCATTGTTGAACAGTGCATCGAGCCGTCCGCCGGTGCGATCCAGCACGGTTTCCACCAAGGCTGCGATCGTGTCGGGCCTGGTATAATCCATCAGCAGGGTTTCGATGCCGTCCGCCTCGAGGGCTGCGAGATCGGCCTGCCTGCGCACCGTCGCGAACACCCGCCAGCCGTCCGCCTTCAGAGCCCGGGCGCAATGGGCGCCGATGCCGGAGGAACAGCCGGTAACGATGATCGTTCTATTTTCGGCCATTGAGTAAGGCTCCCTGTACAATCGAAAGAGTTCCTCCCATATTTCCCGCCACGTCACAACGGAGTTGCCCTTGCCCGAAGAAAACCGCCCCGTCCGGTGGTATCGCCTCGCCTTCAAGGTTCTTTGGGACGCCTATTGGCACTTCTCGGATGACGATGGCTGGGCGATGGCGAGCCATGTCGCGCTTTCCGGCCTGCTGGCGCTGTTTCCGTTCCTGATCTTCGGCACGGCGCTCGCCGGCTTTCTGGGGGCCGGCGGTTTTTCGGAAACCGCGGTGCATCTGCTCTTCGATACCTGGCCGGCGAATATCGCCGCACCGATCGCTTCCGAGATCCGCCAGGTGCTGGAAATCCCGCGCGGCGGGCTGCTGACGATCTCGGTCCTGGCGGCTGCGTATTTCGCCTCCAACGGCGTCGAGGCGCTCAGGATTTCCCTCAACCGCGCCTACCGCGTGACGGAAACCCGGCCCTGGTACGTGACCCGTCTCGCCAGCCTCGGCTATGTGATCGTCGCCGTCGTCATCTTCGCGGTGATCAGCATCCTGCTCGTCGCGGTGCCGGTCGCGCTCCGCTTTGCCGAAACCCGCTTTCCCTGGCTGATCGGCGACCTGACGCGGGCCGCGAACTGGGGCCTTTATGGCACAGCCCTCTTGCTGATGATCGGCCTGCTGCTTTCGCACAAATGGCTGCCGGCCGGACGGAGGCGGATCATCGACGTGCTGCCGGGCGTGACGCTGACGATCGTCATCTGGACCGCGTTCGGTCTCGGTTTCGCCTCCTACCTCTCGACTTTCGCCAACTACGCGGCGACCTATGCGGGGCTGGCGTCGATCATGATCGTGCTGGTCTTCCTCTACATGATCAGCGTGATCTTCATTCTCGGTGCCGAGTTCAACGCCGCCCTGATGAAATACCGGATCTACTCGGTCTTCAACCGGTTCCGGCGGGAGCGGCGCCAGCGCGGGGAAGCGTTGTCAAAGGCCAAGGAGGTGACGGATGTCACTGAGGCCGAGACCCTGGTCGCGAAGCGCCGCGAGCCCGGTTGACCCCTCGCTTTTCGACAGTTTCCTGCCATCCGCACCGACCACCAGCCGGTGATGGTGATAGACCGGCTGCGGCAGCCCCAGCAGTTCCTGCAGCAGCCGGTGCACGGCTGTCGCCTCGAAAAGGTCGAGCCCACGCACCACATGGCTGATCCCCTGCGCGGCATCATCCACCGTCACCGACAGATGGTAGCTTGACGGTGCATCCGAGCGGGAGAGAATCACGTCGCCCCAGGCCGTCGGATCCGCGATGATCTCGCCGCGTTTTCCGTCGCCGGTCTCGACCCAGCTCAGCGGTGCCTCGATCAGGCCAAGCGCCTTTCCCATGTCGAGACGAAAGGCGTGCCGGACACCATCGGCGATCAGGCTCCGCCGCTCCGTCTGGCTGCGATGGCGGTCATCGTCGGGATAGAGCGGCGAACCGTCCGGATCGCGCGGCCAGCTCTTCCCGTCCGCCTCGCAGGCCGCGACCCTGGCTTTCACCTCGCCGCGGGTCAGAAAGGCCGGATAGACGAGATCCATCTCGGTCAACCGATAGAGTGCCGTATGGTAGGCGTCGACATGTTCGGATTGCCGCCGCACCGGCTCTTCCCATCCAAGCCCCAGCCAGGCGAGATCGCGATAGATCGCCTGCTCGAACTCCGGCGTGCAGCGCGCAAGGTCGATATCCTCGATGCGCAGCAGGAAACGGCCGCCATTCGCACTCGCCATGTCGTGGTTGAGGAATGCCGACAGGGCGTGGCCGAGATGCAGAAACCCGTTCGGGCTTGGCGCGAAACGATAGACCGGTTTATCAGAAGGCGGAGCAGGCATGATTTCTTCTGCCATGATTTTTGAAAAACGGCCATGGGGAGGCAACCAGTGGGGAGGCAGGCGGTGGCGATCATCCGCGATCATTCCGACATTCAGGCGGGGCTCGAGGCGCTGGTGGCGCTCGATCCGAGACTTGCCGATGTCGTCGAGGCTTCCGGCCCGGTGCCGCTCAGGCTGAACGAGCCGGGCTTTTCCGGCCTTGCTTCGATCGTCGTCTCGCAGATGGTGTCGAGGGCGAGTGCCGAGGCGATCTGGCGGAGGATAACGGCCGCCGGCCCCGTCACTGCCGAAGGATATCGGGCTCTCGACCCTGCCGTTATCGCCACGTTCGGCCTCTCGCGGGCAAAGGCGGCGACGCTTCTTCATTTGTCCACAGCAATTTCGGAAGGGCATTTCGATCTCGCATCCGTCTGCGCGCTCGAAACGGGTGAAGCTATCCGCAAGATGACGGCACTTCCCGGCATCGGTCCATGGACGGCGGAAGTCTACCTGATGTTCTGCGGCGGGCATGCCGATATTTTTCCGACGGGCGACGTGGCGCTGCAGGCCGCGGTCGGCCATGCGCTGGGTCTCGAAACACGGCCGTCGGCTAAAAATCTGGGGGTGATGGCTGAAGTCTGGGCGCCGTGGCGATCCGTCGCGGCCCGGCTTTTCTGGGCTTATTATGCGGCGAAAATGCGCCGCGACGTCACACCTCTCGGCTGAAGCCGGGAACAAGCATCCCACTGCATTTATTGGGCTTCACATTCCTGTAACAACGGACCTAATATAGAAAGTACGGATGCCGAATCGGGTAGGAGCGTCATTTGACGATTGCAGTCTCCCCGCAGGCCCTGCCGGCGCTCGTCCTGAACGCCGACTACCGGCCGCTGAGTTATTATCCCTTGTCGCTTTGGTCCTGGCAGGACGCGATCAAGGCGGTTTTCCTCGACCGTGTGAACATCATCGCGGAATACGATCACTCGGTCTGCTCGCCGAGCTTCTCGATGAAGCTGCCGAGCGTCGTGAGCCTCAAGACCTATGTCCAGCCGACCCGCAACCCGGCCTTTACCCGGTTCAACGTCTTCCTGCGCGACAGGTTCGAATGCCAGTATTGCGGCGACCATGACGACCTGACCTTCGACCACGTCATCCCGCGCGCTCATGGCGGCGAGACCACCTGGGAAAATGTCGTGGCCGCCTGTTCGCCCTGCAATCTGAGGAAGGGCAGCAAGCTGCCGAAGCAGGCCGCCATGTTCCCGCACCAGAAGCCCTACCAGCCGACGGTGCAGGACCTGCACAATAACGGCCGGCTGTTCCCGCCGAACTATCTGCACGAAAGCTGGATGGACTATCTCTACTGGGATACGGAACTGCAGCCGTAAGACGGAGTTGGACGCCAAAGATTGGATTGTTGGAAGGCCGCTTTACGCGGCCTTTTTTGCGCCGACGAATGCGATGACAGCCAGGATGACGCTGGCAATCACGTTCCAGCCGGCAAACGAGAGGCCGAGCACACGAAGGGCCGCTTCCGTGCAGGAGGGGCCGTGGACGGTGTTCAGATCGGAAAGCAGGCTGCCGGCACTGGTGGTGACGCCAGCCCCACCGCCGCAGCTTGCCGGACCTTCCCAGAAAGCCCATTCGACGCCCGAGTGATAGACGCCCATGCCGGCGCCGACCAGCATCATGACGCCGATGACGACGAGCAGCGCCCGGGTGATCCAGGCGGGCAGGCCGATCGCTGAGACGACGATCGCCAGGATGCCGACCGGAATGCCGTAATAATAGGGATCGCGCTGCAACAGGCAGAGCGCACAGGGGATGTAGCCGCCGATATACTGAAATGCCAGCGCCCCGCCGACGGTCACCGCCATGCCAAGCGTCACGACCACGGCGTAGCCGATACCGGCGCGGGAACGGGGTGTGGAAGCTGTCAGCGCCATGCGCCTCTCCTGATATGCATTTCGACCGGCCGGGACGCCATGGCCTCCCTTAGAGCAGATGTGCCGGCGCCGTAAGACAAATTATCTTGAACGCGGCGCCCTGACCGCCGCGGGAGGCGCGTTACCAAGTCTCCGCCTTGCGGAAAACAGGGCGTCGCCCTCGGATGATTTGCGTTGACCGCAAATTGGCGATTGATGCGGGCAACATCCTGAGCTAAGAACCACCATCGGACGGAGGCGAGTCATCGCCTTACAGGTTAGCACCCGTAGCTCAGCTGGATAGAGTGTTGGATTCCGATTCCAAAGGTCACAGGTTCGAATCCTGTCGGGTGCGCCAATCTTCCCCACAAGTGAACCCAGCTCCATTGCTATCCGAGTCGGGTGTTTCCCGGAAATTGTGGCTTTGTACGGCTTAATTTGAACGAGCCCGGCGCACGCCATCACTGCGCCGGAAAACCGTAACCGTATCAAAGTTCTTGAAGAGATGTGGTGCCCCGTGCCGGAATCGAACCAGCACTCCTCTCGGAACCTGATTTTGAGTCAGGCGCGTCTACCAATTCCGCCAACGGGGCACTTGGGTAGCGGTATGCGCTCTATCACGGGGCCGCACCGGCATGCAAGGATGAAGTGAGGTTGCATTTATCCGGCTTCGCGCTTGGACAAGTTGTCCCGGATCAGGGCATTCCCGATGCGGTTTTTCCCGTTTCTTAACGGCATGTCGCTGTTGTTTAGCGCCTTCTGAAACATGCGCGCCGTCTGGATATTCGGCATTCGGAGGCCGGCGATCGTGCGCGGCTTCGGAAGGAGAAGACTATCATGCGGAAATCATTGCGTATCCTGTTGCTGTCCGGATGCATCATCCTGCCTTTTGCCGGCCAGAGCTTTGCACAGGGCCTGTCGGTCGGCGGCGAGAACGGCATCAGTGCCGACGTGACGACCAGCGACGGGATCGGGGTCGACGCCTCCCTCGGCGGTGCCGATGGCGTCAATGCCGATGTCGGGGTCGGCGGTAGCCGCGGAGTGGCGGATGTCGATGTGTCGGTTGGCGGCGGTGAGGGGCTGAATGCCGAGGCGAATGTCGGTGGAGGTGGCGGGCTCGATGCGGATGCCGCTGTTTCCCTCGGCGGCAGCGATGGCGTCAATGCCGGCCTCGCACTCGGCACGGACGATGGCGTTGACCTTGGAACGACCGCATCGATCGGCGGCGGTGGCGGTGGCCTTGATGCCGCTCTGGGACTTGGCCTCGGAGGTGCCGGCGGCACCGGCGCTGCGCTCGGTCTCGGCGTTGGTGGAGAAGCTGGGGTCGGCGGTGCCGCGGCTTCGGGCGCCGGCGGTATTACCGGGCCGCAGCTCCAGGCCTTCCAGGCGATGTCCGACGCCGAGCAGCGCCGTCTGCTGACCCGCTGCGCCGACATCGCCTCCGGGGGTGGAGATGCGGCACTCGTCTCGCTCTGCCGCATGCTGCGGATGAGCGCCTCGCGTTGATCGCCCGGATTGTTGGCCCCATCCCCATCGCAGGGGGTGGGTTCCCATGTCAGGTCCCCTCCCGTGTCCCCCTTGTATTTTAAGCATCCCGGATGTTAGCTGGTGCAGCAAAAATAGAAGCGCTGCCCATGAAACTGTCTGCTGCCAAGTCCTATGAAGACCTTTTTCGCGATTTCGCCTGGGAAATCCTGCAGCGATTCAACATGGGGGAGGCGGTCAGCGATGCCTGGGCGGAAAAGTTTCCAGATCGCATCTGTCTCCAGCATTTCAGCCCGGGCGGCGCTCATCCGGCGCTGACCTATGGTGAGCTGTCCGGGCGGTCCGCCTCGCTTGCGAACGCCTTTGTCGCGCTGGGTCTGAAGCCCGGCGACCGCGTCGCACTTCTTCTGCCGCAGAGTTTCGAGACGGTGATCGCGCATGTGGCGATCTACAAGATGGGCGGCATCGCCCTGCCGCTGGCGCTGCTGTTCGGCGCCGAGGCGCTCGAATACCGGCTGAAGGCATCGGGTGCGACGGCGATCGTCACCAATCCCTTCGGCCTGTCGCGGTTGGCGGGCTTGCGGGGAAAGCTGCCGGATTTGCGGCATGTGATCGTCACCGGAGATACGCCCGCCGGCGACGGCCTGCTGGCGCTCGATGCGCTGATCGCCGCGTATCCGCCGCTGTTCGAGGCCGTCGATACCGGGCCGGACGATCCGGCTCTGATGATCTTCACTTCCGGCACGACCGGCCCGCCGAAGGCGGCGCTGCACGGTCATCGGGTGCTGGCCGGCCATATCCCCGGTTTCCAGCTGGCGCATGAATTCGCACCGCAGCAAGGGGACCGGATCTGGACGCCTTCGGACTGGGCCTGGGCCGGCGGCCTGCTCAACGTGCTGATGCCAGCGCTGATGCTTGGCATTCCCGTCGTCTCTTCGCCCGCCCAGAAATTCGATGCGGACATGGCCTTCCGTATCATGAGCGAAATGGATGTGCGCAACGCGTTCATTCCGCCGACGGCGCTGCGGCTCCTGAAATCCGTCGAAAAGCCGCTTGAAAAATACGATCTCAAGCTGCGGACCATCGCGTCCGCCGGCGAGGCGCTGGGCCGCGAAACCTATGACTGGGCGAGGGCGGCACTGGGGCTGACGGTCAACGAATTCTACGGCCAGACCGAATGCAATTTCGTGCTGTCCTCGGCCGCCAATCTCGGCGTGTCGCGCGGCGGGGCGATCGGGCGGGCGGTGCCGGGCCATCATGTGGCGGTGGTCGACGGCAGGGGCATCGAGCTGCCGGCCGGCAAGATGGGGCAGATCGCCATCCGCCGTCCGGATCCGGTGATGTTCCTCGGCTATTGGAACGACGAGGCGGCGACGGAGGCGAAGTTCGTCGGCGACTGGCTGATCACCGGCGATCTCGGACGAAAGGACCGCGACGGTTATGTGGAATTCATCGGGCGGGACGACGACGTCATCACCTCGTCCGGTTACCGCATCGGGCCGAGCGAGATCGAGGACTGCCTGACCGGCCATCCGGCGGTGCGGCTGGCAGCCGTGGTCGGCAAGCCGGACCCGATCCGTACCGAGATCGTCAAGGCTTATATCGCGCTTGCGCCCGGCTATCGTCCGAGCGACGAACTGGCTGTGGAGATCCGCGACTGGGTGAAGACGCGGCTGTCGATGCACGAATATCCGCGCGAGGTCGCCTTCGTCGACGATATTCCGCTGACGACCAGCGGCAAGGTCATCCGCCGGCTGCTGCGGGACAAGGCGGCCGCCGAGTGATCGTCAAGGCGTAACTACCCCGGAACGGCCGGCAAGCGACATGATCTTCTCGCGCAGCATGCGGGCCATGTTGCGGGTGTTGCGGTAGAGGTGAAGCTGGGCTGCCACCTGGCGCACGTCGCGGTCGCCGTTCTGCCGCAGGCCGATCACCAGCGTCCCCATCTCCTCGCGTTCTTCCCAGAAACGGCTCATGATCGGGTGATCGGGAATCGCGCAACTGTCGGTGCGCATGATGTTGGCGTCTTCGAGATGCCACTCGGTCAGTTTCACCATCAGCAGCTTGCCGGGCGAGAACCGGGAAAAACCCTCGTCGTAGGCGGTCTTCCACGTATAGGCCTCGCCGGCCATGATGAAGACGATGAGCGAAGCGATCGCCCGGCCGTCGAAATCGATGGTGTGGATGCGGACTGCGTCGACTTCCGCCAGGTTGGTGATCGCCTCGCGGGCGAAGGCGGCGCGGTAACGGTCGTTGATCAGGGCCGAGCGTTTGCGGCCCTTCCAGCCCTTGGCTTCGAGCGCCAGGAATTCCTCCATCCGCAACCGGATCTCTTCCGGCTGGCGCGCAACCGAGTAGCTGAGCGAGCCCTTGTTGCCGAGATTGCGCCACAGGCGGCGCATTTCGCGGTAGTGGTGCGACGAGATCGAGTGTTTCAGATAGGCCTCGCCGTCGAGCAGGCTTTCCAGCATCGGCCGCTGTTGGGGATCGGTGACGGTCACCGGCAGGTTGCGGCCGATCGCGACCGCCTTGGCGAGCTGGGCGAACGGACCGGCGAGCCTGACGTCCGGCATGACCAGCACGGAGGGCAGGCGGGCTTCGCGCATGCTGAGCGCATCGAAAAGATTGTCGATCGTCTCCGCACTGTCTTCCGCGTCGACGAGCGGCGTGCCGATCGGCCCGAAGGGATTGGCCCAGGCACGGATAATCGAGGCGCCGACCGAAAAGCCCGGCTTTTCGACCGTGAAAGGCATCAGCAGCCGCATACGGCTGCGCGTGCCGGTCTCGTCGCGGATCAGCGCCAGGCGGACCTGCTTGTCCTCGACCCGCGGCATGGCGGGGGCGAGCAGCCGGGCCGAAAAGAAGATGTTCGGCTCGAGCGCACGGTTGGAGAGGAATTCGAGTTCTTCCTGCAGGTCGTAACCGAAGGCGGCGGGATATAGGCAGAGCTCGCGGCCGGGCCGGCCGACCTGGAGATGGGTGTCGGCATCCGGCCGCTCGGCGCGGAGCGCCTGGACCATGCTCATCCGGCCGCCGCCATTGCCCTCGAATTCGCTGCTGAACGGAGGTTGCGCCATGGTCAGGAAGCCTTTGAAGGAGCAGAGGGCGTCGGATCGGCAAAGGCGAAGAGCACGATGCCGAGCGTACGGCGGACTGCGATATGCAGCAGGATAGCCTCGATCATCATCGCCGCCGCCGTCGCCATCGCGGCCCCGGTCAGGCCGAAGCGGGGGATCAGCGCGATGTTGAGAGCGATGCTCGCCAGCAGCGTCACGGCGTAAAGCAGGACGCAGAGCTTCTGGCGACCGGCCATGCTGAGCAGCACCTCGCCGGGGCCGACCATGGATTTGGCGAGAATGCCGCAAAACAGGATCGCCATCAGCCAGTAGCCGGCCGTGAACGCGCTGCCGAACAGCGACAGGAGCAGTTCGCCGGATGCCAGCGCCATGAGCCCGACGGCAAGCGACGGCCAGAAACTCCAGCGCGCGGTCTGTCCGGCAAAGGCGGCCAGCGCCGGCATGTCGTCCTCCGCCATGATGGCGGAGAAGCGGGGGCCGGCGGCTGCCTTGATTGAGAAATAGACGAACTGCACCAGCACGATCGTCTTTGCGGCGGCGTAATAGATGCCGACCTGGTCCGGTGGCAGGTAGAGGCCGACGACGACGACGTCCGCATTGGTCAGCAGGAAGCCGATGCCGTCGACGAGGAAGAGCGGCAGGGAATAACGGAACCAGGCGCCGATCTCGAACTGCATCGGGCCAGGGCCGTAAAGTCGGCGCAGGCGCAGCGTCAGGCGCAGCAGCTGCAGGAGCGTCGTGACATAGGTTGCGGCAAGGGCCGCCTGCATGGCGGTAACGGCCGTGTGGGCAGCGCCGAACCAGAGTGCCCCCAGCATGAACGCGAGGATCAGGGTTGGGCGGATCAGGTAGGTGGGCGAGAGCGCCGTCACCGTCCAGCCGTTCGAACGCGCCGTGCCGTCGAGTACGTCGCCGAGCGCGATCATCGGTATGGTGAAGAAGGCCAGCGACACCGGCACGAGGTAATAGGCTTCGACCGTGTGGCCGTAGACATGCAGAAACAGGAAGCCGAGGCCGGCCACCGCACTTGCCGAGATCAGCGCCACCAGGCGGACGGCAAGATTGAGCCCGCGCACGGTCGCCACCTCGTCGCGCGCCTTGTGCTGGTGCAGGAAGCGGATGACGGACGTGTGGAAGCCGAGGCAGGAGAGATTGCCCGCGAGCACGACCAGAACCCAGACGAATGCGAAGATGCCGTATTCGAACTCGCCCATCAGGCGGGCAAGCACGATCTGCGACACGAAGGCGATGGCCGCACTTGCGACCCGGATCACGAAGGCGGTCAGCGCGCGACGCTGGGCGCGGGCTGTCTCGTCGTCGTCGGTAAGGATGGATTCGAGCTTGCGGGTCAGCGGTGCCAGCCGGGTCCTAAGACCAGGCGGAAGCAATCTTTCCGCTGTTTCGATAACCGCCATGATGGGCACGCAATACTCGTAACGACGACGGGAACAATGGGCAAAAGTGTTGCCACAGCAGGGTTAAGAAAGGGTTCGCCCAGGCGTCGATGGCTTCACGAACTGTGAACTTCAAGGCTCCCTGGAAGAACGGGTCAAGAGGTTGCGGACGGCCGGAACAGCCTGGTGAATGGCGGCAATGGCGAGTGCGACGGCAATCATCCCCACGGCAATCGCGAAGGTGAACGACATGCCGGCGGCCACGGCTTGCGGAGGTGCCGTCGCGACATCGCCCGTTCCCGAGGCCATTGCGAACACCGCGCCCATCAGCGAGGCGCCGGTGATGAGGCCGAGATTGCGTGACAGATTGACCAGGCCGGAAACGACGCCGCGCTGCTGCGCGCCGACGTCCACCATGATCGCGGTGTTGTTAGCCGCCTGGAACAGTTGATAACCGGGCGTCAGCACCGCAATGGCAGCGACGTAGCCGCCAACGCCGAAGGTTCCGGGAAGCAGGGTGAGGGCAAACGAGCCGGCCACCATTCCGACGAGACCGGTGACGACCGCCGTCCCCGCGCCCAGGCGGTCGACGAGCCGGCCGGCCGGTACGCCGCTGAATGTGGAAACAATCGGGCCGATCGACATGACGAGCCCGACGAAAGCCGCATCGAGACCGAGCGAACGCGAAAGATAGAACGGCCCGACCACCAGCGTTGACATCATCACCGCCGAGACAAGCGCGCTGGTTATCAATCCCGTGCTCAAGGCTGGATTGCGCAACATCGACAGTCGGATCAGGGGCGACGCCGCTTTCGCTTCGACGAGAACAAACAGGCCGGCTCCGACGGCAGCCAACAGCAGCAGAGCGGCGTTGACCGGACCAAGGCTACCTCGGCCGATCGTCATGGCGAGTGCATAGGCTGCAAGCACCAGGGCAAGCAGCAGCGTGCCCGAGACGTCGAAGCCGGGCCTTTGGTCCGGTCTTTCGCGGCGAAGATCAGCAGGCAGGTAGCGAAAGGCAAGAAGGAGCGCCAGCAGGCCCAGCGGCACGTTGATCAGGAAGATCGCCCGCCAGCCGGCGCCGGCGATCAGAAGGCCGCCCAGGGAAGGGCCCAGCGCGGTGCCGATTGCCGACATGGTGCCGAGCAATCCCATGGCCGCGCCGGTGCGTGTCTTTGGAAATATGTCAGCGACAAAAGCCATGGTGAGCGCCATCATGGCGGCGGCTCCGAGACCTTGCGCGGCTCTTGCGGCAATCAGGATGCCCAGCGTCGGAGCAATCCCGCAGGCGATCGAGGCTACCGTGAAAAGGGTGATCCCGGCGAGCAGGAGCCGTCGACGCCCCGCAATGTCGCCAAGCCGCCCGACACTGACGATCAGTGTGGTGATTGTAAGAAGATAGGCAAGGACCACCCATTGGACCTGCTGGAAGGAGGCGTCGAACGCCTGCGCCAATGTCGGCAGGCCGACATTGGCGACGCTGGTGCCGAGCGAAGACAGCAACATCGAGAGCGAAAGACCGGCGAGCGCCCCACGGAAGGTACTCGCCCGTTCTGCCGGTTGCGGAACCGGATCGTGGGCGGCAGAGGTCATCGTTTTCCGCTCTCCGCCGGTTTCGGGGCCGGCTTCGCGAGGTTGCTGACGATCCGGCGCGCCAGCGGCGCGACAACCAGCACGACCGGAAAAGCGATGATCCAGGAGGGGAGCCATGCCCCCATCCAGATCCCGAAGAAGCCGTCGATCAGCCCTGCGCTGCGGAGGGTGGAGACGCCGGAGATAAGCAGGGACATCAGGCAGGAAAGAACAAGGCCGAAAATGACGGGTATCAGTCGTACGGGTATCATGGGGAACCTCCAGAAACTATTGTCCAAGGGCTATCTCAAGGGCATGCATGGCGGAAGGCGCATGATTTTCATCAACTCAATGCATAGGACGCCATGTCATAGCGAAGCGCCTGTGTTATGCTGCGCGCATGTCCAGACCTGATCTCAACCTGCTTTTCACCCTTGATGTTCTTTTGGCCGAAGGCAGCGTGGCGCGGGCGGCCAAACGGCTGCGGCTCAGCCAGTCGGCCATGAGCCGGGCCCTGGCGCGATTGCGCGAGACGACGGGCGATCCGCTGCTGGTGAGGGCGGGCCGCGGGCTCGTGCCAACGCCACGGGCGATCGAACTGCGCGAACGGGTCGGCGGCCTCGTGCAGGATGCGGAAGCGGTCTTGCGGCCGGTCGAGATTCTCGATCTCGGTAAGCTGGTCCGGACATTCACGCTGCGCACCAGCGAGGGTTTCGTCGAGAATTTCGGGCCTGGCCTCATCGCTCGTGTCAGCGCTCAGGCGCCCGGCGTCCGGCTGCGTTTCATCCGCAAGCCGGACAAGGACAGCACCTCGCTTCGCGACGGAAGCGTCGACCTGGAAACCGGGGTCGTCGGCGCGACGATCGGTCCGGAAGTGCGGGCTCAGGCACTGTTCCGGGACCGTTTCATCGGCGTCGTGCGCAGCGGGCATCCGCTGGCCGAGGGCGAGATATCGGCTCGGCGATACGCGGCGGGCGGCCATATCCTGGTTTCACGCCGAGGGCTCGAAAAGGGGGCGATCGACGAGGCCCTGGCGGCGTCGGGGCTGGAACGGCGGATCGTGACGATCGTCGACGGTTTCGCGACGGCGCTGGCTCTCGCCAGGTCTTCGGATCTGATCGCCAGCATTCCGGAGCGGCACAGCGGCAACCTGCGCGCCGGGATGTTCAGTTTCGCCCTGCCGGTTCCGGTGCCTGAGATTACCGTGTCATTGCTCTGGCATCCGCGGCTGGATGCCGATCCGGCTCACCGGTGGCTGCGGACATGCGTTCGGGAAATCTGCGCCGGGTCTCCAGCCGAAGGCTGATGCAGTCCTTCCGGAAACCGGAAACGAAAACGCCGCCCAGGGGCGGCGTTCGCATCATCAGGTTCCGCGGAAGCCTCAGGCCTGTTCGAAGGCGCCGTGGCAATGCTTGTATTTCTTGCCGGATCCGCAGGGGCAGGCCTCGTTGCGGCCGATCTTGCCCCAGGTGGAGGGATCTTCAGGCCGGCGGTCTTCCGGTGCGGCGATAAAGTTCTCGCTGTCGAAGCCGTTGACCTGGTTGAGGCCGGTCGTCGGATCGACATGCTGTTCGTCGTAGACGGCCGGCGGCTGCGGCGGCTCGGGGTTCTGCACCAGCTCGACGCGCATCAGCTGGGCAGTGACCGCCTCGCGCAGGTTGGCGAGCAGGGCCTGGAACAGCTCGAAGGCTTCCGCCTTGTATTCCTGCAGCGGATCGCGCTGGGCGTAACCGCGGAAGCCGATGACCGAACGCAGGTGGTCGAGATTGACGATATGCTCGCGCCACAGGTGGTCGAGCGTCTGGAGCAGCACCGAGCGCTCCACATAGGTCATGATATCGGCGCCGAAGCGCTCCTTGCGATCGGCCGCGGCCTTGTCGGCAGCCTCGGTGATGCGCTCGCGGATATCGGTCTCGCCGATCCCTTCTTCCTTGACCCAGTCTTCGATCGGCAGGTCGAGGTTGAGCATCCGGTCGACGTCTTCGCGAAGGCCGGCGGCATTCCATTGTTCGGCATAGGCGCGTTCGGGAATGTGCTTGGCGACGAGAACTTCGATCACCTCGCTGCGCATGTCCTCGACGGTCTCGGATACGTCTTCCGAATCCATCATCTCGATGCGCTGCTCGAAGATCACCTTGCGCTGGTCGTTGGTGACGTCGTCATATTTCAGAAGGTTCTTGCGGATGTCGAAGTTGCGGGCTTCGACCTTCTTCTGGGCGCGTTCGAGCGCCTTGTTGATCCACGGATGGACGATCGCCTCGCCTTCCTTGAGCCCGAGCTTCTGCAGCATGCTGTCCATTCGGTCTGAGCCGAAGATGCGCATCAGGTCGTCCTGGAGCGACAGGTAGAACTTTGAACGGCCGGGGTCGCCCTGACGGCCGGAACGGCCGCGCAACTGGTTGTCGATGCGGCGGCTTTCGTGGCGCTCGGTGGCGATCACGTAGAGGCCACCGGCGGCAAGCGCCTTTTCCTTGAGCTGCTTCACTTCCTCGCGGCTTGCCGCTTCCAGTGCATCGCGCTCCGGACCCGGCTCCATGCC
The DNA here is from genome assembly GCF_002968555.1 of Neorhizobium sp. T6_25. NCBI lineage: Bacteria > Pseudomonadati > Pseudomonadota > Alphaproteobacteria > Hyphomicrobiales > Rhizobiaceae > Neorhizobium > Neorhizobium sp. T6_25. The sequence continues at coordinate 119,131 of NZ_PVBL01000016.1, forward strand.
TTCGAGCTCGCGCTCGAGACGCATGTCGATATTGCCGCCGAGCTGGATGTCGGTGCCGCGGCCGGCCATGTTGGTGGCGATCGTCACTGCGCCCGGCACGCCGGCCTGCGACACGATATAGGCTTCCTGCTCGTGGTAACGGGCGTTCAGGACCTGGAAATTGTTGAAGCCCGACTGGCGCAGCATGGTCGCCAGCAGTTCCGACTTCTCGATCGACGTGGTGCCGACCAGAACCGGCTGGCCGCGTTCATGGGCTTGTTTGATCTCTTCGATGATCGCCTTGAACTTTTCGTCGAAGGTCCGGTAGACCTCGTCGTCCTCGTCGATACGCTGGATCGGCAGGTTGGTCGGTACTTCGATCACTTCAAGCTTGTAGATATTGCCGAACTCTTCCGCTTCGGTCTGGGCCGTACCGGTCATCCCAGCGAGCTTTCCGTACATGCGGAAATAGTTCTGGAAGGTGATCGAGGAGAGCGTCTGGTTCTCCGGCTGGATCGTCACCTTTTCCTTGGCTTCGAGCGCCTGGTGCTGGCCTTCCGAATAACGGCGGCCGGGCATCATGCGGCCGGTGAATTCGTCGATGATGACGATCTCGTCGTTGCGGACGATATAGTCCTTGTCGCGGGTGAAGAGCTTGTGGGCCTTCAGCGCGTTGTTGATGTGGTGGACGATCGCAACGTTCTCGACGTCGTAGAGGGATTCGCCCTTCAGGAGGCCCGCCTGGCGCAGCAGGTTCTCGAGCTTTTCGGTGCCGACCTCGGAGAAGTTTGCAGAGCGCTGCTTCTCGTCGATCTCGTAGTCTTCCGGCGTCAGCACCGGGATGAAGGCGTCGATCGTGTTATAGAGTTCCGAACGGTCGTCGAGCGGGCCGGAGATGATCAGCGGCGTGCGCGCCTCGTCGACCAGGATCGAGTCCACTTCATCGACGATCGCGTAATTGTGGCCGCGCTGGACCATCTGGCTGCGCTCGTACTTCATGTTGTCGCGCAGATAATCGAAGCCGAGCTCGTTGTTGGTGGCATAGGTGATGTCGCAGGCATAGTTGGCGCGGCGCTCTTCGTCGCTGAGGCCATGGACGATGACGCCGGTCGTCAGGCCCAGGAAGCCGTAGAGCTTGCCCATCGTGTGGGCGTCGCGCTGGGCGAGGTAGTCGTTGACGGTGACCACATGCACGCCCTTGCCGGCGAGGGCGTTCAGGTAGACCGCCAGCGTCGCCACCAGTGTTTTACCTTCGCCGGTCTTCATCTCGGCAATCGCGCCATCGTGAAGGATCATGCCACCGGTCAACTGCACGTCGAACGGGCGCATGCCGAGTACGCGGCGGGAAGCCTCGCGCACGACCGCAAAGGCCGGGATCAGGAGGTCGTCGAGCGTCTTGCCCTCGGCGAGCAGTTTCCTGAACTCCACCGTCTGGGCTGCAAGCTGCTCGTCGGAGAGAGCCTTGGTCTTCTCCTCGATTGCATTGATGGCGTCGACAGTCGGCTGGTAGCCGCGCACGCGGCGATCGTTTGCCGAACCGAACAATTTGCGGGCGATGCCGCCAAGGCTGACCATACGAATGGTCCTTTCTGAAATCTGTCCCATGGGGGCGCGGGACCGGTCGAACCATCGGTTTCTGATGCCGATAAAATGACCCGCCACGCCCGGAAACTCTGCTGGACGCCAAGTTGCGTGACAGATAAGAGGGGGGTCGAATGATGTCAACGGTGGCGGCCGATACAGAATGGCCACAATCCGGTGTTTGTGAAGGTTTTCTGGCCGGAATCAGACGTTCTGAAACCGGTATCCTTATCGAAAGGTCTTTATCGATGTTGCGCCACAAATTTCTCATGACGGCCGCGCTGGCCGCCGCGATCCTCTGCCAGGCTCCCGCCTTTGCGGCGGAGGATGCCGTCGTTGCCAAGGTTGGCGACCTGGAAATTCACCAGTCGGAACTGGATATTGCGGTTCAGAACCTCGACCCGCAGCTCGCCCAGCTTCCGGACGAACAGAAGAAGGTCGCAGCCCTTTCCGGCGCCATCGACGTCAAGCTGCTCGCCAAGGGTGCTCTCGCCGAAGGCATCAAGGATACGCCGGACTTCAAGAAGCGGATGGACTATATCGCCGACCGCGAGCTGCATAACGCCTACTTCCGCAAGCATGTGATCGACGCCACGACCCCGGCAGAGATCAAGGCCCGTTACGACAAGGAAATCGCTTCCCTGCCGAAGCAGGAAGAGGTGCATGCCCGCCATATCCTGGTGAAGACCGAGGACGAAGCCAAGGCGATCATCGCCGATCTCGACAAGGGCAAGGATTTCGCCGCGATCGCCAAGGAAAAATCCCAGGATTCCAACAAGGATGAAGGCGGCGACCTTGGCTGGTTCGGCCGCGGCCGTATGGTTCCGGAATTCGAAGAAGTCGCGTTCACGCTGAAGAAGGGCGAATATAGCAAGACGCCGGTCAAGTCGCAGTTCGGCTATCACGTCATCAAGCTGGAAGACACGCGCGATGCCCCGGCGCCGGCTTTCGACCAGGTCGAGGACCAGGTCAAGCAGCTGGTGATGCGCGACAAGTACGTCGCTCTCATCACCAAGGCGAAGAGCGAGCAGAAGATCGACATCAAGGATGCGGCCCTCAAGAAGGGCTATGAAGACGTCAGCAAGATGCAGGACGCAGGCGACGCGCCGGTCCAGCAGTAATTCTCGACAACGGGCCCGGATTTTCCGGGCCCTCTCCATATTTGAGCCAGGTAATTTCCGATGTCCGATTCCGTTTCGCCGCTCGCTCCGAAATCCTATCCCGACATGCCGGCGATCCGCGGCGTGCGCATGGCGACAGCCGCCGCCGGGATCAAGTACAAGAACCGCACCGACGTGCTGCTGATGGTGTTCGACGAGCCGGCGACCGTCGCCGGCGTCTTCACTCGCTCCAAGTGCCCTTCGGCGCCGGTCGATTTCTGCCGTGCCAATCTGTCGCACGGGGTGGCGCGCGCCGTGGTCGTCAATTCCGGCAATGCCAACGCCTTTACCGGCATCAGGGGCAAGGCTGCGACTGAACTCACCGCCAAATCGGCCTCCGAGGCTGTCGGCTGCGGCGAGAACGAAGTTTATCTCGCTTCAACCGGCGTGATCGGCGAGCCGCTCGACGCGACGAAATTCGCAGGCGTGCTCGGCGACATGAACAGCGGCGCCACCGGCGACTTCTGGCTGGAGGCCGCCAAGGCGATCATGACCACCGACACCTATCCGAAGGTCGCGACCCGCACCGCCGAGATCGGCGGCGTCACGGTGACGATCAACGGCATCGCCAAGGGCGCCGGCATGATCGCGCCCGACATGGCGACCATGCTGTCCTTCGTGGCGACCGATGCCGACATCGCGTCGCCGGCGCTGCAGAACCTGCTTTCCGCCGGCGTCGGCCCGACCTTCAATTCGGTCACCGTCGACAGCGACACCTCGACCTCCGATACGCTGATGCTGTTTGCCACCGGTGCCGCCGCCGACGACGGGCAGGCCCGCGTCGAGACCGCTGACGACCCGCGCCTCACGAGCTTCCGCGCCGCGCTCAACGATCTGTTGAAGGATCTGGCCCTGCAGGTCGTGCGCGACGGCGAAGGCGCCCGCAAGATGGTCGAGATCACCGTCACCGGCGCCGAAAGCGATGCCGCGGCAAAGACGATCGCGCTGTCGATCGCCAATTCGCCGCTGGTCAAGACCGCGATCGCCGGCGAAGACGCCAATTGGGGACGCATCGTCATGGCCGTCGGCAAGTCCGGCGAAATGGCCGACCGCGACCGGCTGGCGATCTGGTTCGGCGACGTACGCGTCGCCGTCGACGGCGAGCGCGATCCGGCCTATTCCGAAGCCGCGACCACCGCCGTCATGAAGGAACAGGACATTCCGGTGAAGGTCGATATCGGTCTCGGCAGCGGCCGAGCGACCGTCTGGACCTGCGACCTCACCAAGGAATATGTTGCCATCAACGGCGACTACCGGAGCTGACAGGAATTGAACGAAGCATCATCTCCTCAGAACGATCTGCCATTGGTCAGGCGGCTCGAAGCCGTGGGCTTTCGAGCCTGGCCGGCGGCGTCCGTCGTTTATGACGGAAGCTGGCAGGTGCGGCTGACCGGCGGCCATCCTTCAAAGCGCCTGAACTGCATCGTGCCGCTCGACCCGTCCGACCACCGCGACATGGCGATGCGGCTGGAGAAGGCGCGCAAGCGGTTCGAGAATTATGGTCGTCAGCTGGTCGTCCGGGAGACACCGCTCGCTCCTCCCAAGCTGATCGACCATCTCGATGCCGCCGGCTGGCGGGTGTTCGAGACCGTCGACGTGCTGACTGTCAGCCTCGCCGAACTGGAACTGCCGGACACGCTCGATCACCTGCCGAGCCACGATATCGGCCGGTTCTGCGACGCGAGCCTGGCGATCGATAACGAAGATCCGGCGCTGAAGCCGGCGCTTGCCGAGATCCTGAGTTCGATCAAGCCGACCTCCGGCTTCTTCATCAAGGAGAATCCGCAGGAAGGAGCCGCGGCCGTGGCGCTCTGCGTCCAGGACAACGATCTTGCCGGCATCATCTCCTTTGCCGTGGCCCAAGCGCATCGGCGCGAGGGTCTCGGCACCGAAATCCTGTCCTCGGCGCTGCGCTGGGCTCGTATCAGCGGTGCGCGTTCGGCCTGGCTGCAGGTCGTCTCGACCAACGAACCGGCGCTGGCGCTCTATCGGAGGTTCGGCTTCCGCAAGGCCTACGAATACCGTTACTGGCGGCAGGAAAGCCGGGCATGAGCGATGCCCCCTTAAAGATACTGCTCGTCGCCGCCTGCGCGCTGATCGATACCGACGGCCGCATTCTTCTGGCGCAGCGCCCGGAGGGCAAATCGCTCGCCGGTCTCTGGGAATTTCCCGGAGGCAAGGTCGAGCCCGGTGAGACGCCCGAGGAGACGCTGGTGCGCGAGCTCGAGGAAGAGCTCGGCATCAAGACCAGGATTCCCTGCCTGGCGCCGCTCACCTTCGCCAGCCACACCTACGAGACTTTCCACCTCCTGATGCCGCTCTATGTCTGCCGTCGCTTCGAAGGCATTCCGACGGGAAGGGAAGGGCAGGCGATCAAATGGGTGCGGCCGAACGCGCTCAGGGATTACCCGATGCCGCCGGCCGACGAGCCGCTGATCCCGATCCTGCAGGATCTGCTCTGATCGATAAAATTAGAGCCGCCGAATTCATACGGCGTTAAGGGATCGTTTAGCCGATTGTGGCACCTTCAAGGCTTATCCGGTAACGCGTTGATGAGGCTTTAGAAGGCATGGACGAGGAATTCTGGAAAACTGTGCGGGTCCATCAGCGGGCGACGCATGGCTCCGGCAAAACCGGCGCGCTCAATATCGCTCTTCTGTTCGGGACGGCCGCGATCGCTCTTTCACTGATCGTGACGCCGATGCTCGCTGGCCGCAATGATGAGCGCCGACTGGCGCATGTCCAGGAGGATTTCGACCTGATCAGCACGGGCTCCATCAAGCCCGGCGAAAAGGGCGCAAGACATTATACGATCCGGCGCAGCGTGCTGCAGGAAACGCCGGGCTCGGTCTGCATCGTGCAGGGCTATGGCGTCGGCAGCGACTGCTGACGCCAAGGGCTTTTTTGGCCCGCTCATGTTGGTTGAAGGATATTCCATGCGCCTTTTCAGGTTTCTTCTGAAGGATAACAGCGGCGCAACGGCCGTGGAATACGGTCTCATCATCGCGATCATCTCGCTGTCGATGATCGCCGGGTTCACCACCTTTGCCGACGCATTAACGAACACGTTCGAAACCATCTCTAAAAGCATGGATGAGCCTGTTCCATGAATTCGGCTCGGAGCCCGCTCAGCGCGGGCCGCGGCTGTTGAGGGCCTCGGCAAGCCGCATCTTGGCCGAACCCGGCTTCAGCGGCTTCTGCTGGCTTTCGTGCGGGGCCCAGCCGGATGCGTAGATGATCGAGAACGTGGCGCGGATGCGGCCGTCCGGATCGGAATAACGTTCCGCATAAAGTTCTGCAGCCCTTACGAAGAAACGCCTCGTGACCGGCACGCGGCTGCGGCCGGCGAGGGGATTGGTCATGCCCATAGCGCGTAGATCGCGCATCAGCGGGAAAAGCGAGTCGTAGCGCACCGTGTAGGTCTCGGCATCGACGACCGGCAGGGAGAAACCGGCCCGCTGCAGCAGGGCGCCGACATCGCGCACATCGGCAAACGGAATGACGCGGGGGCTCGCGCCACCGGTCAGCTCCGCCTCGGCGGAGAGAAGGACGTCGCGCATTTCCTGCAGCGTGCCGGAGCCGGGGATCGCCGCCAGAAAAAGCCCGTCGGGCTTGAGCGCCCGGCGGATGCGGATCAGCGTGCCGGGCATGTCGTTGACAAGGTGCAGCGAGAGCGGCGACAGGATCAGATTGACGGATTCGGGTTCCAGTGGGACGTCTTCCAATGGAGCCGTGGCGAACGCGTCTCCGGGCCTTGCGAAAGCGGCATCGGTCTCGATACGGCTCACGGTGCCGATCTTGCCGGTGGCAAGTGCTTCGCGGGCCGCGATGCCGGTTCCGCCATGGAGTTCTACCGCGGTTTCGAACTTCCGTTCGACGACCGCCAGCCGGTCTGCAAGCTCGCGGCCGGCAATGTCCAGAAGGAAGGCCGCGTTGCTGTCCTTGGCGGTTATCGCGCGTCTGCGCCGTGCACTCACCAGCTGTTCGTCGAAAAGAATTTCCATGGCCGTCCACTCGTATTCTGCCGTCGCAAAGGCGCGCTCCGTCCGCTATTGTCAAGTCATGTCCGCCGAGCCCAACGTCAATGCCCTGCGACTTTTAACATCGTTTGCCGTGGGGTGGACGAGGTGGGTAGGCGACCTTGTCTATCCTCCGACCTGTCCCGGCTGCGGTGTGCGAACCGGCGCGCATCAGGGCTTCTGCCCCGCCTGCTGGCGGGAAATCCGGTTCATCGAACGGCCCTATTGCGAGGCGCTCGGCCTGCCGTTTTCCTACGATCCGGGGCCTGGCATTCTGTCGGCGCAGGCGATTGCCGAACCGCCCGTCTTCGACCGCCTGCGTTCGGCGGCAATCTTCGAGGGCGCGGCCCGCGACCTCGTCCATTCGCTGAAATACCGCGACCGCACCGATCTCGCGGCTATGATGGCCGGCTGGATGCTGCGCGCCTCCGATGGTTACGTCGCAAACTGCGACGGCATCCTGCCGGTGCCGCTGCATCGCTCGCGTTTCGCCTCGCGGAAATTCAATCAGGCGGCGGAGCTTGCCCGGCATCTGTCGCGAAAATCCGGCCAGCCGTTCCTGCCGTCCACGCTCATCCGCGTCAAACGTACGAACCGGCAGGTGGGGCTTTCGGCGCGAGCCCGAGAGGACAACGTGAGGGCGGCTTTCGCGATCGCGCCGGGCCATGAGGACCGTGTCTTCGGCAAGCGGCTGGTGCTGGTCGACGACGTCTATACGACCGGTGCGACGGTTTCATCCGCCACTCGCGCGTTGAGACGAGCGGGCGCCGCCGAGGTCACGGTTTTGACCTTTGCAATGGCTATTGCCGGGCCTATATGACAGAAGAAGACACTATTGCGCGCGGCCTTTTCCCGACATTTTTCCCCCTGGGCCGCGCCCGGAGACGATCATGGCAGAGGTTACTATCTATACCCGCGAATATTGCGGTTACTGCGCACGCGCCAAGGCATTGCTGGAGACGAAAGGCGTTTCCTACACCGAGCATGATGCCACCTATTCGCAGGAATTGCGCCAGGAGATGATCGGCAAGGCGAACGGTCGCTCGACCTTCCCGCAGATCTTCATCGACGGCACGCATGTCGGCGGTTGCGACGAGCTGCACGCACTCGACCGGGCCGGCAAGCTGGACCCGCTTCTGGCGAACTGAGAGGTATCTTCCATGGCTTTCAAGGCTGCCGCCATCCAGATGTGCTCCGGCGTCGATCCGGAAAAGAACGCCGCCGACATGGCGCGGCTGGTCCGCGAGGCTGCGGCGCAGGGGGCGGTCTATATCCAGACCCCGGAGATGACCGGCTTCCTGCAGCGGGACCGCAAGGCCATGCGCGCCGTGCTGCGCGATGAGGCGGGTGACATCATCGTTTCGACCGCCCGCAGCCTTGCGAGCGAACTCGGCATCCATCTGCATGTCGGCTCGACGGCCATCGCCGTCGAGGACGGCAAGATCGCCAACCGCGCCTTCCTGTTTGCGCCCGGCGGCCGGCAGATCTGCACCTATGACAAGATCCATATGTTCGATGTCGATCTGGACAATGGCGAGAGCTGGCGTGAAAGCTCGGCCTACGAGCCCGGCAGCGAAGCGCGTGTTGCCGACCTGCCGTTCGGCAAACTCGGTTTTGCAATCTGCTACGATGTCCGTTTCCCGCAGCTTTTCCGCACTGAGGCCTTGGCCGGGGCCGAGATCCTGACCGTGCCGGCCGCCTTTACCCGCCAGACCGGCGAGGCCCACTGGGAAATCCTGCTGCGTGCCCGTGCGATCGAGAACGGAGCCTTCGTAATCGCCGCCGCTCAAGGTGGCGTGCATGAAGACGGCCGCGAGACATTTGGCCATTCGATGATCGTCGATCCATGGGGCAGGCTGCTGGCGTCCGCCGGCGGTACCGGCGAAGGCATCGTGCTCGCCGAGATCGATATTGCCGCCGTTTCTGCGGCCCGGGGAAAGATCCCGAACCTCAAGAACGCCCGCGAGTTCTCGCTCGATGCGGTTACGGACGCGGCGGGAGAGGTGGCCGCTTGATCAAGTATTCCCTCTCCTGCGAGAACGCCCACACGTTCGAAGGCTGGTTTTCGGAAGGCGCCGATTTCGACCGGCAGGTGGCGAGCGGGTTCCTCACCTGTCCGGTCTGCAATTCCGCTTCCATTTCCAAGACGCTGATGGCGCCCTCTGTTTCGACCGCCCGAAAGAAGGAAGAGAAGCAGGCGATGGTGATGGACCTCGCCCGCCAGGAGGCTATTGCCAAGCTCAAGGAAGCCGTGGCGGCGATCAAGGCCAATGCCGAGGACGTCGGCGAAAAGTTTCCCGAGGAAGCCCGCAAGATCCATTATGGCGAGGCGGATGCCCGCGGCATCATCGGCCAGGCGAGCCTCGGCGAGGTGCGCGAGCTGCTCGACGAGGGCATTGAGATCGCGCCGTTGCCGATCATTCCCGAAGACGCGAACTGAACGAGCGGGGACGGAGGAACGTCGAGCTGCATTGGCCGGCGTCGGTGCTCTGGTGGTGGGAGCGCTGGCCTGACCTCAATCAAATTCACACTCCTATAGCGCCTGCAATATTACACTGGATCAGGCGGCCCGAAAATCACGCCGGCCGCTTGGCCAGCATCATGTAGTTGACGTCCATGTCCGGCGACAGGTTCCAGCGGTCCTGCAACGGATTGAAGAAGACGCCGGTGCGGTGGATGATTTCCATGCCGGCTGAGGAGATCGGTCTTTCGAGCTCTTCCGGGCGGACCAGCTTTTCGTATTGATGGGTCCCGCGGGGCAGCCAGCGCAGGATGTTTTCAGCGGCGAAGATCGCCAGCGCTCCGGCCTTGAAGGTGCGGTTGATGGTGGCGACGAACATCAGGCCGCCGGGGCGGACCATGTTGGCGCAGGTCGTCATGAAGAAATTGACGTCCGCGACGTGCTCGACCACTTCCATGTTGAGCACGACGTCGAACGTCTCGCCGGCTTCGGCGAGCTGCTCGGCGGTAACGGCGCGGTAGTCGACAGACGTGCCGGTCTCAGACGCATGGGTGGAGGCGATGCCGATGTTCTTTTCGGACGGGTCGGCGCCGACGACGGTCGCGCCCATGCGGGCGATCGGCTCGGAGAGCAGGCCACCACCGCAGCCGATATCGAGGATGCGAAGGCCTGAAAGCGGCAGATGGCTCTTCGGGTCGCGGCCGAAATTTTCACAGATGCGGTCGCGGAGATAGGCGAGCCGCACGGGGTTGAACTTGTGGAGCGGCTTGAACTTGCCGGTCGGGTCCCACCACTCCGCGGCCATTGCGGAAAACCGGTCGACTTCGCTCTGGTCGATCGTGCTGCGGGCGGCTTCGGTCATGGTCGTCATCCCTTCGTTTCAGCGTTTGAAGTCGGATGATAGGGCGTGGAAGTCAAGAGTTCTGCGATCGTCAGCGTCTTTTTGACACCGTGCACTGAGGATCGCAAACCAGTCGGCGTCGGAGCGCAGTTCCATCTTCTGCCTCAATAGCTGCGGGATGCGGACGAAATTTTCGTAGCGGCGGATCCGCCGGCCTGATGTGGTGACGGGCGATTTCGTCTATGTCTTTGAAGATCTGGCAGGCACAGATCGCGGTTATCCTCTCTGGAGGGGAGGGATGGCGAGCCGGGAGGAGGGCAAGATGGCGATCACGGTTGAGCGATTGAAGGCGTTGCTTGCCTTCGAGGAGGTCTCCATGGCGCTGGCGGACAGTTCCGCGGAGATCCACGACGGCTATATTCTCGAAAGGTTGCGTTTTCGGCTTGAGGATGGCGCGGAGGTACGGGGCTTCCTCACCCGGCCGAGCGAAGGCTTCCTCACCCGCGGCCCGGCGATCGTCTATGCGCATGCGCATGGCGCCCGCTGGGATATCGGCGCATCGGAACTGATCGATGGCCGGCCGGCCCTGCTCGATGCCCCCGGGCCGGTTCTGGCGCGCGAAGGATATGTGGCGCTCTGCATCGACATGCCGACGTTTGGCGAGCGGGCCGGGGTGACGGAGGATGCGGCGACCAAGGCGGCGCTCTGGCACGGCAAAACGCTGTTCGGGCAGATGCTTTCCGAACAGGCGGCGGCGCTGACCTGGCTCGCCGGCCGGCCGGAAGTCGATCCGCAAAGGATCGGCGTCTCAGGGCTGTCGATGGGGGCGACGCTTGCCTATTTTCTGGCGGCGATCGATCCGAGGGTGAAGGCGACGGCGCATCTGTGCTGTTATGCGGACTTCGCGACGCTGGTCAAAATCGGCGTCCATGATCTGCACGGGCATTACCTGACCGTGCCGGGGCTGCTCAAGGAAACTTCGATCGGCGAGATTGCCGGGCTGGTGGCGCCGCGGCCGCAGCTCATCTGCATCGGCTGCGACGACCCGCTGACGCCGCCGGTAGCGGTGGATTGCGCATTCGCCGAGACGGAGGCCGCCTATCTCAAGGTGGAAGCGCTCGGTGCGCTGGTGTTCCTGCCGGAGGCGGGTGTCGGGCATCGCGAGACAGAAGCGATGCGGAGGGCGGTGCTGGCCTTTTTCAAAGGGTATCTCTGAAGGCATCAGGCGAACGGCGTCTTTCAAATGACGCCGATATCCGCCTCGATCCTGCGCCTACCGCGTGCCGTTCAGATGCACGCATTTCTTGGAAATCTGCTCCTTGCGCTGCGCCTTGGTATATTGGGCGATCATGCCCGCCGGGCAGCTCTTGTCGTCGAACAAGACGGACTCGCCGGCCGCCATCGATGCGAGCGTCGGTTTGGCCTTGACCATCCTGGTCTGGGCGTTGGCCGGTGATAGCGTGGCCGGTCCGGCAAAGACCATGGCCAGCAATAGAATCAGAAAAGCGCGCAACATCGAAGCCCCTCCTCCCGCTATGGTTGGTGAGGGATTGTAGCGCCCGTGCGATCGACCCGCCATTCCACCTTCCGGTGTAGCTCGGCCCGAAGGAATGAGGGGGAGGACTAGCTCCCCTTCACCCTCAATCCGTTCCGGTCGAACAGATGCAGCGGAGCGCCGGCGACGGAGAGGTAAGCTTCGTCTCCCGGCGAAATCAGCTTCTGGCCAGGAACGACGGCGAGGAGTTTTTCGCCGTTCAGATCGGCGTGGATGACCGTTTCGGAGCCGAGCGCTTCGACGAGGCGCACCTTGACCTTGAGGCTTCCCGGATCATTGGCGAGCGTGATGTGCTGCGGGCGGATGCCGATCGTCAGCTTGTCACCGACGGACAGGGAGTGGCCCGAGAACGGCACGAGCAGGCGATGGCCGCCTGCGGTCGCAAGCGTCGCCGTGCCGGTTTCCAGCTCGGCGACTTCGCCGGCCAGGAAGTTCATGTGCGGCGCGCCGATGAAGCCGGCGACGAAGCGGTTGGCGGGTGTGTTGTAGAGATCGAGCGGGGTGCCGACCTGTTCGATCTTGCCGGCGCGCATGACCACGATGCGATGGGCCAATGTCATCGCCTCCACCTGGTCGTGGGTGACGTAGATCATCGTCGAGCCGAGGCGGGCGTGGAGGGCGGCGAGCTCGGCGCGGGTCGAGACGCGCAGTTCGGCGTCGAGGTTCGACAGCGGCTCGTCGAGCAGGAAGGCGGTCGGGCGGCGCACGATGGCACGGCCGATCGCGACGCGCTGGCGCTGGCCGCCGGAAAGCTGGCCGGGCCGGCGTTCGAGGTAAGGCTCGATCTCCAGCATGCGGGCGGCTTCGAGGATGCGCTCGGCAACCTCGGTCTTCGGCATGTTGGAATTTTCAAGCCCGAAGGCGAGGTTCTGGCGCACGCTCATATGGGGATAGAGCGCGTAGGACTGGAAGACCATGGCAAGGCCGCGGTCGGCAGCGGACACTTCGTTGACGCGCTTGCCGTCGATCTCGATCTCGCCGCCGGTGACCTTTTCAAGGCCGGCGATGGTGCGCAGCAAGGTCGATTTTCCGCAGCCGGACGGGCCGACGAAAACGATGAACTCGCCGTCCTTGATATCGAGGTCGATGTCCTTCAGGACGTCGACTGCGCCGAAGGACTTCTTGATTTTGGTGAGGGTGATCTCGCCCATCGGTGATCCTTACTTCAGGCCGGTGCCGGCAATGCCGGTGGTGATGAAACGCTGCAGGAAGATGAAGACAAGCACGACCGGGATCATGGTCACGACCGTCATGGCCAGGATGAAGTGCCATTGGACGTTAAGTTCGCCGGAATAGATGCTCAGACCCACTTGCAGGGTGTAGAGTTCGCGCCGCGACAATACGATCAACGGCCACAGGAAGTCGTTCCAGCGCCAGACGACCGAGAAGATCGCCAGAACCGCGAGCGCCGGTGCCGTCAGCGGCAGGACGATGCGCCAGTAGATCTGCCATTCGGACGCCTTGTCCATGCGCGCGGCATCGATCAGCTCGTCGGGAATGGTCAGCATGTACTGACGCAGGATGAACACGCCGGTTGGGGTCGCGACCGTCGGCAGGATGACGCCCCAGAGATTGTTGAACAGCCCGAGCGACGAGATGATAGAATAGAGCGGCACCATGATCACCGAAAGCGGCACCATCAGCGTCGCGAGAATGATCAGCATGGCGAGCGAGCGACCGCGGAACTCGTATTTCGATAGCGCGAAGGCGGCCATGGAATTGACGATCAGAGTGATCAGCGTCGCCGTCACCGTCACGAAGACCGAGTTCCACAGGTAGCGAAGGAAATCGAACTGGGTGAAGGGCGTCGTGTAGTTTTCCGTGGCAAAAGAGACCGAACGTACCGGGGTGCGGTCGCCGATGTTGACGCGGACGATTTCTCCGGGCGTCGTCGGATCGACCATCTGGGCGACGAGACCGATGCGGCGCACCTCGGCCAGCACCTTGGTCGAACCGTCCGGCATCTTGGCTTCGAAGAGCTGCAGCGGCTTGTCGTAACCCTGGACCGTCGCCTGGCTGGTGACATAGGGCAGGATCGACGGCGGGAATTCGGCAAGGGCTGCCGGCGTCTTGAAGGACGAGAAGGCGAGCCAGACGGCCGGGCCGAACATGATGATCAGCCCGCCGACGAGCCAGACCCAGGTGACGATATCCGTCCAGTGCCAGCTTTTGCCGCCGCGACGGCGCAGAATGAAGCGAGAGGCGACACCCATCAGCGTTTCCCCTTCTTTTCGCCACGCTGGCCGACGCCGAGCTGGATCAGTGTCAAGACGACGAGCACGAGGCCCATGAGGATCGAGGCGGCTGCGGCGAGGCCCGGATTGCGGAGCGTCGAGGCAAAGCCGGTCTCGTAGATGTACTGGGTCAGATAGAGCGTGCTGGTGCCCGGACCGCCGCCGGTCAACACGTAGACCTCGTCGAAGATCTGAACGGCCTTGATCAGGGCGAGGACAACGACGACCAGAAGGTTCGGCGCGAGAAGCGGCAGCGTGATGCGCCGGAAGACCCGCGCCGGCTTGGTGCCGTCCATTTCGGCAGCTTCATAGAGATCCTTCGGGATCGCCTGCAGGCCGGCGAGCAGGATCAGCGTGTAGAGGCCCATATGCGCCCAGATCGAGACGCCGATCGTGGCGATGAAGGTCCAGTTGCGGTCGGTGAGCCAGGTATAGGGCTCGATGCCGAACTGGTAGAGGCCGAAATTCAGGAGGCCCTGGCGCTGCAGGATCCACTTCCAGATCAGGCCGACTACGACGGGCGACAGGAGGACCGGGAAAAAGAACACGGCGCGCCAGAAGGAGCGGGCGGCGAGATCGCGGTTGAGGATCAATGCCGTAATCAGCGACAGGCCGATCATCAGCGTCACCTGCAGGATCACGAACCAGAACGTGTTGCCGACGGCGGTCCAGAAGGCATCCTCCTGGCAGGACATCGGGTCGAGGTAGTTCGTGCAGGTGAAGAGGCGCTGATACTGCTCGGCGCCGACGAAATTGCGCTCGGAAAGGAAGAAGGCCGTGCCGCCGGTCATCGAATAGACGAAGTTGATGACGAGGGGCAGGAGCACGAAAATGCCGAAGATCAGCATGTTCGGGGCGAGGAACACGGCCGCCATACCGCCGATGCCGGCCGCTTTCTGAACGGCGCGGAGCGGTATGTCGATGATGCGCATCAGGAGATGCACGGGCGCCATGAGAAGGCTGCCGAGACGGTCGGTGAGAGACGTCGTGCTCATGTTCGTATTCCATCCCTCCTTGTCTTCTTGTCCGGATGGCGAGGCTCGCCCCTCATCCGGCCTGCCGGCACCTTCTCCCCGCAGGCGGGGAGAAGGGATTTGCCGCGCCGTCGCCGGTCACCCTCGCCCGCCTACGGGGAGAGGGTGCGCCGAGCGGAGCGGAGGCGGGGTGAGAGGCTCACCCCAATGCTGTCATCAAAGGCCGCTGTCCTTGACCTTCTGGGCGATGTCGGCGTCGATGCGCGTGAAAGCGTCATCGAGTTTCAGTTCGCCGGCCAGCGTCTGACCGACGCGGGTGACGACCGCGGCATAGACCGTGTCGGACCAGCGCCAGCCGGGCAGCTTCAGGGCGGTGTCGGCCGTGGTCTTGGATGCCTCGACATATTTGGTCAGGGCAGCCTTGGCGAAGGCGTTGTCGGTCTTGAAGTCGAGGCCGCCCTTGTCGACGACGCCCTTGTGGCCGGGCAGGAAGAGGGTGCGCTCGGAGAATTCCTTGACGATCTTCTCCTGGGCGAACCAGTCCATGACGGCCGCAACGTCCTTCGGGTTCTTGGTGTATTTCACGGCGACGAGTGCCGCGCCGCCGGGCATGCCGGTGCAGGCTGCCGGGCCGCAGGGGCTGCCGGTCGCGACCCAGTCAAAGCTGTTGCCGATCTTGGTCGTGAGGTTCGCCACCTGCCAGGAACCGGAATAATAGAAGGCGAGCTGGCCGTTGATGAAGTCTTCGGCCGCGGCGCGGTAGGTCGAGCCGGCTGCCGAGACCCAGACGTCCTTGGCGAAGGAGCCTTCACCGACCCAACCGACGAACTTGGTCAGGAAGTCCTTGGCGCCCTTGTCGAGCGGTGCCGGTTTGCCGTCCTTGCCGACATAGTTGGCGCCGTAGGACAGGAGCGGAGCAGTCAGGCGGTGGCCGGAGCGGTCGATCGCCATGGCGAACGGAAGCTTCTGGCTATCCTTGACCTTTTTGGAAGCAGCCGCCCATTCTTCCCAGGTGGCCTTCGGGCCCGGAAGCGGAACGCCGGCCTGGTCGAAGAGGGTCTTGTTGGCATAACCGCCGGTCAGGGTGATCTGCGTCATGAAGCCGGAGATCTGCTTGGAGCCGTCCGGACGCATCCAGTCGGCCTGGGCGCCGAAATTATCGTCCCAGTACTTGGCGTCCTTGACCAGCGGGCGCAGGTCGAGCCAGTGCCTGGAGAGGTCCTTGATCGCCGTGACGCGGGCGATATCCGGGCCGTTGCCGGCTTCGAGCTGCACGGGCAGCTGGTCCTTGATGACGCTGTAGGCAACGTTGTCGAGGATGACGTTGATGCCCGGGTTTTCCTTCATGAAACGGCCGACGAGGTCCTTCATGACGTCGCCTTCGACGCCGTCCGAATACCACATGATCCGCACGTCGCCGGCATGTGCCGCCGTCGACATGAGAAGGGCGAGCGCAGCGCCCGCCAGAAGCGATTTGGTTTTCATGCTCATTTCCTCCTCTGAATGGACGGGCCTCCACCCGTCCGGTTTTTAGATCACGAAGCACTCAGCATCGTTGCTTCGCCTTTTACTGTGTAATCCGACCGCGCGATCACGCGACCTTCGGCTTCCACGGAGCCGTCTTTCCTGAAGCGGACGGTACCATATTCCGGGTCCTCGACAACGACGGTGCCGTCGGATTCCTGTCTCGGGGCGAGCCCGCTGAAGCGGTACTCGACGGCAGTGAGATTGTCCGCTTCGCAGACGCGGACAATCCAGCGGGTCTTCTGGCCGTACTGGCGCAGTTCAGCGCCTGCCGACGGGCCTTCGGTGACGGCCTCCAGCTTCGAGGCGGTGCGCAGCATGACGGCGCCCTTGCCGGAGCGGGCAAGCGCCACGCCGCCGGAAACAAGCGTTTCGTCGAACTCGGCCTTGGGGAACCAGGCATGGGTGAAATCCGGCTGTTCCTCATAGGTAGTGAATTCGAGGATCGCCAGACCGCGGTATTGCTGCGCGCGGGGGATGGTGCCGCAGCCGCCCCAGTAGGACGGGCGGCCGTAGCCGAACTGGATGGTCTCGCCCGGATGGTTGATCCAGATCGCAGCTTCCGGCTTGTCGCCGAGGCGCAGATGCAGGATGGTCTCCTGGTAACCCCATTCGTTCCAGCGGTAATGAGCCGTCGAGCCCATGGCGAAATGCTCGCCCTTGTAGTGGTAGAGCGCCGCAAAGGAATTTTCGCCCTGGGCGAAACGCCATTCCTGGTGCTGGCTGCCGCGGTGATCGGCAATCGCGGCGAATTCGGCAGGGATTTCGAGACCATGATCGCGCAGGCAGACGGCCATCTGCGGCAGGCAGTGGACGCGGCGGCCGTACCAACCCTTCCCCCAGAGCAGGCGGGCAACGCCGGACAGTTCCAGCGATCGGCCGGCGCAGAGCGTGTGCTCGTAGGAGCGGCCTTGCGCTGCCGTCACCATGCCGTGATGGGCGGAGCGGGCGATGATTTCGCAGAGGCGGACGATGCCGGCCTTGGCGCGGTCGGCGATATCCTTGTCGGGCGAAAGGGCTGCAAGCGCCGTCAGGCCCTTGAGGTCGATCGGGAAATAGGGGGCGGAGTTGAACTCGGCCATTTCCCAATGTTCGAAATGGTCGAGCCAGGCGCGGACGCGGGCGGCACCGACCTTTGCCTGCTCCGAACCCTTGCGGCCGCAGCGGACGAAGGTGGCGTCGGGCAAGAGACTGCCGCCGAGATAGGCCGAGGTGTGGAACAGCAGCGCGTGGTTTTCGGAGAAATACCACTGCACGTCGTTACCCGGTTCATCCATCCAGTAACGGTAGTTGAGGATGGCGCCGTCGATGCGGGCACGGGTCTTCTCGTTGATGTCCTTGCCCCAGACGGTGCGCGACCAGATGAGCGGCACCAGCGAGAAGTCGGCGCAGTCGTGGCAGTCCTCGATCGAGGGCAGGATTTCCTCGATCATCGCATCCGTATCGGGACCGGACCGGCCGCTTGCCAGACGGGCGAAGGCGCGGACCGTATCG
Source organism: Neorhizobium sp. T6_25 (assembly GCF_002968555.1). Lineage (NCBI taxonomy): Bacteria > Pseudomonadati > Pseudomonadota > Alphaproteobacteria > Hyphomicrobiales > Rhizobiaceae > Neorhizobium > Neorhizobium sp. T6_25. The sequence goes on from NZ_PVBL01000016.1 coordinate 136,953, forward strand.
CGTTCGGAATTTTCCGAGATTTGCGCCAGGGTCTCGGTGATGCGATCGCTCAGCGATGCAGGAGCCTGCCCCTGGCTTTCGGCGTGGCAGATCTCGACGCCCAGCGAACGGGACACGACGAAGCCGCCGGCATTGAGGGTGATGCGGAAGTGGCGGAAGTCGGCGGGCGCCTTTTCCGACGGGCCGATATTGAGGCTGGTGGCGCCGGCGGCCAGGGTGAAGTCGAAATCGAAGCGCTCGCGCGACATGAAATCGCCTTCGACCGCGACATTGACCTTAACCTCGACCGGCAGGGGCGCGGAGAGAAGCAGGGTGATATCGCCGCCGAAATAGTGCTGGCGGTCGAAATACATGGTGTCGAGCGCCTTTTCGAGGCTTGCGGCGACGGGGCTCGTGACCGGAACCGGCATGGCGACACTGGCAGCCGGGCCGGAGAGATAGTCGAACTGATAGAAATAGCGGGCGTCACGCTCGGCGAGGTCGTCGAAGAACAGCGTGATCTCGTTGAGGCCGGCGACCAGCGGCAGTTCGAATTCCTGCTTGGCTTCGAGATTGCGGCTGTAGGGCGCCATCCAGCCGGCTTCCGTGCCGTTGACCCAGATGACGGCGCCGCCGCAGGTGCCGAGGCGGATTTTTGCCGTGCCGGCGGTTTCCGCCTCGATATAGGTGCGGGTCCAGGTGGCGAGCCGGGTCGGACGGAACCAGAAGCCGGAGAGATCGAGCCGCGGCGAACCGAAAGGCAACCACCAGCGGGTGGCATCGAAGGAGCCGCGGACATCCGGGCGCTTGCCGCGATAGGTGTCTGCAAAGATGGTGCGGCACGGATATTCGTGCGGAATGAAGTTCTTGACCTTGGTCAGGAAGAAGAACGGGTCCATCTCGCCCTTCATCGGGGCATCGGGCACGTCGAAACGCTCTTCGGCGATGCGGCCGAGCTGCCAGTATCGGACGGCTTCGCCCGGCTTCAACGTCTTTCGCATCCAGTTTGCTTCGGGATTCATGGCAGTCTTATCTCAGCTCGCTCAGGGCCACGGGGGCCACGTCGTTGTATTCCTGGTTCTCGCCGGTCATGCCCCAGACGAAGGCGTATTGCGCGGTGCCGGCACCCATATGGATCGACCAGGCGGGCGAGAGAACCGCGTCGAGGTTCTTGACCACGAGATGGCGCGTCTCTTCCGGGCGGCCCATCAGGTGGATGACCCGTTCCTCTTCGGGCAGATCGAAATAGCAATAGGCTTCCATGCGGCGCTCATGCAGATGCGGCGGCATGGTGTTCCAGATGCTGCCGTCGGCAAGGTCGGTGATGCCGAGCAGAAGCAGGCAGGACGGCGTGACTTCCGGATGGATGTACATGCGCAGGTTCCGCAGATTGGCGCGCTTGGGATCGCCGAATGTCAGCATCTTCGATTCCGACTGCTTGATGAGGCGGTGCGGAATGTCGGCGCCTGCAGGAACGGAGTTCATGTAGAACCGGGCCGGCTTGTCGGCCGAGGCGCTGGCTACGGAGATTTCCTGGGCGCCGCGGCCGACATAAAGCACGTCGCGGTTTTCCAGGGTGAAACTCTTGCCGTCGACTGAGACGACGCCGGTGCCGCCGAGATTGGCGATGCCCATTTCACGGGCCGACAGCAGGAAGGGCGTGCCGATCTCTTCGCCCGAACCGAAGCTCAGCGTCGACGATACCGGAACAGCGCCGCCGACGATCAAGCGGTCGACATGGGTGTAGGTGAAGCTCACCCTGTCGGCCTGGAACAGGTCTTCCATCAGGAATTCGGCCCGCAGGCGAGCGGTGTCATAGGTCTTGATGTCGTTGGGGCCAGCCCCGTAAAGAACCTTCATCGTCATGCTGTCTCGCCTCCCGGTTCCACATGCCGGATGGCTTCGGAGAGGCACAGGATCGAAAGCGCCTGCCCATAGCCGGTCGGCTGGATGGGAATATCCCGATAGAATTGCAGATCATGGCCCATGCGCGTTCCGTAGGAAACGTTGAGCACGGTGCCGGTTTCGTCGATATTGGCAAGTACCGCTTCAACGGCCTTGAGGCCGGCGGCGCGCCATTCGGGGGTGCCGAGGCCGAGACGGTAACCTTTGAGCAGGCCGTAACCAAAGCCAGCCGTCGCCGAGATCTCCTCGTAGGAGGACGGGTCGTCGAGCAGGGTGCGCCAGGCGCCCGAAGCGGCCTGCAGCGGCAGCAGTGCATTGACCTGCGCCGTCAGCACGCCAAGCAGGAAATCCTTTACCGGCTTCGAAACCTCGGCGAGGTCGAAAAGGTCGAGCATGCCGGCGGTGATCCAGGCATTGCCGCGCGCCCAGCGGGCTTCCGCAAAATTATGGCGGCCCTGGAACGTCCAGCCATGGAACCAGAGGCCGGTCTTCGTGTCGGCGAGGTAACGGGAATGGACGAGGAACTGCTTTGATGCCTCATCGACCAGCTCGCGGCGGCCGCTCGCCTCGCCGTAGGAGGCGAGGAAGAGGGCGACCATATAAAGCGTATCGTCCCAGAGTTCGTCGTTATTGACCTTGTCAGAGACGTGGTGCTCGAAGGCGCCTTCCTCGGTGCGGCCCATCTCGCTCATGACGCGGTCTGCCCAGGCGTCGAGAACCGGCTTCCAGCGCGGGTCGCGGGTTTCGCGCCAGAGGACGGAAAGGCCGAGCATCGGCGCCGTGGTGTTGACGTTGAGCGTCGGGAGCCCGGCGTCGATGCGGGCAGAATACCAGTTCTCGATCAGCGCCTTCAGGTCGTCGCGGCCGGTGAACAGCCAGAGACGGATCAGGCCGTAGAGGCCGACGCCCTGCGGCCATTCCCAGCTTTCGAAAGAGATATAGTCGCCGGCGGTCCCGTCGAGATTGGGTTCGTGGAAACGGCCATCGTCGCGAAGCCCGGTCATGCCGGTCACGAGGCGGTCAAGCTTTTCACGGATGTCCCGGGCTGAAAGGCCCATGTCTCAATTCCTCCCTGTGCTGCAGCATTTGCTGCGCAGCATTGCGATCCGCTTCTCCCAAACGTGCCGTCATGAAAACATCTGAAAATTGATTGCGCAATCTGAAAATTTTTTGCAGTGTGCGCATGGATGATGGGAGGATGTCATGGCGGCGACGATCGTGCCGGGCAAGCGCGGCAAGAAAAGCCGGCGGGTGCGGCTGGAGGATATTGCGGGAAAGGTGGGCGTGTCGCTGAGCACCGTGTCGCGGGCGCTGGCCGGCGAGAAGGGCGTGCGCGCGGACATCCGCCAGCGGATCATGGAGGCAGCGAAAGACGCCAATTACGCAATGCCGACGCCGGTCGCCGGCAAGAAGGTGATCCTGGCGGCATCGAGCGCGGCGATGATCGACTACGTGCGCAACCAGTTCACGCTCTATGTGCTGGAAGGGTTGCGGGATCGCGCGCAGGCTCTCGGGCTCGATATCGTCACCCGTGCGGTCGCCGACCAGTCGGAGGAAAAGGTGGTGCTGGAAGAGGCGCTGGTCGATCCGGACGTCGCGGGCCTGCTGTTTCTGACCGTCGACGACGAAGGGATGCTCGAGGCTACCCGCGGCTTCGGCAAGCCGGTCGTGCTGATCAACGGTGACGATCCGATGATGCGGCTGTCGAGCGTGACCCCCTGCAATCGGTCGGCGGCGCATCTGGCCACCGACTATCTCATCCGGCTGGGGCACAAACGCATCCTCTTCCTGATGCGTCCGGGCCGGCGGACGATCGACCGGCGCCGCGAAGGCTGGCAGGATGCCTTCCAACACCACGGCTTGCCTTGTCCCCCGGATCTCGTCGTGCCGGTCGAGGACTGGCTGCCGGAGCTTGCCGCCCAGGCGATCAGCGAGCGGTTGCGCAGGAACGGGCTCGATTTCACCGCCGTGCTGACGGCGGGCGACAGTCTCGCAGTCGGCGCGATGATGGGGGTGCAGCAGATGGGTTATACCGTGCCGGGCGACGTTTCGGTGATGGGCATGGACGACCTGCCGCAGGCCGCCTTCCTCAATCCGCCGCTGACCACAGTGCATGTACCGATGCGCGAGCTCGGCGCCGTGGCGCTCGATCTTTTGCGGGACGGGATGACCGGATTTGCAAATCCGGCACGGCGGGTGGAGCTTGCTTGTCACATTGCCGAGCGGCAGTCGACCGGACCGGCCAGAGGCTAGCCCCGGCCAACTCGTTTATTCATGCGCCATTCAGAGCCGCGCTGGAACAATGGGAATGTCTCGAACATTGATATTCGGCGAAATCCGTTTGGCAGATGGTCGGTCCGGTTCGCGCGTTATTCGGTTTCTCAGGAGGAAGCCCGTGAAGAAAATTCTGATGTCCGTTGCGGCACTTTGCGCCCTGTTCGTGGCGCCGTCGATTGCGGATGCGGCCGTGCGCGGGGTTGCCACGGCCAATGTCAACATGCGGTCCGGGCCAAGCACCGGCTATCCGGCCGTCGACGTCATTCCGGTCGGTGCGGCGGTAACGATCTACGGCTGCATGAGCAGCGTCAATTGGTGCGACGTCGCCTTCGTCGGCGGACGCGGCTGGGTGTCGGGCAATTACGTGCAGGCGACCTATCGTTCCAACCGCGTCTATGTCGCCCCCGACTATTACGAGGGCCTCGGCATTCCGATGGTCACGTTCGACGTAGGCAACTATTGGGGCCGCTACTATCGCCACCGCGACTTCTACCGCGATCGCGATCGCTGGGACCGGTACGACTGGAGACGCGAATCCCGTCTTCCGCCGCCCCCGCCGCCGCCGCCGCGCTGGGATCGTGACGGAGCCCCGCGCTGGGACCGGGACCGCAGCTGGAGCCCGGGCGACCGGCAGCCGCCGCGTCCGCCAGTATGGCAGGGATATCCCGACCGTTTCTTCACAGACCGGGATTGACTGCAGCCGGCCCCTTTGCGGCTCGGCCGTGACGATGACCGGCAACCTGAACCGCTGATCCCGCCCAAAAATTCAAGGAGGCCGCCTATGGGTGGCCTTTTTGCGCCGGGCATTAAGCCAAGCTCGCGCCGAAGCGTACCGTTCCGCTATGTTCTGACCATTGCGCCTTTTCAGCCTTTTCGATAAGAGACGCCGCAACTCGGTGATCCTGTCGCAAACGACGGGATCTCGGGACGGTTTGAAAGCAGGCGCCCAAGGCTCCCAAGCCTCTTGGCGAAACAGTGGTTTTTGTCGGTATGGCTCGCATCGTCATGAAGTTCGGCGGCACTTCGGTCGCCAATCTCGAACGCATTCACAACGTCGCGCGCCATGTGAAACGTGAGGTTGAGGCCGGGCACGAGGTCGCGGTCGTCGTCTCCGCCATGTCCGGCAAGACCAACGAGCTTGTCGGCTGGGTTCAGGACATGCCGAAGGTCTCCGGCGCCAACTCGCCTTTTTACGACGCACGCGAATATGACGCGGTGGTCGCATCCGGCGAGCAGGTGACGTCCGGCATCCTCGCCATCGCCCTGCAGTCGATGGGCATCAATGCCCGGTCCTGGCAGGGCTGGCAGATCCCCATCCGCACCGACAGCGCCCATGGGGCGGCGCGGATCATGGAGATCGACGGTTCCGAGATCGTCAAGCGGATGGGCGAGGGCCAGGTGGCTGTCGTCGCCGGCTTCCAGGGGCTCGGCCCGGACAACCGGATCGCGACGCTCGGCCGCGGTGGTTCCGACACGTCGGCGGTGGCGATCGCGGCTGCGGTCAAGGCCGACCGCTGCGACATCTATACGGACGTCGACGGCGTCTATACGACCGACCCGCGTATCGTGCCCCAGGCGCGGCGCATGAAGAAGGTTTCCTTCGAGGAAATGCTCGAAATGGCGTCGCTCGGCTCGAAGGTTCTGCAGGTGCGCTCGGTCGAGCTCGCCATGGTCCACAAGGTCCGCACTTTCGTGCGTTCCAGTTTCGAGGATCCCGATGCGCCGGGCATGGGTGACCTTTTGAACCCGCCCGGTACTTTGATTTGCGACGAGGAAGAAATCGTGGAACAGGAAGTCGTCACCGGCATCGCCTATGCCAAGGATGAAGCGCAGATTTCGCTCCGGCGCCTTGCCGACCGGCCGGGCGTGTCGGCTGCGATTTTCGGCCCGCTCGCCGAAGCGCATATCAATGTCGACATGATCGTGCAGAACACGTCGGAAGACGGCTCGCGCACCGACATGACCTTCACCGTACCTTCGGGCGACGTGCAGAAGGCCATGAAGGTGCTCGACGACAACAAGGAAAAGATCGGCTTCGACGTCGTCCAGACCGAATCAGGCCTGGCGAAAGTCTCGGTCATCGGCATCGGCATGCGCAGCCATGCGGGCGTTGCCGCGCACGCTTTCAAGGCACTTGCCGAAAAATCCATCAACATCAAGGCGATCACCACCTCGGAAATCAAGATTTCGATCCTGATCGACGGTGCCTATTCCGAACTCGCCGTTCGGACTTTGCATTCCGCCTACGGTCTCGATAAGAGTTGAGAATGAACCGTTTGGACGCGCCGGCAGTTGTAGGCGCCGTCTTGCGGTTGGGGTGACCTCGTTTCGGGAGAGCATAGGCGATGAGAGACCTGTCGGCAGGTCCGCGCGTTCTGTTGAAGCGGCTGCGCGAGTTGATGGCGGAGCCGCTCGAGCCACAGGAGCGCCTTGACCGGATCGTCCGCCAGATCGCCAGCAACATGGTGGCCGAGGTCTGCTCGGTCTATGTGCTCCGCTCCGACGGCGTTCTCGAACTCTACGCCACCGAAGGCCTCAAAAAGGAAGCCGTCCACACTTCGCAGCTGAAGATGGGCCAAGGCCTCGTCGGCACGATCGCGGCGTCCGCGCAGCCACTCAACCTTTCCGATGCGCAGGCGCATCCGGCCTTCCGCTATCTCCCCGAAACGGGTGAGGAAATCTACCATTCCTTCCTCGGCGTGCCGATCCTGCGGGCCGGCCGCACGCTTGGCGTTCTCGTCGTCCAGAACAAGGCGAGCCGCAACTACCGCGAGGACGAGGTCGAGGCGCTCGAAACCACGGCGATGGTGATCGCCGAGATGATCGCCACCGGCGAGCTCAAGAAGATCACCCGGCCGGGCCTCGAGTTGGACCTCACGCGCGCCATCACCATCGATGCCGACGCCTATAACGAAGGCATCGGCCTTGGTCATGTGGTGCTGCACGAACCGCGTATCGTCGTCACCAATCTCCTCAACGAAGATGCGGAGAAGGAAGTGATCCGGCTGGCGGAATCGCTCGGGTCCCTGCGCATCTCGATCGACGACATGCTGTCGCGCCGCGAAGTATCCCAGGAAGGCGAACATCGCGAGGTGCTCGAAACCTATCGGATGTTCGCCCACGACCAGGGCTGGGTCCGCCGCATGGAAGAAGCGATCCACAACGGCCTGACGGCGGAAGCCGCGGTCGAGAAGGTCCAGAGCGATACCAAGGCGCGGATGATGCGCCTGACCGATCCCTATCTGCGCGAGCGGATGCATGATTTCGACGACCTGGCCAACCGGCTTCTGCGCCAGCTGACGGGTTTTTCCGGCCGCGCCTTCGACGAAGGTTTCCCGACGGACGCTATCATCCTCGCCCGCGCCATGGGGGCCGCCGAACTGCTCGACTATCCGCGCGCCAGCCTGCGCGGCCTGGTGCTCGAAGACGGAGCGGTGACGAGCCACGTGGTGATCGTTGCGCGGGCCATGGGCATTCCGGTCGTCGGCCAGGCGGCGGGTGTCGTGGCGCTTGCCGAAAACGGCGATCCGATCATCATCGACGGCGACGATGGCCAGATTCATCTGCGGCCGGTTCTCGACCTGCAGAAGGCCTACGAGGAAAAGGTGCGCCTGCGGGCCCGCCGGCAGGAGCAGTTCAAGGCGCTGCGGGACGTCGAGCCGGTCACCAAGGACGGCAAGCGCATCAGCCTGCAGATGAATGCCGGCCTGCTGGTGGATCTGCCGCAGCTTGCCGAGTCCGGCGCCGACGGCATCGGCCTCTTCCGCACCGAGCTGCAGTTCATGATCGCCTCGACCATGCCGAAGCTCGAGGAGCAGGAGAGCTTCTACCGCAACGTCATCAAGCAGGCGGCCGGCCGCCCGGTGACGTTCCGCACGCTCGACATCGGCGGTGACAAGGTCGTCTCCTATTTCCGGGCCCAGGAAGAGGAAAATCCGGCGCTCGGCTGGCGGGCGATCCGCCTGTCGCTTGATCGTCCGGGCCTGCTGCGCACCCAGCTTCGGGCGCTGCTCCGGGCCTCCGCCGGCGCCGAACTCAAGATGATGCTGCCGATGGTGACCGAGGTTTCGGAAATCCACGCGGTGCGGGAACTGATGCAGAAGGAAGTGCAGCATCTTTCGAAATTCGGCCACAGCCTGCCGCGCAAGCTGCAGTTCGGGGCGATGCTCGAAGTGCCGGCGCTGATGTGGCAGCTCGACGAGCTGATGGCGGAAGTGGATTTCGTCTCGGTCGGTTCGAACGATCTGTTCCAGTTCACCATGGCGGCGGATCGCGGCAATGCCCGGGTTTCCGATCGTTTCGACAATCTCGGCAAGCCGTTCCTGCGCATTCTGCGCGATATTGCTCGGGCCGGCGAACGCAACAAGACGGTGGTGACGCTGTGCGGCGAGATGGCGGGCAAGCCGCTCTCCGCCATGGCGCTTCTAGGGGTCGGTTTCCGCTCGGTTTCCATGTCCCCGACTTCGATCGGGCCGGTCAAGGCGATGCTGCTCGGGCTTGACATCGACAAGCTGTCCGCTGAATTGAACGTGGCGCTCGACGATATAAGGTCGACGGAGCCGATCCGTGCGCTGCTTGTGCGGTTCGCCGAGGCCAACAATATTCCCGTCTAGCGGATAAAAAGAATAAACGGAGTTAGTGGGTGGCGAAGCTTCCTATCGAAAAGATGCGCGAGCTGGAACGCCGGTTCGGCGAGATCGAGGCGCGCATGTCGGAAGGCCCGGCTGCCGACGTCTATGTGAAGCTGGCGTCCGAATATTCCGAACTGCAGCCGGTGGTGCGCAAGATCCGCGAATACGAGAAGTCGATCGCCGAGGTGGCCGACCTGCGGGCGATGCTGACCGACAAGGGCACCGACCGCGAGATGCGCGAACTCGCCGAAATGGAGCTGCCGGACGCCGAGGAACGGCTCGAGACGCTGGAAAAGGACATGCAGGTCCTGCTTCTGCCGAAGGACGCGGCCGACGAGAGGAGCGCGATCCTCGAAATCCGCGCCGGAACGGGCGGCAACGAGGCGGCTCTTTTTGCCGGCGACCTGTTCCGCATGTACGAGCGTTATGCCGCCACCAAGGGCTGGAAGGTCGAGGTGTTGTCGGCAAGCGAAGGCGAGGCGGGCGGTTACAAGGAAATCATCGCGACCGTGACCGGCCGCGGCGTCTTTTCCAAGCTGAAGTTCGAATCCGGAGTGCACCGCGTGCAGCGTGTGCCCGATACCGAAGCGAGCGGCCGCATCCACACCTCGGCTGCGACCGTGGCGGTGATGCCGGAAGCCGAAGAGATCGATATCGAAATCCGGCCGGAAGACATCCGCATCGACACGATGCGCTCGTCGGGCGCCGGAGGCCAGCACGTCAATACGACCGACTCCGCGGTCCGCATCACCCACATGCCGAGCGGCATCGTGGTGACCAGTTCTGAAAAGTCTCAGCACCAGAACCGCGCCAAGGCGATGCAGGTGCTGCGCACCCGCCTCTACGACATGGAGCGCCAGAAGGCGGACAGCGAACGTTCCGCCGATCGAAGGAGCCAGGTCGGCTCCGGCGATCGGTCCGAGCGCATCCGCACCTATAATTTTCCGCAGGGGCGGGTTACCGACCACCGCATCAACCTGACGCTTTACAAGCTCGACCGGATGATGGAAGGCGATATCGACGAAGTGGTCGATGCGCTGATTTCCGACTATCAGGCCGGCCAGCTGGCGCAGCTCGGCGAGCAACACGGATGACGACGCTCGGAGCAGCCGTCACGGATGCCAGATCGCGGTTCTCGGCGGCGGGCCTGCCGGATGCGGCGATCGAGGCACGGCTGCTGATCGGCGGGTTGCTCGGGCTTTCCAGCACCGAAGTCTTCACCGGCGGCGAGCGGCGGCTGACGGAGGAGGAAACCTCCCGGATCTCGAAAGCGGTCGAGCGCCGCTTGAAACGGGAGCCCGTGCACCGCATATTAGGATTACGTGAATTCCACGGCATGGAGCTCCTGATTTCGAAGGAAACGCTGGAGCCACGCCCGGACACCGAAATCCTGGTGGATTCGATGCTTGCCTATGTGAGGCAGATTGTCGCATACAAGGGTTTGGCACGCATTCTCGATCTTGGTACCGGAACCGGAGCGGTCGTTTTGGCACTGCTGAAGGAAAGCCCAAAGGCCCAAGGGATCGGCAGCGATATTTCGCAGGATGCCCTGCAGACGGCGGCGCGGAACGCGGCGCGGCTGGGAATGGCCGAGAGATTTCAGGTGGTCCGCAGCCATTGGTTCAACGCAATTTCCGGCCGGTTCGACATAATCGTGTCAAATCCGCCCTATATACGAAGCGATGTTATCCCCGCATTGGACCCGGAAGTCCGGGATTTCGATCCGCTGGCAGCGCTAGATGGAGGTCCGGATGGGCTTGAAGCCTATCGCGCGATTGCAGCGAGTGCAGGAGATTTCCTCGAAGAGGACGGCGTTATCGGCGTCGAGATCGGGTTCGATCAGAAGGAAACCGTGACCGCGATTTTCCGCGTCGCCGGCTTTACGCCGGTGGAGGCGGTCCGCGATTATGGCGATAATGATCGGGTTCTCGTATTTACCGTGAATCACCCTTGATTTTGCAGGCAAAAGAAAAGGCTTGGATTTCCGGAGGAAGCGGGATAGCTTGCAAATACGCACTGGGACGGCTGGGAATGAACAGCGATTCGTTCGGGTTACAGGGCAACCCTTTGATCCTTCTCTTTTCGAAGAGTTGCGAAGGTTGAACAATTCCCGGTGCGTGAATCAGTTAATTTGACTTTCACAAGCGGCAGGACGCTTTGATCGGCCTGTGCGCGGCACGCGAAGTCTTGTTCGGCTCTGTCCGGCAGACCGCGTGGCCCCTTATCAGCGAAGACAGAGAATTGGTGAACGATAGATGAGGCCAGGACAGCAGAACAAACGCGGTCGAGGTCGCGGCAGTAACAATAATAACAATAGTGGCGGCGGCGGCGGAAATAACAACTTCAACCGCAAGGGCGGCAATCCTCTCAGCCGCACCTACGACAGCTCCGGCCCGGATGTGAAGATCCGCGGGACCGCCCAGCATATCGCCGAAAAATATAGCCAACTCGGCCGTGATGCCCAAAGCTCCGGCGACCGCGTGATGGCGGAGAACTATCTCCAGCACGCCGAACACTATAACCGCATCATTGCCGCCGCACAGGCGCAGATGCAGGATCGGTTCCAGCACGACAATCGTGGCGACTACCAAGATCGGGACGGCAACGTTCAGGATCAGGACGACATGGACAATAGCGATGGCGAGGACAACGGTTACTCGCAGCAGCCGTCCATGGACGAGGCTCCGCAGCCGCAGGTCCAGCAACAGCAGCCGCGCCGGGAGCAGCCCCGTGAACAGCGCGAGCCTCGCGAGCAGCGGGAACCCCGTGAACAACGGGAGCCCCGCGAACAGCGTGACCAGCAGCGCGAACGCCCCCGCCGCGAAAATCGTCCGGAACAGCCGGCAGTCGCAGCGGTTCCGACACAGGTCGCAGCACCCCAGCCGGTTGCTCCGGTCATCGATGGTTCCGGCCCGCAGCCGGTGATCGAAGGCACGCCCGCGGAAGTGGCGGTCGAGGAAGAGGCACAGGCAGAAGCCACGCCGCGCCGTCGTCGCGCCGCCGGCAGCCGCCCGCGTCGTCCGCGTCGTGGCGAAGGCGCCGGTGAAGAAGGTGGTTCCGAAGGCGAAGCCTCGGGCGACGGCTCGCAGCCGGCCCTGGCGGATGCAGCTTCGGAATAAGCCACACTATAGACAACGAGATCAAGAAGGCCGCTCGGGAAACCGGGCGGCCTTTTTCTTCGAGCAGGGATTGCCTTCTGCTTCAGGACCGAGGCTGGCGCCGATCGCGGACGGAGCGGGCAAGCTCCTCAAGCACCAGGACCGATGCCTCCCAGTCGATGCAGCCGTCGGTGATGCTCTGGCCGTAGACGAGAGGCTTGCCGGGCACCAGATCCTGGCGTCCTCCGACGATATTGCTCTCGATCATCATGCCCTTGATGGCCATGTTGCCGGCCGCCATCTGCGTCGCGACGTTTTTGACGACCAGCGGCTGGTTCATCGGATCCTTGCCGCTATTGGCATGGCTGGCATCGATGAGAATGCGCGGCTCCAAGCTGCGTTTCGCCGCGTCCGTGGAAACGGCCTCGACATCGGCCGCCGCGTAGTTCGGCTGCTTGCCGCCGCGCAGGATAACGTGGCAATCCTCGTTGCCGGTCGTCGTGGCGATCGCGGCCCGGCCGTCCTTGGTCACCGCCGGGAAATGGTGCGTCTGCGATGCGGCCAGTATGGCATCGAGCGCAACCGCGACGCCGCCATCGGTGCCATTCTTGAAGCCGATCGGGCAGGAGAGGCCGGATGCGAGCTGGCGATGTACCTGGCTTTCGGTCGTCCGTGCACCGATCGCCCCCCAGCTGACGAGGTCGGCGATATATTGTGGCGTGATCGTATCGAGGAATTCGCAGCCGGCCGGAAGGCCCGTCGCATTGATATCCAGAAGAAGCTGCCGGGCGATCCTCAAACCCTCTTCGATCCGGTAGCTGCCGTCGAGATGTGGGTCGTTCATCAGGCCCTTCCACCCGACGGTGGTGCGCGGCTTTTCGAAATAGACGCGCATGACGACTTCGAGATCGCCGCTGAAACGTCGTCGCTGTTCTTCCAGCCGGGCCGCATAGTCCCGTGCTGCGATCGGGTCATGAATGGAGCAGGGACCGATGACGACGATCAGCCGGTCGTCCTCGCCATGCAGGATGCGATGGACGATGTCACGCGTCCGGGTCACCGTCCCGGTGACCGCCTCGTTGCGCGGGATTTCGGCGATGATGTCGGCGGGGATGGTCAGCGGTGTGATCTCGACGATGCGGCGATCGTCGACGGTATTGGCGGGACGGGCATTCTGCACGGGCATGGCTCCTGTTTGGTGCTACCGTGCGGAATTGAAAAAGCCGCCAGGTAGACTAGCGGCTTGAGGGAATGTCGTTGCGTCGAAATCAGCTACGCACGGACCCGCATCCGCTGGGGAAAGCGGTAGCTATAAAATCGCGAGGCGTGGGCGGACGTGAAAGACATGCGGTTTCTGTATTCGCTGGATTGTGGATTGTCACGCGGAAAATTCGTGAGGTTTCCGCTCGTGGATTTTCAGCTTCTGAACACTTTAAACACGAGAATCCGCTTACCATATCTCCAGCAACGCCGAGGTTTCGGCAGGGCTCGCCTTTGAGGGAGCTCAATCTCAATCATCGGTCCGTGCCTTATCAAGGGCGGGTCGATCACTGGAGGTACCAGAATGAACATCGAAAAATACTCCGAGCGCGTCCGCGGTTTCCTGCAGTCGGCTCAGACCCAGGCTTTGGCTTCGGGTCACCAGCAGTTTACGCCTGAACATGTGCTGAAGGTGCTGCTCGACGACGATCAGGGCATGGCGTCCTCGCTGATCGATCGCGCCGGCGGCAATTCCAAGGAAGCGCGCATCGCCAACGACGCCGCACTTGCCAAGCTTCCCAAGGTTTCCGGCGGCAATGGCGAAATCTATCTCTCCCAGCCGCTCGCCAAGGTTTTCTCGACCGCGGAAGAGGCAGCCAAGAAGGCTGGCGACAGCTTCGTCACCGTCGAACGCCTGCTTCTCGCGCTTGTCATCGAAAGCTCGGCATCGACGTCGGCGACCTTGAAGAAGGCCGGCCTGACGGCGCAGGGCCTCAACCAGGTGATCAACGATATCCGCAAGGGGCGCACGGCGGACGGCGCCAATGCCGAGGCCGGTTTCGAGGCCCTGAAGAAATATGCGCGCGACCTGACGGCGGAAGCCCGCGACGGCAGGCTCGATCCGGTGATTGGCCGCGACGACGAAATCCGCCGCACGATCCAGGTTCTCTCCCGCCGCACCAAGAACAATCCGGTCCTGATCGGTGAGCCCGGCGTCGGCAAGACGGCGATCGCCGAAGGCCTGGCGCTGCGCATCATCAACGGCGACGTGCCGGAAAGCCTGAAAGACAAGAAGCTGATGGCGCTCGACATGGGTGCCTTGATCGCTGGCGCGAAATATCGCGGCGAATTCGAAGAGCGTCTGAAGAGCGTGCTCAACGAAGTGCAGTCGGAAAATGGCCAGATCATCCTGTTCATCGACGAGATGCACACGCTGGTCGGTGCCGGCAAGTCCGATGGCGCGATGGATGCGTCCAACCTGCTGAAGCCGGCGCTTGCCCGCGGCGAACTTCACTGCGTCGGTGCGACCACGCTCGACGAATACCGCAAGCATGTGGAAAAGGATCCGGCGCTTGCCCGCCGTTTCCAGCCGGTCGTGGTCGACGAGCCGACGGTCGAGGACACGATCTCGATCCTGCGCGGCCTCAAGGAAAAATACGAACAGCACCACAAGGTCCGTATCTCGGATTCGGCACTTGTTGCGGCCGCGACGCTTTCCAACCGCTACATCACCGACCGGTTCCTGCCCGACAAGGCGATCGATCTGATGGACGAAGCCGCAGCTCGGTTGCGCATGCAGGTGGATTCCAAGCCCGAGGAACTCGACGAACTCGACCGCCGCATCATGCAGCTGAAGATCGAGCGGGAAGCGCTGAAGCGGGAAACCGACAGTGCTTCGGTCGACCGGCTGGCGAGGCTCGAGGGCGAAGTCACCTCGCTCGAAGAGCAGGCGGATGCGCTGACGGCCCGCTGGCAGGCGGAAAAGCAGAAGCTCGGCCTTGCCGCCGACTTGAAGCGGCAGCTCGACGAAGCCCGCAACGAACTTGCGACCGCCCAGCGCAAGGGCGAGTTCCAGCGTGCCGGAGAGCTGACCTATGGCGTAATCCCCGAACTGGAAAAGCGCCTCGTGGAGGCGGAAGCCCAGGACAGCTCGACCAATGCGATGGTGCAGGAAGTCGTAAACCCGGATGCGATCGCCCACGTGGTGTCGCGCTGGACCGGCATTCCGGTCGACAAGATGCTGGAAGGCGAGCGCGACAAGCTGCTGCGCATGGAGGACGAGCTGGCGAAATCCGTCATCGGCCAGGGCGATGCGGTCCAGGCTGTCTCGCGTGCGGTTCGCCGTTCGCGTGCCGGGCTGCAGGACCCGAACCGGCCGATCGGCTCGTTCATCTTCCTCGGCCCGACCGGGGTCGGTAAGACGGAGCTGACCAAATCGCTGGCCCGCTTCCTGTTCGACGACGAGTCCGCGATGGTTCGCCTCGACATGTCGGAATACATGGAGAAGCATTCGGTCGCGCGGCTGATCGGTGCACCTCCGGGTTATGTCGGTTACGAGGAAGGCGGCGCGCTGACCGAGGCGGTGCGGCGCAAGCCCTACCAGATCGTGCTGTTCGACGAGATCGAGAAGGCGCATCCGGACGTGTTCAACGTTCTCCTGCAGGTGCTCGACGACGGGCGATTGACGGACGGGCAGGGCCGCACGGTCGACTTCAAGAACACGATGATCATCATGACCTCCAATCTCGGAGCGGAATACCTGACCGCTCTTCGCGAGGGTGAGGATTCCGAAAGCGTGCGCGAGCAGGTGATGGACGTGGTGAAAGCCTCGTTCCGACCTGAATTTTTGAACCGCATCGACGAGATCATCCTGTTCCATCGCCTGAAGCGGAACGAGATGGGGGCGATCGTCGATATCCAGATGAGGCGGCTGCTGTCGCTTCTGGCGGAGCGGAAGATCGCCATCGATCTCGGTCCGGATGCCCGCGAATGGCTGGCCGACAAGGGTTACGATCCGGTCTACGGCGCTCGTCCGCTGAAGCGGGTGATCCAGAAGTTCATGCAGGATCCGCTCGCCGAGCAGATCCTCGGCGGCCAGATCCCGGACGGCTCGACTGTCGCGGTCAGCGCCGGTTCCGACCGGCTGCTCTTCCGGGTCAAACGGGTGGTGAGCGAGGCTGCGTAAGCCGAACCGAACGTTGAAAAGCAGAATGGCGGCTTCGGCCGCCACTCTTGTTCGTGCCCAGTTGATCCGGTAAAGGCCTCAGCGGCTGGCGACCTCGTCGGCCGACTGGGTGTTGAGGATCGTATCGATCCGCTTGCGTTCCTCTTCGAAACGGGCGAGCGCCTTGCCGTTCAGCGAATTGCCGCCCGGCAGGCGGATCTTCATCGCATCGACCTTGGTGCCGTTGACGATCAGCTCGTAGTGAAGGTGGGCGCCGGTCGATTGGCCGGTGGAGCCGACGTAACCGATGACCTGGCCCTGGGTGACCTTGGCGCCTTCACGAACACCTGGCGCGATGGCGCTCTGGTGATTGTAGGAGGAGACGTAGCCATTGGCGTGGCGGATGAGCGTCTGGTTGCCATAGCCGCCGGAATCCCAGCCGGCCTTTTCGACGACGCCGTT
Source organism: Neorhizobium sp. T6_25 (assembly GCF_002968555.1). Lineage (NCBI taxonomy): Bacteria > Pseudomonadati > Pseudomonadota > Alphaproteobacteria > Hyphomicrobiales > Rhizobiaceae > Neorhizobium > Neorhizobium sp. T6_25. The sequence continues at coordinate 153,449 of NZ_PVBL01000016.1, forward strand.
GCCCGTGGCGATGATCGGCGTGCCGCGCGGGGCGGCCCAGTCGGTGCCGGTATGCATGCGGGAATAACCGAGCAGCGGGTGGCCGCGCATGCCGAAGCCGGAGGTCATGCGGCCGTTCGGAAGCGGGTTGCGCAGCAGGAATTGCCGGATGCTCTTGCCGTCCTCATCGAAATAATCGACCGAGTTGTCGTCGGGGTTCTGGAAGCGGTAAAAACGGCTCGTCGTGTCGCCGAACCGGGCATTCACGTAAAGCAGCTGGGAATCCTTGTTGGCCTGGCCCTTTTCGTCGGCGACCGAGAAGAAGGCCTCGATTTTGTCCGCCGGCTTCAGCTGGGCCTGCAGATCGACGTTGCTGGCAAGCAGTTTTACCAGCGTGCCGGTCATCTCCTTGCTCATGCCGTAAGAGAGGGCTGCCCGGTAGATGCCGTCATAGACGCGCGGCAGTTCCCGGCCGGCGACGATCTGTGGTGATTGTTCGCTGAAGGCGGAGGCGACCGCGTCCAGCATCGGCGGCTCCTGGCCGTCCACAAAGCGGCCGTGATCGTCGAGAGCGACGGTTACCCGGTGGTCGCCGCGGCGATAGAGGCTGGCGCGGACGACGAGGACCATGTCGCCTTCCTGGATGACGCCGATGCGCAGCACGTCGCCGATGGAAAGGTCGGCCTCGCCGAGGCGGGACTGCAGGTAGCCGGAAATCTCTCGCGCCTTGCCTTCCGGATACCCGACCTCGGTCATCGCCTGGCTGACCGTCTCGGCCTTGCGCACGGGAATGATGTCGTCGGCATATTCGCGGGTGCGGGCGTTGATCGCCTCAGGCATCGAAACCGAGATGTTTTCCTCGACGACGCGGGCCGAAAGGCCGGCGGTGATATCGAGACCGCCGCCGTCCTCCTTCGAGGAGAAGCGCTGCGGGTCGACATAATAGAGCGCCGAAAGCTGGCCGTTGCCGTCGGTGAGCACCGAACCGTTGGAGCGGACGTTTTCTTCGACCTCCTCCAGCGTCATCGCCTGCGCGAAGGCATACATGCTGCCTTTGATGGGGAAGGCCACGGTCTGGAGACTGACCTCGGACTCGACATTCGAGCCGTAGATGACGCCGGCACGCGCGGCAGGCGGCGGCGGGGTCTCGCTCGACGAGAAGATCGTCATCGGATCGAAGTTCGGGTAATCTTCCTGCGCCACGTGGTTTGCGGCAAGATTCATCTTTACATGGGCGAAAGGCTTGCGGCGGACGACTTCCTTGTTACCCTCGTGCACGACCGTCGAGACTTCCATCACCTTCCGGTCGGTCGGCATAGCGACGATATTGCTGCCGAGCAGCCTTTTGCCGCGCGAGGCAGCATCTGCATCGTTGGTCGGGATTGAGGCGGAGGCTTCGGCGGGGATGGCAAGCTGCTGACGGCCGTCGAGGGCGGCAAACAAAGCAACGCCCATCAGGATCGAAGAGGTAATGCCGGTCAGGAAGGTGCCGGACAGCCAACGCAACGAAATCTCACGTCGATCCGGAGCGCGACGGCCGTCGGCGAGGATCGGCGGTTCGTTGCCGAGCGAGCGGATCATGCTGCGGGCCGTCATCATGCCAATTAAAGCCAGTCCCTGATACTCGTTATTGCCGTAGGCAGCTTCTATACTGCCTGCGGGACCTTGGGCCAAACATGTGCCCCTTTCAGTCTAGAGAGTCAAATCGGCCGCGGTGCAAACGCGTACACTTCACCGAGGCGTCGTTCCGATTCCCTGCTGCAATCGTGGTAACCATGAGATTGTGAATTTGTCGGGGCGGTTTTGGGGCAGGGGCCAAAAGGGCGCTGTTTATGCCCGTCTCAGGGGCTCGAAAGTCGGGAGAAAACGGCTTTCACGGAGTTTTCATGGAAATTCACCTTTATAATCAAGTGGATGTCGTTTTTCTCAAGATTTCTGAATCAATGCTGTTGACTTCAAACTGGGGTCGGCACTATAACCCGCTCACTGAACGAGGGCGGCGGCGCTGCTGGCGACGACGACTTTCGTTCTTCAGAAATCACTGATTGATTGGCGCATGCTGGTTGGGACCG